>CAYPNR010000006.1:0-16725 GCA_964412125.1 uncultured Planctomycetota bacterium | reverse complement strand
CCGGTGCGCGACGGAGACGCGAAAACACAAGAAGCGTCGCGCCCAGACACAGCGCCGCAAGAGCGGCCGTGCTCGTGTGCGGAAACACCCGTACGAACAGAAAAGAGCACGCGGCGCCGCCGACGAGGTCGCCGAGGGCGTCGAACGCGTAAGCGCGACGCGGATCGAGTCCGCCGAAGGTCTCCTGCGCGGCCAGCGCGACCGAGTAGAGCGCGCCGCATACCGCCGCCACAGGCGCGCCGAACAGCGACATCCACAAAAACGCCCGCGCAAGCGGTATCACCTGCCCGCTGGTCGTCGTGAGCGCGCCGCGCCACAGACGTAGACCGACAAGCGCGCCCAGCAGCGTCGCCAGATACACCAGCACAAGTGCGTTCAGCCACGGACGCGCGCGTCGCCGTACGAACGTGCCGAGAAACGAGCCCAGCGCGCCGAACAGCAGCCAGATGGCGAAAACCACTCCGAACGCCAGTTCGGAGCCGTGGAAGTTCAAGAAAACCTCACGTACCATCAGGACCTGCGCCGTCTGCGCGGAAAATCCGACGGCGAAGAAGAGAAGTCTCATTCGGTCTCGTCCCAGACGCCGGGAATTTTGGCGCCGCAGTGCGGACACTTGCCGTCCTTGATGTCGTTGCGCAGAATCTTGAGTCCCACCCGCTTGATGAGCGGCTTCTTGCACTTGTGACAGTAGGTGTCGTTGCCGGGATGCGGCGACAGGTTCACAATGTAGACGTATCTCAACCCCGCGTCCTGAGCCGCCTTGCGCGCGTTCTCAAGCGTCTTCAACGGCGTCTGAGGAAGATTGCGTAACTTGTACATCGGAACGAATCGTGAGAAGTGCAGCGGCGTGTCCTCGCCGAGGTTCTTCTTCACCCACCGCACCAGTTCCTTGATCTTCTTCATGTCGTCGTTGTGGGTGGGCACTATCAGCGTCACCACCTCCAGATGTTTGTCCTCCTCCTTTATCGTCACCAGCGCGTCGAGAACCGGTCTCAGACTCGCGCCGGTCACCTTCCTGTAGAACTCCTCCGTGAAGCCTTTGAGGCCCACCACGAACGCGTCCACGTACCTGCACATGTGCTTGAGCGGCTTCTTGTTGATGTAGGCGCCGGTGCCGGCGACGGACGGTATCTTCCTTCTCGCCGCGGCCGCCGACAGAATCTCTATCCACTCGAGAAAGACCACAGGCTCGGTGTAGTTGTAGGCGAGCACGTGCAGGTCCTTCTTCTTCAACGCTTTCATGGCGTCGGCGCCGGTCAGACGTGTGGTGCGCTGCTCTTTGGAACTCTTCTGCGACTCCTGCCAGTTCTGGCAGTAGATGCAGTGCAGGTTGCAGCCTCCGACGGCCAGCGAAAGCGTCTCGGCGCCGGGGCGGTAGTGGTAGAGCGGCATCTTCTCTATGGGGTCCACCGATATGATGGACGGATTGTTGAACGCAAACGTCATCACCTTGCCGGCCCTGTTGACCTTGGTGAGGCACTGACTGACCTCTCCCAGGACCAGTTTGCAGTTGAACGGGCAGACAAGACACTGGGCCTTGTTGGCGGGCAGTTTTTTCTGGAACCGAACCGGTTTGTAAGCCTCGATGGCGGCCAGCGCCTCCATCGGCCCGAGCAACTCCAGCATGACCGAAGCGAGTACGGCGCCGACACCCATCTCGGCCGCGCGCCTCAGAAACTCCCGCCGGCTCATCAACTCCTCGCTCACCAACCTCCTCCTCCAAACCACTCCCCATTATGATACGCCGTCACCTGCGTCCAATTCCACACCGTCCGCCCGAACGCCGCTCACTTCCGCTTCGGCGACGCGCAGGTCTCGCCGTCGGGCAGGAGTTCGTCGATCTTGCGCTTCAGTTCGCGCCCCTGCTCGGCGCATTCGGTACGCGGATACTTCGATAGAAGTTCTTCCAGAATCATGCGCGCGTCGCGCAGCCTCTCGCGTGACACGTAGTCCTTCGCTTCCTCCAGAAGAACGCCGGCGCATTTCTCCTCCGCTTTCGCGCGATCCTCGGCGTTCTCCGCGTCCAGAAGCGCTATCCGGTACTTCAGTATCGGAATCACCACGCCGGGATCCAGAAAGAATCTAACGTAAGGATCGCCGGAGGCCGCGTGCCGCTTGCGCATGGTCTCCGACAACTCCCGATCTATGCGGACGCGCTCCTTGTGCAGTTTCTTCACTCTCTCGTACGAAGAGCCGTCTATCAATTCGTCGGCCAGTTTGTCTTTCTCGAGTTCGAAGTCCACCTCCTTCATCTTGCATATCTTCTCCAGCAGCGTCCGAATCCGCTCCTCCTCCTGCCGCAGTTCCTCCTCGCTCACGCCGTGCTCGCGTTCGAACTCCAGCATCTGCCGGACGCCTCTCTCTATACCGCGTCTCTGGTGCCGCGGCGGCAGCGAACGCAGATAGCGAAACGCCCGGACGATTTTTTCGTTCTCGCGAGCCTGTCCGGCGCGTACCGGATTCTTCAGATTCTTGGGCGGCGTGACGCACGGCGAGAAGTTCTCTATCACGTCCTTCTGCGCGTCGGTGAAGACCGCCTCGACCGACTCGGCGTACCTGGCGACCAGTCCGTGCAGGGCGCTGTGGAAGCGGACCATCACGCCGTCCGCCGCGGCCGCGCGCCTCAGCGCCTCCTGCGGAAGTTTCGCGTCTTTTATGACCGCTATCCAGTCCTCCACCTCATCGACCGCGCGCGCTATCTTGATCTTGTACTCCTTCGCCACGTTCATCACCTCCTCGCGCATCTTCTCGTTCACCGTCACCAGTTTCACCATCTGCCCGCGACTCAGATGCAGACCGTTCACCAGGTTCAGAAAAGACGTCCTCTTGAACAGCGTCTGCCAGCGCCTCGACATCTGCTCCACGTCGTCGCACGGCGTCGGCGCCGCGCAGACGATCGCGACCGCCGCCGCGGCGAACGCCGTAATCAAGACCAGACCCCTCATGAGCCGTCCTCCAATGTGGTCCTCAAACGTCCACGACCGCACCATACGGGCGTTCCGTCACGGACGAACGTCCTTCGCGCCGCCCGCGGCGCCGTCTCGTTCCTTCTCCTCTCTTTTTTCCTCACCCTTTTGAACTTTCTCCAGTCGCTCGCTCAGCGCGGGAACCACCAGAGCCGGATTCAAAAAGTACCGCAGATAGCGATCGAAAGCCCACGCGCCCCGCTCGGCCATCGCCTCGCTGAACCGCTCGGCGAGTTGCTCCATCTTCTTCGCGAGCGCCTGAACCTTCTCGTAGGCGGAGCCTTCGAGAAACTCCGCGGACAGTTTCTCCTTGTTCAGTTCGAAGTCCACGTCCTTCATCCCGCACGCCCGCCGCAGAAGAGCCGCTATGCGTCCGCGCTCCTCCGCCTGCTCCTTTTCCGTCAGACGCGCCAGTCGCGTCTCCCACTCCACGAACTTCTCCGTCGCCCACTCGATCGCGCGCGCGCGACCCCACTTCGGCACCCCTCGAATCCTGCGCATCGCCTTCACCAACTCGTCGGAGGAACGCGCCTGTCCGGCGCGTACCGGGTCGCGCAGGTCGTCCGGCGGTATCACGCACGGCTCGAAATTCGAGATTATCTCCCGTTGCGCGTCCGTGAAGACGGCGCGTAACTCCTTGCTGTAGCCCCTCAGTATCTCGCCCGACCGTCGGCCGTACTCCAGTACCGTGTCGACGGCCTTGCGCACCTCCGCTATCCGGTCCTCCGGGAGTCGCTGCTCGCGTACCGCGTCGCGCCAGCGCTCGATCGTCTCCAGCGCCCTGCCCCAGTCCTCCTTCATCTTTTCGAGACGCCCTTCGAGTTCGCGCTCGAACCGGCGGTTGATCTCCAACAGTTCGCGCATCTGCTTCGCGTCCAGATTCAGGCCGTTGATCAGATTGTAGAAAGAGGTCTGCTCGTGCAGACTGTCGAATCGCTCCTTCAGCGCCCGAACGACGGACATCGGATCGTCTTCGTCCCCGCCGGCCGCGAGACAGGCGGCCAGCGTCAGGACGGCCGCCAGAACGGTCACTCGTCTCATTCGCCGCTCCTCCATTCGTCACCGAACCGCTATCGACCGTCGCCGGCGGACTTCGTCGACTCCGGCGACGGCGTCGCGTCTCCGCTCTCGAGCGCCGCGAGTCGCTCCTTCATCACAGGCAGCATCGCGGGATTCAAAAACCATCTCGCGACCGGCGAACTGCCCGGCCGGGCCTTCTCGTCCCAGCCCTTCAACTCCTTCTGCAGTTTCTCTATCTCCTCGCGAATCGTATGTCCCTTGTCGCGTACCTTCGCCTCCCGGGCCAGTTTCTCCTTGTTCATCTCGAAGTCGACATCCTTCATTTCGTAGACCTCGATCAGAAACTCACGAAGCCTTTTGTACTCGGCCGCTTTGTCCTCTTCCGTCATCGGATGCCTCTTGGCGTAACCCTCTATCGAGTTGTTGACGATTCTGTCCAGTTCGCGCCAGAAACGTCGCGGCGGCATCCGGCGCAGTCTCTCCAGCGTCTTCGCGCCGTATCCGCCGCTGTCCGCCTGGCCCGCGCGTACCGGATCCTTGAGGTTCCTCGGCGGCACCACACACGGCTTGAACGTCCTTATCACCTCCTTCTGCGCGTCGGTGAATATCGCTTCCACTCTGTCCTTGTACTTCGCCCGCAGACCTTCCATTCTTCTGGTCGCCACCGTCACCAGATGATCCGCGTGACCGGCCTTGCGCATGAGATCCTTCGGCAGATCGCCTTTCTCCAGCGCTTCGACCCAGCGCTGCAGAATTTCCGCGCACTCCTCCGCTTTCTCGAGCACCTTCCTGCGATGCTCTTCTCTGTCCTTCTTGTACTCCTCGTTGACGGCGATCAACTTTCTCAACTGATCCACGCTCAAGTACAGGCCGTTGAAGAGATTGAGAAACGATGTCTTCCTTTTCATCTGATGGATCGTTCTCATCGCGTTCTCGAAACGCGCGGCTTCCGGATCGTCTTTTTCCGCGCCCGTCGCGAGGAGCGCCGCGGGCAGCGCCGCGGCCGCGATCAGCAACACGACCTTTCGCAGCATCTCCGAGCCCTCCACAAAACGTTTGAAGAATTAAACGCCGCTCACGGTCGTGTGTTGCCGCAACTTTTCCTTATAAGGATTATGAGCGCTCGCCCGATTGGCGTCGTTTTGAGCGAAGCATTTGCGTCTTGCATGGCGCGGCTCTCCGCGCTATCTTTTACGGCGGACGCGGAGGAAGCGACATGCGAATAGCGTACTTCGAGCCGATAGGCGGCGCGAGCGGCGACATGCTGCTCGGAGCGCTGGTGGACGCCGGAGGCGACGGGAACATGTTGCGACGCGCCGTGCGCGGCGTACTCGACGATCGAATCGACGTGGAGATCAAAAGCGTGCAGCGCGGCGCCATACGCGCCCGACGCGTCGCCTTCTCCTTCCCGTCCGAAAACGAAGAGCATCCGCACCGACACCTATCGGAGATAAACGACCTGATCGAGAAGTCGCGACTGTCCGGAACCGTGAAGAAGCGCGCGCAGTCGGTTTTCAAACTGCTCGCGGACGCCGAAGGTCGCGTCCACGGCAGACCGCCGAGCGAAGTCACGCTTCACGAGGCCGGCGCCGACGACTGCATCGCCGACATCATCGGCTTCTTCGCGCTCTGCGAAGCCATGCGCGTCAAATGGTTCTACTGCGGCACCATACCGCTCGGCTGCGGATATTTTCATTCCGAGCACGGCGAACTGCCTCTGCCGCCTCCCGCCTCCATAGAACTGCTGAAAGGCTTCTCCGTCCAGTTCGTGCACGAGCCTCACGAGATGACCACGCCGACCGCCGCCGCGATCATCCGCACCGTCTGTCAGCCGCACACGCCGCCGCAGATGGTGGTCGAGTCGGTGGGCTACGGCGCCGGCACACGCGAAAAGAACGTGACTGGCATACCCAACGTTCTGCGCGTGACGCTCGGCAAGGTCTATATGGATCAGGAGCCGCTGCTGTGGCAGTTGGAGGCGAACATCGACGACGCCGAGCCTCGCGTCATCGCCCACGCCGTCTCCAAAGCGATGGGCTCCGGCGCGGTGGACGCGTGGATGGAGCCGACCTACGGCAAGAAAGGGCGTCTCGGCGTGAAGATCTGCGCGATAGTTCATCAAAAGGCGCTGGAGAGCGTAAGTCGCGTCGTTCTGGAGGAGACCACGACGCTGGGACTGCGTGCGTGGCCCATTCAGCGTCGCGAACTTCAGCGTCGCTCGATCAATCTCCAGACGCCGATGGGCGAGGTATCGGTGAAGATCGGCCACGACGGCAGTCGAATAGTGAACGTTCAGACCGAGCACGACAGCGCCGCCGAACTCGCCGCGTCTTCGGGCCTGCCGCTGAAGGCGATACTACAGGCGACCATCGCCGCCGCGACCGAGGCCGGCATCATGGTCGGCGCGCCCGCCGACATCATCGAGACCGTCGACCATCTCGCGTGAAGGACGTCTCGGGTGGGACGGCACGGGAATCATTTCTCCTCCGGCGGCCTTTCCACACGGCCGCGCATCGGCACGAAAGAGACCGCGCCGCGTGAGTCCTTCACGAGTCCGCGTGACGTCTTCCTGAAGCGGACCAGCGACAGGGAGTGCGGCGGTCTGCCCAGCGGCAGGACGATTCGACCGCCCGTTTTGAGTTGCTCGATCAAAGGCTCCGGCACACGCGGCGCGCCGCATGTGATCATCACGGCGTCGAACGGCGCCGCCTCCGGCCAGCCCCAGTAACCGTCGCCGCAGCGCAGGTGCACGTCGCCGTAGCCCGCCTCCGCGAGACGCGTTTTCACGCGCTCGAACAACTCCCTGCGGTACTCGACTCCGTAGACCTCCGCGGCGAGAAGAGACAGGACCGCGGCCTGATATCCGCTGCCTGTGCCCACCTCCAGGACTCGTTCGCCGCCCCGCAACTCCATCAATTCCGACATGAGCGCGACGATGTAGGGCTGCGAAATGGTCTGGCCGCACTCGATCGGCAGCGGATGGTCCTCGTAGGCGCGGCGCCTCTGCTCCTCCGGAACGAACAGGTGTCGCGGCACCTCGAGCATCGCGTCGAGCACGCGTCGGTCGCGAACGCCGTAGCGCTCTATCAAAGCCACCATCGCGCGTCTGGCGTCCTCGTACGGATCTCCGACCTCTCTTCCCCCCATGGCGGAACGGCTCCGCGCGGCCCTCAGGTCTTTCCGAAAAAGTTGCTGACGTCGAACAGAAACGCGCGCTCGCGGCCGCAGGCCTCGCATCTCACGCTGATGCGGTCCACCCAGCGTTCACCTTCGCGAAGCAACTGCTGCTCCTGCACCTCCCAGCGTCCGCCGCAGCCGCACTTCTCCGCGCGAATGTGGGCGTACTCCATTCCGACGCCTATCAACTCGTTGTCGGCCATTATCACGATGACGTTTTCTTCGTCTTCGCCGCCCACGAAAGAGTCCTCCAGGCGCGCCGCGCTCACCTCTCGGAAGCCAGGCGGACAGCCGCCTCGGCCGCCTCTGCCATCGTCGAGGCGGTGGTGAAGTCGAGTCCCGACTCCTGAAGCATCGCCCTGCCCTGCGTCGCGTTGGTTCCCTCCAGGCGCACCACCACCGGCACACTCACCTTTATTCTTTTGGCCGCCTCGATTATTCCGGCCGCTATCACGTCGCAACGCGCTATGCCGCCGTAGATGTTGACCAGCACGCTCCTGACGCCCTCGTCCGACAGCAGAATGCCGAAGGCCTGCTCGACCTGGTCGGCGGTGGCGCCGCCGCCGACGTCGAGGAAGTTCGCCGGCTCGCCCCCCGCGAGTTTGACCAGGTCCATGGTCGCCATCGCCAGTCCCGCGCCGTTGACCATGCAACCCACGCTGCCGCCGATGTGGACGTAACTGATACCCGCCTCGCGCGCGCGTATCTCCTGCGGCACCTCGTCTCCCGGCGGACGCATCCGCGCCAGTTCCTTGCGCCGGAAGAGAGCGTTGTCGTCTATGCTCAACTTGGCGTCCAGCGCCACGAAGTCGCCGTCTTCGGTCAGCACCAGCGGGTTGATCTCCACCAGCGACGCGTCGGTTTCGAGGAAGAGACGACCGAGACGGACGGCGACGGAAGCGAAGGAGGTGAGATTCTTCTGAGCGAGGCCCATCCGCGCGGCCACGGTTCTGGCGAGCGCGCCGCTCAGACCCCATTCCGGCTCGAAATGCGCCTTCACGATCGCCTCGGGACGCTCCGCGGCGAGCGTCTCTATTTCGACGCCGCCCTCCGCGCTGGCCAAAAGCACCGGTTTCTCTTCCGCTCTGTCGACGGTGACGGCGAGGTACATCTCGTCCGCGATCCGCACGGCGCGCTCCACCAGTACCGCGTCGACCGCGACGCCGTCGGCGCCGGACTGCACCGTCACCAACCGCTTGCCGAGCAACTCCGCGGCGGCCTTCTCGACCTCGTCGACCGAGGAGCAGAGTCGAACGCCGCCGGCCTTACCGCGACCGCCGACCAGCACCTGCGCCTTGACGGCCCACTTTGCGCCGCCGAGTTCCGTTGCGGCGGCGGCCGCCGCCGCGGCGTCGCGCGCGAGTCGGCCTTCCGGCGTCGGTATGCCGAAGCGTCTGAAGACCTCTTTCGCCTGATACTCGTGCAGTTTCATACCGGTCGTCCCCAAAATCGGCGTTTGAGATTATGACGGTGACAAGGTGTGCGGTCAACGCATCAGCCGTTTTTATGCCGCGCCCGCGCCGGACGGCGCAAGGGCACAGCCGACGGGCCGGACGGGCCGACGGGCCGAAAACATCCTCAGCGGTTCTCGTCCATCTTCGTAAAATCCGCCCCGGCGTAACTGAGCGCCGAACGCGGCGGGAAAATGAATACGTCGCCTCGTAAATATACCTCCCGTAACTTGCGCATCGCCTCCGGCGACATGTCCCGCTCAAGGTCGGAAAGCGTCCGCTTGCGCTGCTTCCACAAACGATAGCCGAGTTTCGCTAAAAACGAGTCCCGGCCCAGCATCTCCAGAAGGTCTTTCTCGCCTTTCAATACCTTCCGCATCTCCTCCGGCTTCAACCGCTCCTGATAAAACGTCTTCAACTCCGCCATCATCTTCTCGTCGAAAAGCGCCGCCATCACCTCCGCGTCCGACTTGCCTTTCAGGCCGCTTACGTCGCGTTCCATGTCCTTCTCCATGAATTCCAGAAGCGCCTGCCTCATCCGCGCCTTCTCGTCCTTCAACGCTTCCTCCAGTATCCGCTTCTCCACGTCGGTTACGCCGAGATCCTCCACCACCTTCTCAGGCAGCGACTCCCCTATCACCAGCCCTTCCCAGACCGCTTTCTGTAAGGTCTTCATCCGCTTCTGCACCGCTTCGTCCGCCGGAGCGGGTTGCGCGGCCCGCGCCTCCAACCCGGCCAGTTTCTTCTTCAGAGCCGCGTTCTCCTTCTCCAGAGCGGCCACGCGCTCCTTCAAAGCGGCCGCGTCCTCACCGGCGCTCGCCCCCGCCGCGCGCTCCCGCTCCAGTTCCTTCCGGACCGCGGCGCACTCCTTCGCCTTCGCCTCCAACTCGTCCTCGAGCGCGGCCACTCTCTCGCGCAGCGTCGCCGTCTTCTCGGCGGCCTTCTCTTCCGCTTTCTTCTCCATCCCCTCGCGAACGTATGACTCCCTCAACGCGAAGTACACGCTGGCGAACGCGCCTATCAATACGCCTACGATCACTCCGGCTGTGAATCTGCCCATTCGGTCGGCCTCCACAAGGCGACTGGTCGATTATAAGAGCCGCGCACCGCCGCCGCAAGACGCCCTATCCGCCGCGGTCGCGGTCGTACTCCAGACCGGAGACCGGCAGGCCTTCCTCGTCGGCGACGCGCAGATAGAAGCCCCACGGCCCGTGATGGTTGAAAATCTTGACCAGCACGCGATTCCAGCCCTTCTTCAACTCCACTTCAAAAGCGTCCTGGTCGGGCGCCGCGCCGCGAAGATACGGCCACTTGAAAAGAAGTTCGCCGTTCACCCACACCTTCATCGCGTCGTCGCTGCCCACCATGAAACGAACTCTCCGGTCCTCCGGCGAGCGTATGTAGGTGAGAGCGTAGGCGAAACAGTCCGTGCCGCCGTCGAACTGCGCGTCCAGTGAGACGCCGCCGTCCGCCTTGAGCGCCTTCTTCTTCAAAGGCCGCCACTTCTTGCCTTCGTATTGCTTCTGCGGGTCCGGATCGCCGCACTTCTCCACCACGCCTCCCCTGGCGAACTCACCGCCGCCGCCGTACCAGTCGTAACGAACGGAAAACGGGCCGAGCAGATACCAGTCGCTTATCATGTTGTCCTTACGGAGGCCGGCGATCGCATCCGTCATGACGGAAAACGCCTTCTGCAGCAGTCCTTCTTCGTCGCGGAACTGCGAGGCGAGTCGCCTGGCGATGCGGAAGCCGAGCGCGGCGTCTTTCGCCTCCGCCGCGATCCGCAGCAGTACCCGCGCGGTTTCGGAGTCCGGCGGCGCGTCCTGCAGGAACCACCGTGCGGCGCGCTCCAGCGTCTCCTTGTCGGCGCCGGAGGCCAGCAGCAGACGCAACCTGTCCGAGCGGGCCTGTCGCACCAGGTCCTTTTCGGAAGCGTGGCTTCGTATCAACTCTTCGAGCAGCGCAAGCGCCTCGGCCGGCGCGCCCGCCCTCCGACGCGCGTCCGCCTCGAACAGCATCGCGGTCGCGCGCGCGCGCGACGGCAGCGCGGAGTCGCCGCGACTGCGGCGAAGCGCCTCGGCCGCGCGCCTGAACGCGTCGGCCCGCGTGGACTCCGGCGCCGTAAACGCCGCGTCGTAGAGCGCCACCGCCTCCGCTATCGCCGGCTCGACCCGACTCGAAGCGCTTCCGCCGGCCGTCGAACCCTGCGGAGGTCCGTCGCCCTCACCGTTTCCGCGACACGACGCCAGCAGCAACAAAAGCGTCAGAAACGCGGCACGCATACTTCACTCCTCCACCACCCCTCAGCGTCCGGAGCGCCGCCGACGCTCATCCCGCGTCGCGCTCCGGCTCGGAAACCGAAAGTCGCTCGCCGACGCGCAGGACGCCGCCTTCGAGAACGCGAAGAAAAATCAGTTCCCTGTCGCCGACGCAGAAGCCGAGTCTGCGCTCTATGGAGCATCCGCCGCAGATCTCCTTGCCGCGACGCAGCACGCTCAGCAGAACGCCTCCTTCGAAACGCACGCGCGCGCCGCGGGCCACGCGCCGCCAGTCTATGCCCCTGGTCAGTACGTTCTCCGCAAACACTCCGGTTCCTATCCGTACGCCTTCGGTCATCCGCACCTCGCCGCGTTCGACGGCCGCGCGTACCTCCTCCAGTATCTCTTCGCCGAGAATCGCCACTTCGCGTTCGTCGCCGAAGTGGCAGTCTTCCACCACGCCGCCCGGCTCGACGCGGAGACGGTCGACCGGCGTCTTGGAACGACCCTTTTCGGCGCCGATGCAAAGGCCGACGACAACTCCTTCTCCCGCGATCCGACCTTCGCCGCGCTCGAGCGACGCGGCCATTTCCGCTCCTCCGAAACCGTTGACTGCGGCGCCGCAGCGTCGCCGCGACGCCGCCCGAGCATCCTAACCGAAGGCGCCGTCAAGTCAAGTAACAACACCGCATCAGACCGTCGCGGCCCCCACACTCGCTGTTGATACGGCCGCCTCCCGGCGGTAAAATGAGGCGGAACGAAAAACTGCCCGGTGGTGTAAGCGGTAACACGCCGGATTTTGGTTCCGGTAATCGAGGTTCGAGTCCTCGCCGGGCAGCGTCGTCGGCGTTTGGAACGACTGCCGGCATGCAAGACGAATCGACCGAACAGGCCCGCGACGAGCGGCGCCGCGGAGCGCTCAGGCGGCTTTACGACTGGACGCTCAAGTGCAGCCGCGGACGTTACGCCCAACCCGTCCTCTTTACAGTGGCGGTCGCCGAAAGCGTCTTCTTTCCCGTTCCGCCGGACGTGCCGCTCATCGCGATGGGCGTCGCCGAGCCGAAACGCTCCTTTCGCTTCGCCCTGATATGCTCGCTCGGCTCGCTGCTGGGCGCGGTCTGCGGCTTCATTATAGGCTATTACATGCGCGACACCGTCGCGCTGCCCATACTGCGCTGGTTCGGCCTGGAGACACGCTTCGCCGAAGTGGAAACGCTTTACCGCGACTGGGCCGCGCTGGCCGTGGCGCTCGCCGCCTTCACGCCCATACCTTACAAGGTATTCACTCTCGGCGCGGGTATATGTCGCGTCGACTTCACGCTCTTCATCCTGGTCTCTCTGGTCTGTCGCTCGGCGCGTTTCTTTCTGGTGGGCGCGCTGACCCGTTTCTTCGGAGAAAGGGCGCGAGCCTTCATGGAGCGGCGACTTGGATGGATAATGGCGGCGGTCGCGATCGTCGTCGCGGCGATCGTCGTCATCGTCGCAACGACCTGAAGCGGAGGAACGACATGCAGATAGCGATCTTCGGAGCCTCGCGGGCGTCGAGCCGCGAGCGCGGGTGGGCGTTCCGGGTCGGCGCTCTGCTGGCGGAAGCCGGCTGCGTCGTGGTCTGCGGGGGCCTGGGCGGCGTGATGGAGGAGGTCTGCCGCGGAGCGAAGGAGAACGGAGGTCTCACCGTCGGCATTCTGCCCGGCCCCTATCGCCAGGACGCGAACAGGTGGGTCGACGTGGTGATACCGACCGGCATGGGAGAGGCGCGTAACGTGCTGGTCGCGCGTTCCGGGCGGGCCGCGATAGCGATAGGCGGCCGTCTCGGCACGCTCAGCGAAACGGCGCACGCGCTCCGCGCGGGAACGCCGGTCGTCGCTCTCCACTCGTGGAGACTGGAAGAGAGACGCCTGGAGGGGGTAAGATATATTGAGGCGCAGACGCCGGAAGAAGCGGTGAGACGCGCACTCGAGGCGGCAATGAAAGGTGAGGAGGCGGAGGCATGAGAGACGAACTGAAGACGGCGCTTCTGGCGGGCACTTTCGTGTTCGCCGTCGGCGCTTTCACACTCGGACTGCGAACGAAAACGCAGCCGGCCGCGCCGACCACCATCACGGTCGAGGCGGTGCCGGTGGTCGATCCCGAAGAGGCGGCGAAGAAGGCCGAAGAGGAACGGCGGCGCAAGATGCTGGAGATGGAGAAACAGCAGGTCGAAATCAAACGACGTTTCGCGAACGAGGCCCTTCAGAAGTTCAAAAACGACCACGGCGGGAAACTGCCCGAGCAAATCACGCTCAACACGCCGCTGATGGTGCCGGGCGCCTGGGGCACCGATAAAATGGAGCGGCTGAAGTCCACGCCCGTCCATGTCGATCTCAAAAAAGGCGAACTGTCGTTCGACGGCTGCTGGGTCCGCGGCGTCGCGGAAGTCGATCCGCAGGCCGAAAAGAGACGCGTCGCCACAGGTATCGTCGAGATGCTGATAGCGCGGCCTCCCCTGCCCAACAGCAAGGCTCACGAAACGATGATCCAGACCGAAGTGAATCCGTACGACGTCTGGCTGGGCCTGCTGCTGCTCGGCCTGAAGCCCGGCTCCAGTACCGGTCGCGAAGGAGTGCCGGAGGGCGACAGCGTGGACATAATCCTTCAGTTCGTCGACGACAAAGGCCGTACGCACAGCCACCACGCGGAGGAGTTCATCTTCAACACGACCAAAGGCAGGCCGCTCGACCGAATGGGATGGATATTCACCGCCGCCTGGGTCTACAAGGATCGCAAGACCGGAGAGTGGGTGCAGGGCGTCAGGGAGTGCGGCGCCGTCGCCACGGTCTTTCACTTTCCCTTCGGCGTTCTGCTCGACACGCCGGGACGAATGTTCGACATAGACGACGACTTCGTCTACAACAACAATCTGCTTCCGACTCTCGGATCCCACGCCAGGGTGGTCATGCGGCGACACGTCGAAGACGAACGAGAGAAAGGAGACGAACGAAACAGATGAGCGTTCCGGAAAATAGTCCGGGACGCGTGTAAAACCTTTCCCGTCGAACGCGCGCTTATATCGGCGGGAAAGACGACCGTTTTTAAAGAAGTATAAGGAGAACATGGATGATTCGATGGCTGATGGCCGCGGTCGTCGTCGCGGGTCTCGGACTCTGCGGCGCACAGGAGAAAAGCGGCGACGCGGTCGCCGACGGAGACGCCGAGAAGGCGGGCGAAAGGAAACGCGACGCGCAAAAGAAGCCCGCAGGAGAAGGCGTTCAGAAACTCGGGCCCAGAGTGACCGTGGGCACGGGTCACGCCATGGCGGAGTTCACAGACCCCACAACCTCCGGCGCGGTGGACGCGCGGGTGATGCGCCTGCTCGGAGCCGACTCGGCCGACGCGCTGCTGGAGTGGGTCGCGGGCGTGGACGTCCAGAACGGCGGTATGCTCACCGAGAAGTCCCGGATCAACATGCGCGGCCTGCCCGGCAACTACGGCTGCCAGCGCGTTCTCGTCATGCTGGACGACGTGCCGCTTAACGAGCAGTACTTGGGGGATGTGGACTTCAGATTCATTCCCGACGGCGCCGTGGAGAAAGTGGAAGTGCTGCGCGGCACGGCCTCGGCGCTCTACGGCGGCTCGGCCATGGCCGGCGCAATCAAATTGAGAACCTACAATCCGCGACACCTGCCCCTGCTGCGGGTCGACAACCGAACAGGCTCACACGGACTGGAGCGCTACGACGTGCTGCACGCCCGGTCGTTCAGACGCGTCCGCTATCTCGTCTTCGGCTCTTACGCGGCCACCGACGGCTATCTCACCAACGCCGACGGCACGCTCCGCGGCTTCGAGAGAAGCGCCGGCCTCGCCAAAATGGAACTGCTGCTCGACTCGCGTTACCACCTCGACCTTTTGACGATGGCGTCCCGCGGCCGCGGACAGCAGGACGCGTTCCTGCAGGAGACCAGTCGCGGCGTGCACAGCGCCGCACTGCGCACCACACTCGACGAGAAACAGACTTTCGACTTCTCGTTGATGCTCTACCAGAACGGTCTCGACAACACCTATTCCTGGAAAGGCGTTCCGGGACCGGGTCGCACCTCCGGCGACTATCATCAGTCGACCGGCGGCACACGTATGACGCTCGTCCTGCGACGCGCGCAGCACAACGTCACCATCGGATTCGAGCACGCCGCCAACTCCGTGGACGTCAAAGAGTTGAGCGGCCGCGTCGAGCAGACCGAGCGCACAAGCAGCGCCTTCGCACAGTACATGTGGAAGTGGGGGCCCGTCACGCTGATAGGCGGTGTGCGCTACGACGACCACTCCACCTTCGGCGGCGAGATTTCGCCGCGCGTCGCCGTCTCGTATCGACTGCCGTGGCAGCCCGAGACCGTGCTGCGCGCCGCCGCGGGGCGCTCCTACCGGCCCCCTTCCATCAGCGATCTCTACCTGCCGGTCACCTACTACGGCTTCGGCTACTTCCAGGGCAATCCCGGTCTGGATGCCGAGCACGCCTGGATATACGAGATAGGCTCGCGTCACAAACGCACGCTCTACCGCCGCGCCAAAGGCGCTCCGATGACGCTGCGAAAGGACCTCACCATCTTCTTCGTGGACGCGAGAGACTTCTTCGACTACACGGTCGTCGGCACCATCGGCAGCGATCCCCTCTTCGAGCCGCGCAACTTCACCCGCATATCCGCGCTCGGCGGCGAACTGCAGGTGCGTCTCGAAAATCTGCTGCCCGGACTGCATCTGCTGCTCAACTACACCTGCACCGACTCGGTCTTCAAAGAGTATCCGACCGATCCGACGGTGGAGGAGAACAGCGTTCCGTACATTCCGCGCAACTACGGAACCGCCGGCGTGGTGTGGCAGCCGGACGACGGGACGTCGCTCATGCTCTACTGTCGCGCCAGCGACCATCGCAACACCGACGTCCACAACTACAAGGTGCTGAACCTCCACTCGTACGCGGTCTTCGGCTTCAGGGCGCGAAGCGAAGTCTACCGCTCCCACGCGACGGGGATACGCGGAGAACTCCACATGGGGGTGGACAACATAACGGACAAGCGATACCAGCAGTATCGCGGCGTTCCGATGCCGGGACGCACTCTTTTCTGCGGTTTTCGTCTGGAGTTCTGAGCGAAGCGATGAGATGGCTGACGACCGCCCGGCGCGCGCGACTGTTGATGACGCTGGCCGCGGGAGTCCGTCGAGGGCTCGTGACGGCGGCCGTGGGCGCGCCGGTCGTCTTCTTTCTCGCGTTGCTGGTGCGTGAATGGTATGTGGTCTGGACGCCGGTCGTGCTCATGGCGGCGGGCTTCTGTACCGCGATCGCCCGACCCGTCGCTCTCAGGCGGGCGGCGGTCGCGCTTGACTCGGCCGCCGGCACCAAGGAGCGCTTCATCTCCGCGCTCGACGTGGTCGAGACGGGCAGACGCGACGCGATGGCGCATCTGGTGCTGGCGGACGCGGAAAGACTCGCAGGCGTCGTTCGACCGACCGGCGCGGCGAAAGTCGCGGCGGCCAGTTGGGTCACCGCGCTTCTCTGGCTGTACATGGGACTGCCGCTGGTGCTGGTCTCGGCGCCGCCGGGCGGCGACCGCGACCGTCCGCGTCCCGCCGAAGGAAAACGAACGGTCGAGATCGTCGTCAGAGCCAGAGACGCTCTTCCGCCGCGGCTCCGCGAAAGCGAGACGACAAGCGACGTCGACGGAGAGCCGCGACGCATTCTCGTCTCGCTGCGGCGGCGCGCGGAAGCGATTCGCAAGGAGACGGAGCGACTGCGCGAGGCGCTCGAGCAGGCGCGGGTGGAGGCGGCGATAGAGGCGCTCAATCGAGGGGCGGCGGGCGCCGGAGCCGGCGCCGCCAGGG
>CAYPNR010000005.1:49558-51895 GCA_964412125.1 uncultured Planctomycetota bacterium | reverse complement strand
CCGGCGGAGAAGATGCTGGAGAAGTTCGACACAGACGGCGACGGCGAACTCTCGCTGGAAGAACTGGTCGAAGCGCTCAAGAGCATCCACGAGAAGATGCTGGAGAAGTTCGACGCAGACGGCGACGGCAAACTCTCTCCGGAAGAGCGGAAGGCGATGCACAAGAAGATGATGGAGCGCTGGAAAGAGAATCATCCCAAGAAAGAGGAGCCCGGCAAGCGCCCGCCGCTTCCCCCGGGAGCGGAGAAGCCCGGCCGTCACGGACCGAAAGGCGGCCGCCCCTGTCCCGGACACGGACGTAAAGGACCGGGTCACGGCGGTCCCAAAGGTCCGCCTCCCGGCCGTCACAAGCGTCCCGGGCATCCGTCCAGGAAAAAGTTGCTGGAGGAGTTCGACACAGACGGCGACGGCAAACTCTCTCCGGAAGAGCGGAAGGCGATGCGCGAGAAGATGATGGAGCGCCGGAAGGAGAGAAGAGAGAAGAAGGAAAAGGGCGAGCGTCCCGATCCGAAGGAGATGTTGAAAAAGGCGTTCGAGAAGTTCGACGCCGACGGCAGCGGCGGACTCTCGCTGAAGGAACTGAAAGGGCTGCTCAGGTTCCTCAAGATGCACCATCGCAGGCACGGGCCCCCGCCCGGGCGCAACGGACCCTGCCCCGGACACAACGGACCCTGCCCCGGTGGCTGTCCCGGCGGTTGCCCCGGCGGCGGTCACGGCGGTGGACACGGCGGCGGTCACGGCGGCCACGGCGGTGGACACGGCGGCGGCCACGGCGGATGTCCCGGCGGCGGCCACGGCGGCCACCACGGACCTTAGCCGCTCAGGAACCGACGCAACGGACGGATAAGGTTGCGTTTATCCGCAGACGGGGACGCAGGTGTAACGCCTGCGTCCCTTCTTTTTTGCACCGTCTCATTTTCCGACGCAGAAACGACCGAAGACGGCGTCGAGCAGGTCTTCGGTCAGGTCTCCGCCGAGGAGTCGCGCCATTGCGTTGTCGGCGTGGCGCAACTCCTCGGCCGCCAACTCCGTCGGCGCGTCGCGCCGGAGCAGCGCGGCGGCGGCCGCCAGCGCCCGCGCCGCCTCCAGCGCCGCGCCGCGTTCGTCCTCCGACGCCGTCGCGGCGCCCCATCCTCCGGTCCGGAGGCGTCCGAGCAGCGCCTCACGCAACTCCGCAAGACCCTCTCCGGTCGCGGCGCTCACGGCGAGCCAGCGTCCTTCCTCGGCCCACGTCGGCCGACGCAGGTCGCATTTGTTCATCACCCGTAACAGAGCCGCCGGGGAGGACGGCCGGCCGGCCGGGAGACGCGGAGGAAGCGGCTGCTGATCCGCGCCGACCACCCACAGTACGAGAAAGGCTCCCGCAAGCGCGTCGGCGGCGGCCGCCGCCGACGCGGCGCCCGGCACGTCCGCGGAAGCGGCGGAAAACAGGCCGGCCGTGTCCACCAGAATCAGTCTCTCGCCCGCCAGTTCGCACTCGGCTTCGACCGCGTCGCGTGTGGTGCCGGCCTCCGTGTGGACCACCGCGCGCGCGCGGCCGAGCAGCGCGTTGAAGAGACTGCTCTTGCCGGCGTTCGACGGACCCGCGAGGACGACGCGCGGCAGCGCCGACGGAACGCCCGGAACGACGATCCGCATGACGCGACGGACGAGCGCCCGCAGCGAACGGAGGAAGCGCCGGCGGGAGAAGACGGGCGGATCCTGATCGTAGAAGTCCATCTCGGCCTCGATAAGCGAGCGAAGCGCGAGCAGGTGTCGCCGCAACGCGGACATTTTGGGACGACGCGTTCCCAAAAGCGCCGAGACGGCCGCGGCCGCCTCGCGTTCGCCGCGCGCGCGGATCAGCGCGTCGACGGCCCGCGCCTGTGCGAGCGATATACGGCCGGAGAGACACGCGCGACGAGTGAACTCGCCCGGCCCGGCCCGACGGAAGCCCCTCCGTAGAAGAGCCTCGAACAGGACCTGCGCGGCGAGCGGGCCGCCGCCCACGTGCAACTCGAACGCCTCCTGACGCGTGTAGGAGAGCGGAGCGCGGAACAGAAGCATCCGGGCCGGAACACGAACGTCGCGCCCCGCGATCCGGAGACGCACCGAGACGTCCGCCGCTCGAAAACCGCCCGTCGGCAACCCGCCTTCGATCAGCGGCCGGGCCATGTCGATGCAGCCCGCGCCGCTGGCGCGTACCACATGTACGAGTCCGGCCCCGCGCGCGCTCGCGACGGCCGCTATCGGGTCGTCCACGATTCGTGTCTCCACGCACAACCGTCTCCGGCGAAGGTCGTCCGCCGGCGCTCCGATTATACCCGCGGCGGCGCTCCGGAACATCCCGGCGCTCCG
>CAYPNR010000005.1:0-49458 GCA_964412125.1 uncultured Planctomycetota bacterium | reverse complement strand
CGGCGCTCCGGAACATCCCGGCGCTCCGCGGACGGCCGCGGACGGACGAATCGGCGGCAAAGGCGTTTTTGCGTTGCACCTACGGCGGCGTCCGCTAACATGTCCATCAAGAGAAGGGAGGCTCAGGATGGATGAGGCCGAGTTTCAGGTGCTTTCGCCGAAACCGGTGGGCTATGAGGAGGCGTTGAGACGGGCCTGGGATGCACTCTCCGGAGCCGACGCGGCGGAGTTGGCCGCTCGCAAGGGCGTGGAGGTCCGTTCCGACGGCGCGATCGAACTGCCGTTTCTGGCCGAGGTCTACCGCGTGGACCTGAAGGGCCGACGCGTGCTGGACGCCGCCGGAGGTGAAGTTTATCCCTTTCTGAGAGTGCTTCTGCTCCACTACCTATGCGGCGACTCCGGCGCCGAGCCGACGGGCGAGTGGCTCGGCTTTCGACAGTTGCGCGGCGGCGAGACGTACTTTCCGGCGTTCGCGGCCCGAACCTCCAGGCGGCTCGCAGCCGTCTTCGGCGGTCGGGAGCGACTGCTCTACGAGGCCGCCGAAGCGCTCGACGGTCGCAAACTGGCCTTCGGCGACGCGTCCTGCGCGTTCGACGTCTTTCCCCGCGCGTCCATGGCGGTGGTGCTGCACGCATCGTGCGAGGATTTCGGCGCGGAGGCGGCGGTGCTCTTCGACTCGGCGGCTCCGAAACATCTCGAAACGGAGGATCTCGCGGTTTGCGGCGCTTTCCTGACTTCCCGGCTCTGCAAACCGTATGAGGACAAATAAGTGGCGCACTGGCGTCTCCACGCGGTGCCGGAGGTGGCCTGGCGGGCCCTGGCGCAGCGCCTCGGCGTCTCGGATCTCACCGCCCGCGTTCTCGCCGCACGCGGTATGCTCGATCCCGAGGAAGCGCGCAACTTCCTCTCGCCCACTCTCGACAGCCTGCACGATCCGTTTCTCTTCGCCGACATGGAGCGCGCCGTGGAGCGGATCCGTCAGGCCGTCGCGCATCGCGAAAGGGTGCTCATCTACGGCGACTACGACGTGGACGGAATAACCTCCTGCGCGCTGCTTTACAGTTTCCTTCGCTTCCTCGGCGTCCAGGTCTCCACATACATCCCCAA
The DNA here is from genome assembly GCA_964412125.1 of uncultured Planctomycetota bacterium. GTDB lineage: Bacteria > Planctomycetota > SKW154 > SKW154 > SKW154 > CAYPNR01. The sequence goes on along the minus strand of CAYPNR010000005.1, from coordinate 48,351 downwards.
CCGACTGACCGAGGGCTACGGCGTCGGACTCAAACAGATAAAGAAAGCGCAGGAGGACGGCTGCTCCCTGGTCATAACCGTGGACTGCGGCATCACCAGCGAGGCCGAAGTGGCGTGGGCGCGGGAGCACGGCGTCGACGTCATAATCACCGACCATCACAATCCCGGCGAGCGACTGCCGGCGGCCAACGCCATCATCAATCCGAAGGTGTCCGGCTGCGGCTATCCGTTTTCGGAACTGGCCGGGGTCGGCGTGGCCTTCAAACTGGCGTGGGCGCTGGGCGAGCGGATGAGTCGCGAACGCCGGCTCGGCGGGGAGTTCGAGCGACACATCCTGAACGGCATGGCGCTGGTGGCGATGGGCACCGTCGCGGACGTCGTTCCGCTGGTGAACGAGAACCGGACGCTGGTCCGTTTCGGTCTTCGCGCGCTGGAGGCGACGCGCAACACGGGCCTGCGGGCGCTGCTGGAGACCACCGGTCTCGACAAGACCCGTCTCGGCGCGCGTCACATAAGTTTCCGTCTCGCGCCGCGTATCAACGCCGCGGGGCGCATCGGCCGCGCGGAGGTTCCGCTGCGGCTGCTCTGCGCCTCCGAAACCGTCGAGGCGTACGAACTCGCCAGACAACTGGAGGCCGACAACCGCATGCGCCAGAAAATAGAGGCGGAAATCCTCTCCTCGGTGCGCGCCATGCTCGAAAAGAACGCTCTCGACGAGCCTCTGCTCATCCTCGACGGCTCCTGGCACACCGGCGTCACGGGCATCGTCGCCAGTCGTCTCACCAACGAACTCAACCGCCCGGTCGTGCTCATCGTCACAGACGGCGAGACCGGCAAGGGAACCGCCCGCTCCATCGAGGGCTGCGACATTTACGAACTGCTCCGGGAGTGTCGCGAGTTTCTCCGCGACTTCGGCGGTCACAGTTTCGCCGCGGGCTTCGAGATCCGTACCGAGCACATCGAAGCGTTCCGGCGTCGCCTCATAGAAGTGGCCCATCAGCGCATCGGCCGCGACGCTCCGGAGAGAAACATCGAGATCGACGCTTTAGTGGACTTCGGCGACCTTTCCGTGACGGCCGTCGAGGAACTGGACAGACTGGAGCCCTTCGGCGAAGGCAATCGCAGGCCGTTGCTGGCGACCAGGGAGGTGGTCATTCAAGGAGCGCCGAGGCGCTACGGCAGGGGCGGCAAGAAACTTCTCTTCTTCGCGCGTCAAGGACCGCTGCCGGTCAAGGCCGTCATGACGGGCGGAGCCGACGTGGAGGAGGCGCTTGCGTCGCTTTCCGACCAGACCTGCGAGATCGCCTACACTCCCCGCATCCAGCGCAGGGCCGCGGTCGCCACCGTGGAACTGGAGGTGCACGATGTGCGCCGAAACGGCCGCTCCATCGTCCCGGACGCCCGGCCGCGCTGAAGCGTGGGCGCTGGTGCCGGCCTACAACGCTTCCCGCACCGTCTCCCGACTCGTCTCCGCGCTCCGCGGAGAAGGGCTGTCGGTCCTCGTCGTGGACGACGGCTCCGCAGACGAGACCGCGGAGGAAGCGCGTCTCGCCGGCGCCGCCGTTCTTCGAACGGAGCGGAACCGCGGCAAAGGCGCCGCGTGCCGCCTCGGCCTCTCCTATCTCGCCTCAAAAGGCGTCCGGCCGGCGGTCCTGCTCGACGCCGACCTTCAGCATCATCCGGCCGACGCCGCGCGCCTCGTCGGAATCCTCGAAGAAGGCGGCCTGGACGTGGTGGTCGGCGATCGCATGCGTTTCGCCTCGCGGATGCCGTTTCTGCGCAGGCTCACCAATCGCGCCATGAGCGCCCTGCTCGGCATGCTTTTCGGTCTGCGGCTGGCCGACACCCAGTGCGGTCTCAAGGCCGTGCGCGTCCCGGCCGTGGCGGAACTTCCGCTGCGGGCGCGCCGCTTCGCTTTCGACTCCGAACTGGTCGTTCTCGCGCGGCTCGCCCGGCTGCGCCTGGCCGCCGCGCCGGTCCGCTGCGTCTATCGTCCGAACCCGGCCAGCCACATTCGTCCGCTGCCCGACACGCTTCGCTTCTTCGTCGCGGTCGCGCGACTCCTTCTGCTGCGTCTTGCGGGCCGCCTCCGACGACGACGGAGGCGAGACGCGTTTTGATCCCTTAATAACTTGAAAACGCGCTTCGCTCGTGCAAAATCTCAATGTGACGCGGATGAGGCGGGACGCTTGAAACTCTGCGTGAGCGGCAAAGGCGGCGTCGGCAAGACACTGACCAGCGCGGCTCTGGCGAAGGCCTTGGCCGCGTCCGGACGCGTCGTTTACGCCCTCGACGCGGACCCGGACGCCAATCTCGGACTCGCTCTGGGCGTGGACGAGACGGACCTGGCGCCGCTGGCCGAGATGCGCGACCTCATCCGCGAGCGGACCGAGGCCGGAAGCGGCGGATGGGGCGTGATGTTCCGCATGAATCCGCAGGTCGGCGACATTCCGGAGCGGTACTACAGGGAGGCCGACGGCGTGCGGCTGATGGTGCTGGGAGCGGTCCGGAGCGGCGGCGGCGGCTGCGCGTGTCCGGAAAACGTTTTCCTGCGCACGCTGCTGAACCACATGGTGCTCTCGCGCAAGGAAGCGCTGGTGCTCGACCTGGAGGCGGGCGTGGAGCCGCTCGGGCGGGCGACGGTGACGGGCGTGGACTGGCTGCTGGTGGCGGCGGAGCCGACTCCCGCGGCGATGGCGACGGTCGCGCGGATCAAACGCCTGGCGGACGACCTGAAGATGAAGAGAACGGGATGCGTGGCGACGAAGGTGCGCGGACCGGAGCAGTTGGACTACGTCCGCAGTCGACTGCCGTCCGGCGTCGACCTGGTCGGCAGCGTGCCGTACATTCCCGCGCTGGAGCGGGAGTATCGGGTCACCGAAGAGTTGTCGGCGTCGGCGGAGGAGATTCTCACGCGTCTCGGTCGGACGGACCGGACGCGGGAGCGCCCCGCCGGCGGCAATGAATAGAAAAAACGTCTGCAGCAGGATTGGAGGAGAGGAGATGGCAGAGGAAAAACCCGAGAAGGGTCAGAAGAAGGTGACCATCGAGCCGGGGCTGCAGGGCCTTGTGGACTCCATGAACGAGCAGGGGATAGACCACTGCTGGGTGCGCCACAAGAAACAGTCGCCCCGCTGCAAGTTCGGCTCGGACGGCATCTGCTGCCGGATATGCTTCATGGGGCCGTGCCGCATAACGAAGAAGGCGGATCGCGGCGTCTGCGGCGCGGACGCCAACACGATAGCGGCGCGTAACTTCGTCAGAATGATAGCCGGAGGCGCGGCCGCGCACTCCGATCACGGCCGCGACGTGGCTCACGTGTTTTTGGAAACCGCCAAGGGCAATATCAAAGGCTATCAGATCAAGGACACGCAGAAACTCATGGACGTCGCCGGATATCTCGGCGTCGAAACCGAAGGCAAAAGCCTCCAGGAGGTCGCGGTGGAGGTGGGCGAGGTCTGCTTCGACGAGTTCGGCCAGCAGCACGGCCACATCCGCTTCACCGAGCGCGCGCCGAAGGCCCGACAGGAGGTCTGGAAGAAATTCGGCGCGACTCCGCGCGGCGTCGACCGCGAAATCGTGGAGATCATGCACAGAACGCACATAGGCGTGGACCAGCACTACAAGAGCCTGATGCTGCAGGGCACCCGTTGCGCGCTCGGCGACGGATGGGGCGGCTCCATGATCGCCACCGAACTCCAGGACATCCTCTTCGGTCAGCCCTGGCACATGCGCTCGAAGATAAATCTCGGAGTCCTGAAGGAGGACCACGTCAACATCGTGGTGCACGGCCACGAGCCGGTGCTGTCGGAGATGATAGTGGTGGCGGCCAACGAGGCGGACATGATAAAACTGGCCAAGGACAAGGGCGCCGCCGGCATCAATCTCGCGGGCATGTGCTGCACCGCCAACGAGATTCTGATGCGTCACGGCATTCCCGTCGCCGGAAACTTCCTCTTCCAGGAAGCCGCCATCGCCACCGGCGCCGTCGAGGCGATGATCGTGGACGTCCAGTGCATCATGCAGGGCCTGCAGCAGGTCACCAACTGCTTCCACACCAAACTGATAACCACCAGTCCCAAGGGCAGGATCCCCGGCGCCACGCACATGGAGTTCGACGAGGAGCGGCCGCTGGAAACCGCTCGTGAGATAGTCCGCGCCGCCGTCGAAAACTTCCCCAACCGTCACGGTCGGACCAACATCCCGAACGACGTCCAGGACCTCGTCGCGGGATTCACACACGAGTCGGTCGTGCACATGCTCGGCGGCTCGTTCCGCACCGGTTATCGTCCGCTGAACGACAACATCGTCGGCGGTCGCGTTCTCGGCGTCGCCGGCGTGGTCGGATGCAACAACGTCAAGACGCTGCACGACCAGTTCCACACCGAGGTGGTGAAGGAGTTGGTGAAGAACAACGTTCTGGTGCTCCAGACCGGCTGCTCCGCGATGGCCTGCGGCATGGCGGACATGATGCGGCCGGAGTCGGCCGAGAAGTACGCCGGCGAAGGACTGGCGGAGGTGTGTCGCGCCGTCGGCATCCCGCCGGTGCTCCACTGCGGCTCCTGCGTCGACAACAGCCGCCTGCTGATAGCGGCGAGCGGCGTGGTGAAGGAAGGCGTCGCCGACAGGGACGTTTTCCTGGGCGAGGACATCTCGCAGTTGCCGCTGGCCGGCGCCGCGCCGGAGTGGATGAGCGAGAAGGCCATCTCGATAGGCCACTACTTCGTCGCCAGCGGCGTCTACACCGTCTTCGGCATCGGCCTGCCGGTGAACGGCGCGCCCGAGTTCGCCGACTATCTCTTCGGCGGCATAGAAGCGGACCTCGGCGCCAGGTGGGCGGTCGCCGAAACTCCGCAGGAGATGGCCGGAATGATGATCGAGCACATCGCCTCCAAGCGTCGCGAACTGGGCATAGACAAGAAGAAGGAGCGCGTGCTCTACGACATGGAGATGCGTCGCCAGTTGGAGGTGTGAGACCCGCGACGGAAGTCGAGGGAGGCGCGTGAGGGACGGACGGCGGTCGACGGAGGCTTTTTTGCCGCGACGGAGGCGCGTCGGGCCGCCGCGGCGCGGACGTTCATAAACGGACACACACGAAAAGGAAGGCCGCTCGAACGCGGCCGCGCGGCCGCCGCCGTTGACAGAGATGCCGCGCCGCGGTAGAATATCGACGCGGGCGCGGGGCCGCGGGCGAAAAGCCTCGTTCGGAGCGTCCACCGAGGGCCGGCGCGGACGCGGGCGTTCCGGAACAGTCGAATTTAGTGAAGAGGCGCCCCGTGCGCCGCCAACGGTTGAGGACGTGCGGAGATGATCGAAGGCGCGGTGATACTCCTCTCCGGCGGACTGGACAGCGCGGTCTGTCTCAAAAAGGCGGTCGACGAAGGAACCGCGCGTCTGGCGATCACTTTCGACTACAATCAGAAGGCCGCGCGTCGCGAGACGGAGGCCGCCAGGGCCCTTTGCAAACTCTACAAAGTTCCGCATCGCGTCATAGCGCTCGACTGGCTGGCGAAACTGACCCGCACCGCCCTGGTCAATCCCGAGATGAACGTTCCCACCGTGGGATACACCGCGAGCAAGGAGCGGATGAAGAACGCCGCCGAAAGCGTCTGGGTGCCCAACCGCAACGGCGTTTTCGTGCACATGGCCGCCTGCTTCGCGGAGGCCTTGGGCTGCGACGCGGTGGTGGCCGGATTCAATCGCGAGGAGGCGGTGTTCTTCCAGGACAACTCGATACAGTTCATCGCCGCGGTGAACGCGTCGCTGCGGCTGTCCACGCTGAGCGGCGTCGCTCTGGTCTCCTACACCGCGCACATGACCAAGAAGGAAGTCGGCCGTACGGCCAGGCGTATAGGCGTGCCGCTGGACCTGCTCTGGAGTTGCTATCTCGGCGGTCCGGAGCCCTGCGGCAGGTGTCAGTCGTGCGTCGCCTTTGACATCGCTGTCGGCGGCATAGCATGAGGACCGACCCTGAAAGCCTGATGGAAGACCTTGCGGAGGGCGCCCACCGCTTTCTCGGAGGGCGCTTCTCCGTCGTCGTACTGGTGGTGATGGCGCTGCTGTGCGTCGTCTTCGTCTACCAGTACGGAGAGCGGACGCCCTCCGAGCAGGTGCTTCTGCTGGAGTCGTGGAGCGCCCAAGGTCGAGGAGGAATGGCGGCTCCGCTTCGCGCGTTCACGAGCGTCTTTCTCCATCGCACCCTGTGGCAGTTGGCGGCGAATCTGTTCATTCTGTATCTGTTTCTGTGGTTCGCGTTGCGCCGTCTCGGTCAGGTTCTCGGGACCGCGACCGTTTTCATGTGCGCGGCGACGACGAACTTCGCCGCGTCGAAGGTGACCGGCGCTCCCGCGGTGGGCTTCGGCGGCGGCGCGATCGCGGCGGCGTTCTTCTGCACCGCCTATTTTCCGTATCTTCGCTTCTTCCGCGGCGCCTCCGCGCGATGGCTCGCGCCGGCGCTGATCGTGGCCGCCGCGTTCGCCAACGCTCCCGAGATGAGCATCTTCGGCGTCGTCAGTCAGACAGGCGGTCTGACGGTGGCGCTCGGCGTCTTCCTTCTGGAGCCCAGGGCGAGAATGTCGCTGAAGAAATGGTGGCTGCACAGGCAGGTCAGCGACGCGCTCAGCGAGGCCGAGGACGAAGAGCAACTCGACAGGGTGCTGACGAAGGTGAGCAGGAAAGGAATGGCCGCGCTGAGCCGCAAGGAGCGCAACTTCCTCATGAACATGAGTCGGCGCTACAGGCGCAAAGTGGGCCAGCGGAAGGAGTGAGTCGTGCCTTTGCTGCTGCACACTGCGGACATACACCTGCGGCGCGACAGAGTCGAGCGTATCGAAGCGCTCAAGCAGATAGTCAAGCGGGCGCGCGGCCGCGGAGCGCATCTGATCATAGCCGGCGACCTCTACGACGGCGTTCCGACACCCGCGACGCGCGAGGCCGCGGAGGAACTGTTGAAGGAGGTCTCGCCCGGTCACGTGTTCGTGTCGCCGGGCTGCCGCGACGCGGACGCTTTTCCTCCCGACTCGCCTCCGCCGGAGAACGTACACGTTCTGCGCGAGCCCGGCGAAGTGGTGGAGGTGGAAGGGCTGCGCGTTTCGGGCGCGGCGTTTCAGAGTCGCGGACGCCTCGCGGCGGTGCTGCCGCAGGACGCGCCCGCGGTGGACGTCTTCGTGGCGCACGCCACGCCGTTCTTCGAGGAGGCGTCCGACCTCGCCATCGAGATATCCACTCGCAAGGATCCGTTTTTCTCACTGCTGTCGGCGGACATGGAGCGGCTGAACGCGCGTTACGTGGCGCTCGGCCATCCGCACGGCAGATTCTGGTCGGGCGAGGTGGCCGGCCGCACCGCGTGTGTGCCGGGAAGTCCGCTTCCGATTCGGAACGAGCGCGGCAGGCGTCACGCCGCCGTCGTGGAGATGACCGAGCAGGGAGTGGACGTCTCGCCGGAGGAGGTGACGGCCCTGGACTACGTGGAGCGTCTGGTCTTCTACTTCCACGCGGGCAACGAATGGGAGAAGCAGGTGGAGTTGCGTCGCCTGCTCGACGAGCACGCGGACCCGCGATGCAGGATGCAGGTGGAAGTGGAGGGCTGCACGGCGCTCGGCGAAGTGGACCTGAACGAGATACTCCACCAGATACTGAACGAATACGCTTCCAAGTACTCCGAACTGCACGTTCTCAACCACACTCAGAGTTGGCGGCACCTGATGGAGCAGAACCCGCTGGTGCAGCAGTTCGCCGGCAGGCTTCGCGGGCGTCAGGCGCCGGACGAGACTCGACACCTTGCGCTGAAGATGGGCCTGGAAGCGTTCCGCGCGGCGGGGGAGTCGAGATGAGGCTGAAGGAGATCGACGTTCGGCGATACTTTCTTCTCCGCGACGTCCGCATCGAGCCCGGACGGCTCTGCGTGATAGGCGGCGACAACGAATCCGGCAAGACGACGCTGCTGGACGCGGTACTCGACGCTCTTTTCGGCGTGAGGGGCCGACGCGAGCGTCGGTTTTTTCCGGGCTTCAACCGCTACGATCTGTCCGAGCCGCAGGATGTACGTGTGGTCGTGGTGGAGGACTCCGGCGCGGAGCAGGTCTACGACGGACGGAAGCGGCTGGACGAGGCGTTCGCCATGAAGGGCGGGGACATGTTTCTGCTGCTCCGCAACTTACTGGTGGTACGGGACAGCCGGCTGGAGATAGGTCCGGCGGCCGAAGCGACGCGCTGGTGGAACTTTCTACGCCGGCAGTTGAGCGGCCTGGCCGGCGGTCTTGCGCGCGTCAAGAGTCTGGTGGCGGAGGAGGTCGGCATCACCGTTCGCGGCAGATGGGCGAACATCGGCGAACGACGAACCAGGGACGACGTAAGGCGGATAGAAGCGGAACTGGCGCAACTCCGCGCCGTCGAAGCGGAAGCCGCGGACCTCGAACGCGAGAAAGCGGACGCCGAACGAATGGCGGAGGAGGAACGACGTCTGGAGGCGGAACTGGCGCGGATGGAACGTCTCCGGCAGAAAGCGGTGTGTCTGCGCGCGAAAGCGGAACTGGCGGAAGTGGAGCGCCTGAAAGAGGCGATTGCGCGACTGGCCGCGGCGGGTCCTCAGGTGATGGACAGATGGCGCGACGCGGAGGCGCGCGCGCGCGCCTTGAGCGAAGCGATGAGCGAACTGGCCAATCGCTACCAGGCGCAGGAGAAGGAAGCGCAGCGGAAGGAGGGCGACGCCGCGCAGATGCGCCGACGCGCCGCGGAATGGGAGCGAAAGGAGGTCGAACTCCTTCCGCAACTCGAAGACATGCTCGTCGCGCTCAAACGTCTGCATCAGGAGCGTCGCACGGCGGGTCGACGCAGGCCGCTGCTGGTGATCACCGTGGTGATAGGTTTGCTGCTTTCCGCGGTGTTCGGCGTTCTGGCGGCCACGCAGACGCCCGCTCTCTGGGCGCTGTGCGCGGTCGGCGTGGTGGCGACGGCGGGCGGTCTCATGACGATCATGCGCGACCGACGGCTGACCGGCGCGGTACAGGCGGCGAAGGACGAACTGTTCGCTCTTTTCCAGTCGGTCGGCGAGCAGGCGTCCGACATAGACGAGATGGAGCGCTGGATAGAGACGGGACGCGCCGGCTCGCGTGAGTCCAGGGCCCGCGCCGAACTGCTCTTCATGGAGGCGACCCGCGACCGCGCACAACTGGAGGAACTGGCCAAACTGATGCAGGCGCGTCAGCAGGCCCTCGACGAGGCGCAACGCGAGGTCGGCTCGTTACGCCATCAGACCGGATGCGACAGTCTCTCCGAACTCGAAGCGCTGATAACGCGCAAGAGCACCTTTCAGCGCGAACTCGCCGCGCGTACCGAGTCTCTGAACCAGATGCTCGGCGTCCCCGAGGAACAGTGGTTCAAGCGACTGACCGAACTGGAGCAGTTCCTCTCCGAGGAAGGCGACTACGATCCGATAAAGGAGGAGGACATCCGGCGGCGGCTGCCGGAGGCGCGGGAGTTGAAGGTTCAGATGGAGCAAAGAATCGGCGAGATAGAAAAGACACTCGCGACGCTCGGCTGTCACGGACCCGAGGAGATATGGGTGCGCAAGGCCGTGCTGCAGGAGAAACTCGCCGAGCATCTGCATCGCCGCGAAGCCGCGCTTCTGGCGATATCGGTGGTGGACTCGCTCGCCTCCGATCAGGACGCTCTCATAAACGCCGCGCTCTCCGGCAACGCGGATTCCGCGTCCGCTCATCTCGCGCGGTTCACCGGCGGTCAGTACACCGCCGTCCTGTGGCGCGACGAGTCGCTTTTCGTGCAGACCGCCTCCGGCGACACGATAGCCGCGTCGTTTCTGTCCGCCGGCACGCGCACGCAACTGCTCTTCGCGACGCGTCTCGCGCTGCTGGAACGCCTCCTCGGCGAGACCCGTACCTTCCTCCTGCTCGACGATCCGTTTCTCTCATGCGATCCGACCCGTCTCCAGAGACTGCTGGAAGGTCTTCTGGACCTCTCGCGCCACGGCTGGCAGATAATCTACTTCACCGTGGACAGGGACGTAATGGACTGGGCGCTTGCGCGTCACGACGAAGGCGTCACGACGCATCATCTGCCGCCGCTTCCCTTGTGAGCCGGAGCGCCGCGACGAACGCGCCCGCTCCGAGGACGGCGGAGGAAAGCGCCATCACATCGAATCCGAACGGCAGCGCGAGCAGTCCGAGTGCGGCTCCGAGCAACGCGCCCGCGAGGTCCGCCGCGTAAGCGCGGGCCGGCTGCATCACCCGCGCCGCGGACGCGTATCCGGCGCCCGCGCCCAGACCCGCGAAAGACGCGCAGACGAAGGCGAGCGTCGCGGCCGCGGCGGCGCCCGAGCGCGCGGCGCCGCACAGCAGCGCGGCCCCGAGCACGACCGTCGCCGGCGCGGCGAGGCGACAGACCGTCGCGCGGCCGCCGGAACGCCCGCGGCGGCCGACCAGGACCGCGCCCAGCCACGAACAGGCCATGAAGCACGCGATCAGCAGCGTCACCATTCCGTAGAGCACGCCCACAGACAACTGCAGCAGGACCGCCGCCGCCGTCTGGACGCCCATGGCGCAGCCGCCCGTGCCGAAGGGATACGCCGCGCGACGCCCCGCAAGCGCCGCGGCGATCGCCAGCAACGCGACGACGATGACGACCCACGTCCCGCGCGCGCGCAGGAAATAACTTCCGAGGGCGCGCTGCTCCGTTCTCTCCGCGTGGTGGGCCATGCCGAGCCGCGCGGCCGCGAGAGCGGCCCGCGACGCGTCCGGCGCTTCCGCCGCTTCGAGACGGTCGAGAAACACCTTCTCCGACAGCGCCCGCGGCGCGCCGAGCGGGAGGCTGGAGACGAACAACATCCCCTGCGCCTCCGACGGAAGCGCGCAGACCTCGCCGAAGGTCTCGCGGAACGCCGCCGTCACGAACGCGGCCAGTGCGGTGTAAGCGGCGCCGCGACGGCCTTCCGGAAACGGCAGCGCGACCACCAGGCCGCGACAGACTTTTTTCAGCCGCGCGAGCGTCTCGCGATTGAGGAAACGCGCCCCGGCCGCGCTCGCCGGCACGGAAACCGCCATAAGCGCCAGATCCCATCTTCCGCCGCCGTCGAGCACGCCGAACAAAGTCCCGCCTGCCACGCTCTCCGGCATCTCATCCGCCAGTCCCGGCTCGGAGGAGACCGCCGTTACGGAGAATCCCGCCTGCCTGAGTCGCCTCTCCGAGAGCGACGGCTCCGGCTCGACCAGGAGCACGGCGCCGCGACGCGGCGCGAGCCGCACGGCGAGATCGACGAACACACGACTCCTGCGTTCGTCCGTCTCCACGGGCACGCCGTTGATGAAGAGCGCCGCGCCTTCGCGCGCGCGCGCCGCAACACCGGCCGCGGTGTGTCTCAGACCCGCGACGCGGACCGGATGGACGCCGCGCACGAGCGTCGGAAAGAACGGAAGAGCGACGAGACAGCCGAAGAGGAGCGTCCACGCGGAACGGCCGCGGACGCCGCTCGAGAAGCGGTCCGACAGAAGTGAGACGAACAACGCGCCGCCGAAGACGGCGCACAGATTGAAAGGCCCCGCAAACGGCATCAGCGCGAGATCGACCAGCGCGGCGAAGGTGAAGCCCGCGACCTCGGCGGCGTAGACCGAGGCCGCGGACGCGAAGCGCAGCAGATACGGAAACAGAACGCCTGAGGCGAGCGCCGGAGGCGCGGCGAGCGCCGCCGCAAGCGCGACCGCGGAGGTCACAGGCGGTACGGCGCCGGCGACGGCGAAACGGCCGAACAGCCACGCGACGAGCGCCTGCAGCGGCAGCGCCCAGAGTCCGAAAGCGGCGGCGATCGGCAGCGCCCGTCGCGGAGGACGCGAAGCGGCCAGCAGAACGCCGGAGGCGGCGGCGGCGAGCCAGAAGAAAAGATACAGCGAAAGATAGAACTCGTTGGCGTGACAGAGAACGAAATAGAGTCGCAGACCGGCGGTCTGGGCGGCCAGCGAGGCGGCGCCGTAGAGAACGGCCGGCAAAAGCCTAATATGTGATGCGGAAGGAGTCGAATTCACCGCTCGGCGACTCCTCCGTGACGGTCGCCTGGTGTATGTAACGGCGCATCACCTCACGGATGCGGCCGACGAATCCGCGCACCTCCTTCGCGTCGCCCTCCGCCACCAACTCCACGCGTCCGTCGGAAAGGTTGCGTACGAAGCCGGCGACGTCGAAGTCGCGGGAGATGTGAACCGCGGTGTAACGAAAGCCCACTCCCTGAACGAAGCCCTCGAAGAAGACGTGCAGTCGCACGGCGTTCTCCATCGTCGCCCTCCGAAAGTCGTCCGCGAGCCGCTTCGCGAGCGTCGCGGAAGACAATTGTAGCGGCCGGTCGGTCCGCCGCAACAACAACCGCCCGCCGCTTCCGACGAACGCGGCCGCGCGCAACTGAACCCCGCGGCGGCGCGCGACGCTGAACACCCGGGGTGAGGGCTTCCGCGGAGGCGGAGCGCGCAAGACGCGGACAAAGAGCGAAAACCGGAGTCGATACGTGTATAATCAGACGAGAGGAGAGCGAACGAGGAGCGTAATAGGAGGGCGAGCGTTGAGGCGGATGGGGCTGGTTCTGATCGGAGTCCTGTTGATCGCGGGATGCGGCGGCCGAGAGCCGGAAGGCGGCCGACCGGCGCAGCAGACGCCGACGGGCGGCGGCTCGGACGAGGCCGCATACGCAAAGAAAGCGGAGGTCTCCATGGACAAGGCGGCGGAGTTCTTCAAGGCCCGGCAGAACGAAGACGGCTGCATAGGCGATCCGCGGGCGGGCGCGGGGATCACCTCCATCTGCGTGCTGGCGCTCGTGGAAAGTCCGCTCCGCGAAAAGTATCGGCGGACGATCGAGAAGGGCATCGGCTATCTGATGAAGTTCCTGCGCAACGACGGCTCGGTCTCCGACGAGCAGGGCAACGTGGTGTACAAGACGAGCGTTCTCCTCTCCATCCTGTCGAGATACGATTACGAGAAGTACAAGAAGGAAATCGAGGCGATGAAGGACTATCTCCTGAACGCGCAGTACTGGAACCCGATGGCGAAGGAGGACGTCAGGAACGGAGGCTGGGGCTACGACAAGGAGGCGAAGAAGGAACGATGCGACATGTCGAACACCACCTTCGCGGCGGGCGCGCTGCGCGACGCGCGACTCGAAAAGGGACACGAAGCGTTCAGGCGGATGGACGCTTTCGTCACACGTTCGCTGAACAATCCCGAGGCGAACCAGGCGAAGATAAAGACCGCCGACGGCAAGCCTTTCAAGCCGACCAACGACGGCGGCGGCATCTACGGGCCGGGCATGACGCGTTCGAGCGTGAAGGTGGAGAACCCCGACGGCACGGTTTCTTATCCGTCTTACGGCTCGATGACCTACGCGGCGCTTCTGAGCATGATATACGCTTTCGTCGACAGAGACGACAGCCGCGTCAAGGGCGTCTGGGGCTGGATACGGCGCAACTGGACGCTGGACGAGAATCCGGGCATCTCCGCCAAGAAGTACGCCGGCTCGCATCTGCAGGGCCTCTACTACTACTACATGACTCTGGCGAAGGCGCTGTACCACCACGGAAAGAAGGAGATAAAGGACGAGCGCGGCGGCGCGCACAACTGGGCGGCCGAGTTGATCGAAAAACTGGTCGGCATGCAGGGCGCCGACGGCACATGGAAAAACGAAAACAAAAGATGGTACGAAAACCAGCCCGCACTTGCCACGGCATACGCGGTGATGGCGCTTTCGTACGCGCACAGGGCGCTGTCGGAAAAGTAGACCCGGCGCAAGGAAAAACGGTCCGGGACGGCCGGCCGCTCAGGAGTCGGCTCCGCTCCCGCGCGGGGCCTCCTCTTCCGCGGCCTCTCCGCCGCCCTTCCTGGACGGATAACTTATCCGCGTGTGGAATATGCCCTGCAGCATGTGCGTCAGCGTCGCCTCGATGATGTGGATCTCGCGGAGAGTGAGGGGGCTCTCGTCGAGTTGGCCGTCGAGCAGTCGGTTCATCACCAACTCGTGGACCAGTTCGGCGACGCGCGTGGAGGACGGCTCCTTCAACGAGCGGCTGGCGGCCTCGACCGCGTCGGCCAGCATGACGATGGCGGCCTCGCGCGAGCGCGGGCGCGGGCCGGGATACCGGTAGCGGGTGATGTCCACGCTCCGTTCGTTGCCGTTGCGACGCGCCTCCTCGAGCGCCTCGTGATAGAAGTACTCCACCACCGACGTGCCGTGATGCTGCTCTATTATCTCGACTATCGGACGCGGCAGTCTGAGGTCTCCGGCCAGTTCCACGCCGTCCTTGACGTGACTCATTATCACCAGCGCGCTCATCGCCGGAGACAGACGTTCGTGCCGGCTGCCCTCGGCGCGGACGTTCTCGGTGAAGTAGGTGGGCTTGGACAGTTTGCCTATGTCGTGGAAATAGGCGCCGACGCGCGCGAGCAGGCCGTCGGCGGAGACCGCCTCGGCCGCCGCCTCCGCCAGCGAGCCCACCAGAACGCTGTGATGATAGGTGCCCGGCGCCTCAAGAAGAAACCTCCGGAAGATCGGCTGGTTCAGGTCCGCCAACTCGTCCAGACGCATGGGCGTCACCATGCCCAGATGCCGCTCGAGCAGCGGCTGCGCGCCGGAGAGCACGAGCGCCCAGACCACGCCGGCGGCCGCGGCCCAGCCCATCTGGCCGGCGACCGTGGTTATCGCGCCGAGAGTGTACAGTCCGCCCGTCGCGGCGATGAAGAGCACCACCGTCGCCTGCACCAGTCCGCCGGCGATGCCGGCCTGCAGGACGCGCGTCCGCGTGTCTATGCGTCGCGCGGCGTAGGCGGCGGTCGCGGCGGCCGCGAAAAGCGCCGGCGCCGCCGACGGCTCGTGAAGCGCCAGCACCGGCGCCAGTATCGCGCAGGCCGATACCGCGCCGACCGTCGGCATCACCTGAGCGAACAGCACGCCCGCCACCACCACCGGCGTCGCGTGTATCGAGACGTCGAAGGCCGCGAAGACCCTCGCCGTCACGAGCGTCCCGACGAACAGACCGCCCGCCAGACCGAGACGGCCCCGCTTCGCCATCTGCGGGGCGATCGCCACCACTATCCGCGCCGCAAGAAGACTCATCACCGCCAGTACGCCGCCGTAGCCCAGCAGAAACATCGCGGGCGCGGGCGCGCCGCGTACGAGCAGCGCGTAAATCTGCTCCACCAGAACCAGCGCCGTGGACACCAGAAGCATGATGAACACCGGTGGAGAAAATCTCTCCGGCTCGCGTCGCCTCGCTTTCGTGGCCGTCAGGGCCCTGGCCCTCTCAGGCTTCACCCTCCGCCGCGTCGCCATTCTCCTCCCTCTCGTAAGCCTCTACTATGCGCTGAATTATCGGGTTGCGTACGATGTCGCGTCCGCCCATGTAGACGAACTCCACTCCCTCTATGTCCTTCAGTATCCGCTGGACCCGTACCAGTCCGGAGTCGTGCCTCTGCAGAAGATCTATCTGCGTCACGTCTCCCGTCACCACCACTTTCGAGGCGACGCCCATCCTGGTCAGAAACATCTTCATCTGCGTCGCCGTGGTGTTCTGCGCCTCGTCGAGTATGATGAACGAGCGGTTCAGAGTCCGCCCGCGCATGTACGCCAGCGGTATCACCTCTATTATGTCCATGCCGCTGTAGCGCTGCAGCCGCGCTATGCCCAGAAAGTCGTAAAGCGCGTCGTAGAGCGGTCGCAGATACGGACTCACCTTCTGTCGAAAGTCGCCGGGCAGATAGCCCAACTTCTCGCCGGCCTCCACCGCCGGCCGCACCAGTACGATCTTCTTGACCAGTTCGAACTTCAGAAACGAAACCGCCATCATGACCGCCAGATACGTCTTGCCGGTGCCGCTCGGCCCTATGCAGAAAACGATGGGCGAGCGCAGAATCGCTTCCACGTAGCGCCGCTGTCCGTCGCTCTTGACGTCGGTCAGCAGAAAGTCCTCCATGCCCAACTCGTCCGCGCGGCGCTCGTGCACCTCTATCAGCATCCTCTTCATGACTTCGTGGCTCTCCGCCGGCGTGGTCACTATCCCGGCGCGTATCTGCGTCAGTACGTCGTGAAGCATGATGCGGACGCGCTCCACCTCCGCGTCCTTGCCGGCGATCCTGAGCATGGTGTCGCGCGCGACCAGGCGCACGTCGAAAGCGGACTTCAACTCCTTCAGATTGGCGTCGCCCTCTCCGAAGAGAATCATCGCTTCCTGCGCGCCCTTCAACTGGAAAGCGTATTCCACCGCCAGGTCGAGACCTCATTCGTCCCGCGTGAATTTTACCCCGATAACGCCCCACGGTCAACGCTTTCGCAAACGACGCGCGCGGCGCGCGCGAGCCACGCTTGCTTCCGCGGCGATTCGTGGTATCATGTCTCGGACGCTCTTCTTCGAAGGGCCCGGGAGGGGACGATGCGTTACGAGGAACCGTTGTATCGGCCGCCCTCGGAGGCGGAGAGTCTGCTCATCCAGTGCACCATCGGCTGTCCGCACAACAAATGCACCTTCTGCGGAATGTACAAACGAAAACGGTTCCGCATACGCAAACCGGAGGAGATCAAAGAAGACCTGCGAACGGCGCGTAAAATCTACGGGCCTCTCGTCCGCTCCATCTTCCTGCCGGACGGCAACACCGTCATCATGCGCACCGAAAAACTCTGCGAGATCCTGCGATTCGCGCGTTCGCTCTTCCCGCGCCTGCAGCGTATCACCACCTACGGCTCGGCTAAGTTCCTCGTCCGCAAGAGCATAGACGAACTGGTCGCGCTGCGCGAGGCGGGCCTGTCCCGCATCCACTCCGGAATGGAGTCGGGCGACGCGGTGACGCTGGAGCGGATAAGGAAAGGCGCGACGCCGGAGCAGATGGTGGAGGCGGGCGGACGCGTGAAAGAGGCCGGTATAGAACTGTCGGAGTACATAATGATCGGAATAGCGGGACGCGATCGCCGGCGTCGACACGCCGAGGAGAGCGCGCGGCTGCTCAACGCCGTCGAGCCGGACTTCGTGCGGATACGCACTTACGTGCCCGTGCCGGGCACGCCGCTGTGGCGACGCTGGCGCGAAGGCGCGTTCGTGCTGCCCGAGCCCCACGAAGCGATAGAGGAGATGCGGCTGCTGGTGGAGAACCTGAACTGCCGCACACTCTTTCTGACCGATCACGTGTCGAACTACGCGTTCGTGGAAGGACGACTGCCCGAGGACAAGCCGCGGATGCTGGCGGCGCTGGACGAGGCGGCGAAACTGCCGCGCGAGGCCTTCCGCCCGCAGATCATCCACCGTTTGTGAGGATCGTCCGGATGGCCCGGGAGCCCGAAGACGTCCGACCGGCGCACGAAAAAGCGATCCTCGTCAGTCTGCTGCCGAAAAAGGCGGATCGCCTCGACGAGTCCGTCGTCGACGAGTTGCGCTCGCTGGCGAAGACCGCCGGCGCGGAGACCGTGGGGGAGTTGGTGCAGCGGCGCGACGGAGTGAATCCGGCGTTCTACATAGGCGCCGGCAAGGTACGCGCGCTGAAAGACCTGGCGGCGGAGACCGACGCGGACCTGATCATCTTCAACGGCGACCTGACGCCGGCCCAGTTGCGCAACATCGAACGCGAAACGGGCGTCCGCGCCATAGACCGAACCGAGTTGATACTCGATATATTCGCGCGACACGCGCGAAGCAGACAGGCGAAACTGCAGGTGGAACTGGCGCAGTTGGAATACGAACTGCCGCGCCTGCGCCGACGATGGACGCACCTGGAACGGATAAAGGGCGGTATCGGCCTGCGCGGACCGGGAGAGAAGCAACTCGAAGAGGACAGGCGCGTGATAAGAAAGCGCATCACCGATCTGAAACGCGAAATCGCACGTATCGATCGGCACCGCCGGCGGCTGGTCGGCGCGCGGGACATGTTTCAGATATGCATGGTCGGATACACAAACGCCGGCAAGTCCACTCTCCTGAACCGCCTCACCGGCGACTCACAGCACGTTTCGTCCAAACTGTTCGCCACGCTCGACACGCGAACGCGCCTGTGGCGCCTCTCCGACGGAAAAGAGGTCGTGCTCTCGGACACCGTCGGCTTCATCCGTCACATTCCACATCATCTCGTCGCGTCCTTTCACGCGACCCTCGAAGAGGTCCTGCACGCCGATCTGCTCCTGCACGTGGTGGACGCTTCCGATCCGGCGGCGGAGGTCATGGTGCAGACCGTGGAGGGCGTCCTGGAAGACCTCGGCGCGCATCGCACGCGCAGGTTGGTGGTCCTCAACAAAGTCGATCTCATCGGCGACCCGCTGGAGTTCTCCATTCTTTCGCGCCAGTTGGGCCGGTGCGTGGCCGCCAGCGCCAGGACCGGCAGCGGCCTGGACGCGCTCGACGCCCGCGTCGCGGCCATCGTCGAGGAGAACTGGACGACCGTGCGACTCGATGTGAGCGCGGCCGACGGCGGAGTCAGAAACCAGATAAGAAAGGCGGGACGGGTGCTGCTGGAGGAATTGGAAGACGAGCGGTATACTGTCGTTGCGCGACTGCCGGAGGCCGTCGTGCGACGCCTGATCGGAAAGGGAGTCGCCTTGCGGCGCGTCGAAGTGGAAGGCAAAGCCGTCCGCGGGTTCTCGAAAGAGGAGGAGGAGAGTTGATAGAGTACAGAACGGGAAGTGATCTGCCGCTTCCGCAGGTCCGCGCACTGTATCGCGCGGTCCGCTGGCTCCACTGGCTCCGCCCCCGCATTCTCAAACAGGCGCTGATCAACTCCGACCTGGTCGTCTCGGCGTGGGAGGACAAACACCTGATCGGTCTCCTGCGCGTCATCTCCGACGGCTGCTTCAACGCTTACATAGCCGACATCCTCGTCCATCCGGACCACCATCGACGCGGCGTGGCGCGCGGCATGGTGTCCGTCGTCGTGCGTCGCTTCCGCGGCCTCTACAACATCACCGCCGTCACAGAAGACCCGGTCGGCGAGAAGTTCTTCAAGTCCTGCGGCTTTCATGAGCGGCGCGTCGCTCTGCGACTGATGCGTCCCATCCGCAACGTCGTGCGCACCCGCATACGTGAGGGCCGGCGACGGTGACCGGTGCGCGGGAGCCCGTCATCGGTCTCGAAGTGCATCTGCAACTGAAGACGGACTCCAAACTCTTCTGCGCCTGTCCCGTGCGCTTTCCGGCTCCGCCCAACACGCTCGTCTGTCCCACCTGTCTCGGCCTGCCCGGCTCGCTGCCCGTGCCCAACCGCGCCGCCGTCCGCCTCGCGGTCCGCGCGGCGCTCGCCCTCGACTGCAAAGTGCACACCGTCTCGCGCTTCGAGCGCAAACACTACTTCTATCCCGACCTCCCCAAGGGCTATCAAATAACCCAGCGCGAGCGCCCCGTCGCGACGGGCGGCGCGCTCCGCTTCCGCTCCGGAAACTCCACGCGGACCGTCCGCGTCCTCCGACTCCAACTCGAAGAGGACTCCGGCAGAACCGCCTACCGCGACGGGACCGGAGAAGCGCTGGTGGACTTCAACCGCTGCGGCGTTCCGCTGCTGGAGGTGGTGACCGCACCCGAACTGCGCTCGGCGGACGAGGCGCGGGCCTTCTGCGAGGAACTCCGCAGAACGCTTCTCTTCGCCGGCGTCTCCGACTGCGACATGGAGAAAGGCCATCTTCGCGTGGACGCGAACGTCTCGCTCCGAAGCGGCGCCGCGGAGGCGCCCGGCACGCGTACCGAGATCAAGAACCTCAACTCTTTTTCGCAACTCGAAGCGGCGCTCCGCTCCGAAATCTCCCGCCAGGTCGACATAATCCGCCGCGGAGGCCGCGTCGAGCGTCGGACGCTGCGTTTCGATCCGAAGCGGCGTCGCGTCGTCGTGCGGCGCGGAAAAGAAGAAATCCACGACTACCGTTATCTGCCGGAGCCCGATATTCCCGCGCTCGTCCTGGACGAGACGCTCCTGAAAGAGGCCGGCGTCGGACTCGGCGAGTCGCCTCTGGAGATGGAAAACCGATTCCGCGACGAACACGGAGTCTCGGCCGGCGCGGCGCGCGTGCTCGCCTCGCGACCGGACCTGGCGCGTTACTACGAGGCGCTTCGCCGTCTCGCTCCGGCGAGGCAGGCCGCGAACTGGCTCGTCACAGAAGCGTTGCGGACGTCCGGCGGGAAGCAATCGAAAAGCCCGCCCTCGCTGCGGGTGCCTCCGGAGGCGCTCGCCGCGCTGCTGGAGATGCTGCGGCGGGGACGCATAACCGGTCCTGTGGCGAAGCGGGTCTACCGCAGGATGGCGGAGACCGGCGCGAGCGCCGCGGAGATCGTCGCGGCCGACGACCTCTACGCGCAACGCGACGCGGAGGCGCTCGTCGAGACCGCAGAACAGGTGCTCGCGGAGAACCCGCAGGCGGTCGCCGACTACCGCGCGGGCAAGAAGACCGCCCTCAAGTTCCTGCTCGGCCGGCTCATGAGAAAGACGCGGGGACGCGCCGAGCCGGAAACCGCCGCGGAAGTCCTCCGACGCCTCCTCGCCGCCGGAAGCGACCCGCAAAAGACCCGCCCCTGACGCGGGACTCTCCGCCGGAATTGAATCCGCTCCGGAGGGGCGTTACGATTCCCGCAGGAGGAGGGCGCGACCATGGAGCAGGCGGCGAGGATCGAAGGCGCGGTGTTCGGACAGGCGTGCGGCGACGCGCTCGGCTATCCGATCGAGTTCGTCCGCGGCATACCGAAGACGGCGGCGTGGCCGGAAGGCGAGAGCGTGCCGTACACCGACGACACGCAGATGGCGTTGTGCGTGGCGGACGCGTTGAGCGAGGCGGGAACGGAGTTCGGCGCGTTCATGGAGGCGCTCGTGACGAAGTTCGTGGCGTGGTCCAGGTCGGACGAGAACAGATACGCGCCGGGGCTGACGTGCATGAAGGGCTGCAGGCGACTCGAAGAAGGCGTGGCGTGGCACCTGTCCGGGAGCAGACTCTCGAAGGGCTGCGGCGCGAACATGCGGGTCGCGCCCGTCGGACTCGTTTTCGCGAGCGACGACGAGCGACTGGAGGCGTACGCGTTCGGCCAGGCGTTCGCGACGCACGCGCATCCGACGGCGCCGGCGGCCGCGGTCGCCACGGCGCACGCGGTCCGCCTGCTGCTCGAGGGCGTCTCTCCCGCGGACCTGCGAGCGCGACTGCTCGAAGCCGCCGAGAAGCATATCGACCGCTCACGTTACTGGCGCGACTTCCTCCGCTCCCGCATTCCGGCCGAGGAGATCGAACGGGAGTACGTCGAGCGCGGCTGGGATGAAGTGGGACGTGCGATCTCGAAGGCGGGCGGCGACCACGACGCGCCGCACCTGACGCTCGGTGAGGGCTGGACGGCGGAAAGCGCCCTGGCGCTGGCGACGCACTTCCTCATCCGCGCCGACGGAAACTACAAGCGCTGCGTGACGGACGCGGCGGAAGGCTCGGGCGACTCGGACTCGGTCGCGGCGATCGCGGGCGCCTTCGCCGGAGTCCACCGCGGAATCGAAGCGGTGCCCGGCAAATGGGCGCAAACGGTGGCGAACGGCGAGAGGCTGAAAGAGGCCGCGGCGGCGCTCGCGAAGACGCGTCGCGCCCTGGCGTGACGCCTCGCTCCCGACGGAGACCGCGCAAAAGGTTTGGGGACGGAAGCGCCGAGGGGTAGAATACGCTTCGTGAAACTCACCGGAGGATGGAGAGATGTCATGTCGTGTGAAATTCCTGCCGTCCGGAGTGCAGGTGACGATCAAACGCGGTCAGACCGTACTTGAGGCGGCGCAGGCCGGCGGAGTCTACATCAATTCCGTCTGCGGCGGAGAAGGGGTCTGCGGCAAGTGTCGCGTGAGGATCCTCTCCGGCAAGGTCTCGCAACGGCCGTCCGCGTATGAACTGGACGAGGCCGAGCGGAAGGAAGGCTGGATACTGGCCTGCCGGAGCGAAGCGGCCACCGACCTGACGGTGGAGGTGCCGGAGGAGGCGAGACTGACCGGCGGCAAGATTCTGACCGGCGAGGAGGCGGTGCGGTTCGCAGGCGTCTCCATGGCGGACAGGTTCGAGTACGACCCGCTCGTCAAGAAAGTCCCGCTGACGGTGGAGGAGGCGGAGACGGACCGGCCGATAGGCGACTACGAGCGACTGCGGACGGCGCTGCGCAAGAAACTGGGCCGCTCCGAGATGCCGTTGCAGGCGGGCTACCGGATCATGCAGAAGATGGGAAGAGTGCTCCGGGAATGCGGCGGCGAGGTGACGGTCACCGTCGGAATGCGTCTGAACACCTACGAGATAATGGACGTCGAGCCGTGCGACACGGCCGCGCACGCCCTCGGCGTGGCGGTGGACGTGGGCACGACGACCGTGGTGGTGCACCTGGTGGACTTAAGCGACGGACACACCATCGACATGGAGGCGAAGTACAACTCGCAGATGGCCTACGGCGAGGACTACATTTCGCGGATCATATACGCGGAGCAGAACGACGCCTTCGACCTGATGCAGAGACTCGTCGTCTCCGACATAAACGATCTGGTCTCGACGATATGCGAGAGGAACGGCCGCCGAACCGACGAGGTCATGGGGATGGTGGCGGCGGGCAACACTGCGATGATACATTTCCTGCTGGGCCTCGATCCGACGCGGCTGCGGCGCGAGCCGTTCGTGCCGGTGGCGAGCATAGTACCGCCGATCCGCGCCGCGCAGGTGGGCATAGAGATTCACAATCGAGCGGTGCTCTATCCGCTGCCGGGCGTGGCCGCGTACGTCGGCAGCGACATCACCGCGGGCGTGGTGGCGGTGGGCATGAACGAAGCCGAGGAGGTGATGCTGTTCGTGGACATCGGCACCAACGGCGAGGTGGTGCTCGGCAACAAGGAGTTCCTGGCCTGCTGCTCCTGCAGCGCCGGACCGGCGTTCGAGGGAAGCGGCGTCGAGCACGGGATGCGCGCCGCCGAAGGCGCCGTCGAGGCCGTGCGCGTGGAACGCGCAAGCGGCGCGCCGCCGAAAATCATCCTCGACGTGATAGGCGGAGGCCGGCCGCGCGGCATCTGCGGCAGCGGCTTGCTCGACACCATAGCGCAACTCTTCTGCGCGGGCGTACTCGGTCGGAACGGCAAGTTCAACCGCGAGTCGACCTCGGAGCGGCTGGCGGTGGTCGACGACGTGGCCGAATTCGTGCTCGCCGACGAAAAGGAGTCGGCCTCGGGTCGCGCCATAACCCTCAACGAGGTCGACATAGCGAATCTCCTGCGCTCGAAAGCGGCGGTCTACGCGGCGATCAAACTGCTCCTGCGTCAGTTGGGAATGCCGCTGGAGGTGATAGAGCGTTTCTACCTGGCCGGCGGCTTCGGAAACTGCGTCAACGTGCGCAGCGCGGTCACCGTCGGTATGCTTCCGGACGTGGATCCGGGACGGATCGTCTTCGCGGGCAACACCTCGGTCACGGGCGCGCGTATGGCGCTGTCGTCGGAGGACGCCTACCGCTGCATGCTGGACGTCTCGCGACGCATGACTTATGTGGATCTGATGACCAGCGTCGATTTCATGGAGGAGTTCGGCAGGGCGAATTTCATTCCGCACACCGACCTGTCGGAGTTCCCGTCGGTCTGCGCGCCGGGCAGGGCTTGACGCAAGGGTCCGCGGCGTGTAAAATCGGCGGCCGTCCTGAACCGACGAACAACGCGCGGAGTAATATAAAATGGCCGGAAGGAGGAGGATCCGCCGCAAGACAGAAAGATCCTCTCCGGAGGAGTACATCAGAAACGTGGCGACGCTCGCGGAGATGTTCCGCAAGCGCATGAAGATAGTGAAGGGCGTGGAACTCCGCTACAAACTGGACGATCTGGAGTTTCTGGACGAGTATCTCGGTGAAATACGCGAGAAACCGCCGACGGAGCAGTTGGTTCTCATGCTGGGAGCGTACTTCGCCGAGATTCTCCGGCGCGCGGTCGGCGGCGAGTACCGTTACGAGCCGGAACGCGGCGGCCTTTCGTTGCGACAAGGAGGAGTGACGTGCTACCCCCTCGCAAGGGTTCGCAAGGCGTGCGCCACGAAGGAGAAAAATCCGCTCCAGCACTACTGCTTCTCCTACGCCCGGCGCGCCAGCGCGGAGGCTTGAGACGGGGTGTCGCTCTCGTGATGGTCATGTTCCTCCTCACTTTCCTGGTGGTCGTCGTCTATCAGTTCGTCATGACCGTGCGGGTGGATCGCCGCCTGGCGAGAAACACCGTGGCGCAGAGAATCAACTACTACGCCTGCCGCGGCGCGCTCAACCTCGCGCGCGCCTACATAGAAAAGGACGGCAAGGAAAACACGCTGGACACTCTCAGCGACTGCTGGGCGACCGGCGAGCAACTGGAGGACCTCAAGATCGGCGACGCGACCGTGGAGATGCGGATAGTGGACGCAGAAAGTCTCTTCAATCTCGCCAATCTCAGCAAGCAGACCAACAAGTTCTACTCCCGCACCAAAAACGGTCTCTCGCGTCTCGTCTCATATCTCGGACTGGAGGAGGACGATCCGGACAATCAGACGATAGCGCCGGCCGTGACGGACTGGATCGATCAGGACAAGAAAGGCGACTACGAGGACGGCGCGGAGAACCGCGTGCCCAGGGTGCTGGAGGAACTCATGCTGGTTCCGGAGGTGACCGAACGCGTCTACTACGGATGGATCGACACCGAAGCGGAGCAGGAGTACAAAGGGCTGCGGGAGTTTCTGACGTTGTGGGGCAGCGGCAGGATAAACATCAACACCGCGCCCAAGGAGGTGCTGGTGGCGATGAGCGGCGCCATAGACGAGGAGAAGGCCGACAATATAATAGAGTATCGTCAAGAGGAGAGTTTCAAGACGCCGAACGACCTGGTGAAGGTGTCGGGCTGCGCGGACGTATTCAACAGGGACAGAACACTCAGGGCCGCGCTCACGACCGTCTCGACCTTCTTCCAGGTGAGGATCCGCTCCGAGGCGAACGGCTGCGTGATGAGAGTGCGGGCCATAGTCAGGCGGCTCCCCGGAGCCACGGAAACGGTCGTCTGGAAAGAGGAAGAAAGATGAGAAAAGTAAGAGCGGTGGTAGTGTTGCTGAACCTTTCGCTGATAGCGGCGCTGGTCGGAATGTGCATCTACTTTTTCAACCCCATGGGCGACTTCTTCAAGGAGCGGGCGGTGGAGGTGATAGACGCGCGGGACTACGTGCCGCAGACCACCGTGAAGGCGCCGGTCGATCGCCGGATGCGCGAGGCCATCGCCATGCTCGCGCATCTCTACGTGAGCAAACCCGCGGAGCCGGCGGAGCCGAAGGTGCCCAAACTGGTGGACGAGATTCTCGCGAAGGTGAAGTTGCACGGCGTTCTCTACGGCGAAGGCAAGCCGAAGATGGCGGGCATGATGGCGGAGGTGGACGGCGTCGCGCGTTTCATCGGCGTCGGCGAGACCGTCTACGAAAAGCCGCAGAAGGTGACGCTGACGGAGGTCGGCGCGGAGGACGGCGGCAAGCGTTACGTCCTGCGTTTCGTCTCGGAGGACAAGCGCGAAGGCATAGTGAAATGGGAACCGCGGTTTCAATAAGGACCGAACGATGGAAACGGCTCTCGGCATAGCGGCGCACGACGGACTGATGGTGGGCGTCGAAGCGGTTCGACGCGGACGTCGAGCGCTGATCCGGAACGTGGAGATCGAGCCCGTGCCGGAGGACAAGTCCGTCGACGGCGGCGGGGAAAACGACGAGGAGTCGGACGAGGAACGCGAAGAGCCCCGCGTGCGGGCGCTCAAGACTCTCCTCTCGCGTCTTCCCGCGCGAACCGCCTCGCTGGTCCTGCCGGCCAAGCACGGACTGATGCGCGAGGTCGTCGTTCCGTTCACCAAGCCGGACCACATCCGACGGACGATACCGTTCGAGGCGGAACGCCTGATCGCGGGCGGAAGGATGGAAGACTATCTGATCGACTTCCACCGTCTCGGAGGCGAGGAGGGAAAGAGTCGCGTGTTTCTGACGGCGATGCCGGTCGAGCGGGTGGGCGCGGCGCTGTCGGAGGCGACGCGCGCCGGTTGCAATCCCCGCGTGCTCGACATGGACGTCGGCGCGGCGTACAACGCGTTGCTGGCGGCCGGCTACAAACCGCGGGAGGAAGGCATCGAAGCGGCGCTCGTCTTCTGCGGCGAAACCGTCCTCCTCTACCTCCACAACGACGGCGAACTGAACAAGATTCGAACGATGCGGTCGACGCGCGGCGACGCTTCGCGTCGCGCCTCCAAACTGGTAAGGGAACTCCGCACCACCATCGCCAGCGCCGGTCTGGAGTTCACGCCCGCCGGCCTCCTCGCCGCGGGAGACTGCGAGGAGTTTCTCCTGGCGGAACTCTCGCGGAAACTTCCCTGTCCTGTGGAGCGGTTCAGTCTGTCGGAGTCGCTGGGCGAGGGTCTCAGCGACGAGAAGAAGACGCGTCTCGACAGGATCGGCGTCGCGGCCGCGGGCGCGGCGCTGCGGCTCCTCGGCCAGGCCGAGTTCAAACTCGACATGCGCCGCGGACCCTTCGCGTTCCAGAAGCCGTTCGAGCAGATAAAAAGCGGTCTCGCATGTCTGGTCACGCTGCTGTTCTTCGTGACGCTGCTGGCCGCTTACGCTTACAAGTTCAAAGCGACGCGCGACCATCGTCAGGTGCAGGTCATGCGCGCCAAGGCGAACAGATACTTCAGGGAACTGTTCCCCGGCGAACGCGCGCTGACCAAGGCGCGTCGCAGCGCCGTCACCGTGAACGAGTATCTCGAAACGTTCGAGCGCCTCCTGGAGATCCGCAAGACCGGCGAAATGGAACGAGAGGTGATCGGAGTGACCGACATTCTCGAAGATCTGGTCTATCTGCAGAGCGACGTGCGCGGCGCCATGCGTCTCCACTCGGTTCAGATACGACCGGAGGGCTCCAGACTCACCGTCTGGTTCGACAGCGACAAGACGGCCGACGACATGATGCGGATAATGGAGACCGGCCGCACGCCGCGCGGCAGAGTCTTCAAGCAGCGACTGACCGACAGGGCGCTGGCGCCCAAGTTCGGACAGACCGCAAGACAACTGACTCTCAGACCGCCGAAGAAGAAGCCGGGTCGGTGACGCAGGTTTGAGGAGAGACGTGGTGAGCGAAGAGGAGAGCAAGGACAAGGTCTCGGCGGCGAAACTCTACATCCTCCTGATGAGCGTGCCGACCGTCGTCATGGCCGCCCTCGCGATCTGGTTCGTGGTGGAGAGCCGCAAGTGGGAGCAGGCGGCGACCGTCGAGAGCAAGGCGTTTCAGAGACTCACGGCGCGGATAAAGAACCCCGAGAACAAGCAGTACTTCGGCGTCGTGGAAGACGAAGGCGAACAACAAAAGGAGATCGTCGGCCTGGTGAGCAGACAGTGGCGCAACATCGTGGGCGAAACCGTCCCCGGTATCAACTACAACGCCCGCACGCGACGCGTGACGGTGCACTCGCGCGGCGGCGTGGAGTGGGCGCGGCTGGTCCGCTTCATGTACGTGCTCGAGCGGACGGTTCCGGGACTCGTCGTCCGGGAGTTGTCGGCCACCAAAATCGAGTACGACACCGAGAACGGCGGCTCCGGAACGGTCAGTTCGCCGAGGATGGTTCTCGTGCTGACCGGAGGTCGCTGATCCGCGGCGCGTCGATCTTCTCCGGTCGCGTTCTCCAGCGGGGATGGAACCACGCCCATTGTTCGGGACGGCGACGCACCAGTCTCTCCAGGGCGCTCGTCCACTCCTGCGTCAGCAACAGACGCGTGTGCTCTTTGGTTTCGGCCTCGGGCGGCGGAAAGGGTCCTTCGACCTCGATTCTGTGCGAGAGACGGCCCGTACGGAAGAGCGCGGCGACTATGAGCGGAGCGCCGGTGACCTGCGCGAGCGCGCTCGGCGCCACCGGGGTGAACGCCTCCCTGCCGAAGAAACGCGTGTAAACGCCGCTGACGCCGCGCAGGTCCTGATCGGCGAGGATGCCGAGGACGTGATTTCGTCTGAGCGCCTCCAGCGCCGGTCTTATTCCCTCGTCCTGGTAGACGACGCGGATGCCGCAGCGCCGCCGCAGCGCCGCCACCTCCTGCTGGTAGCGCGGGAAATATATGCGTCGCGCGATCACGGTGGTGGGATAGTGAAGCGCGGAGTAGGCGCCCAGCAACTCCCAGTTGCCGATGTGGCCGGTGACCACCACCACGCCGCGGCCGCGGCGATGCGCGTCCACCGCCTGCAGAAACGTCGAGCCGTCCACCATCCGCTCGACGTCGCGCCGCGTCGCGCCGCCCAGCGTCACGAACTCGGCGAAGTTGCGGCCGAGGTTGACGAACATCCGCCGGACCACCGAGCGCGCCTCTTCCTCGTCCACGCCGAGCCGCTCGACGAGTTGCTTCTCGGCGAGGCGTCGATGGCGGCGTATGACGTAGTACCACAAAAGGAAGAGGCGGCTGAAGAACCACGACGACAGCGGCAGCGGCGCGCCGTCGGCCAGCGACAGCAGAAGACGGCCGCCCGCCCAGAGTACGTGTCGGTAGAACGACTTGTGAAGCGGCGCGCGACTTCCGCTCCTCGCCCCCCGCCTCTTTATCAACCCTTCAGCCTCCGTAGAAGGTCCGTCACGGAGTGGTCCTTGGGATCTCCGACTATCGCTATTCTGCCGCCGTAGGCCAGTACGGTGTCGCGTTCGGGAACGGTCAGTTCGGTGTAGTCGGTTCCCTTCGCGTGGATGTGCGGCCGCACCGCCGAGAGAACGGCGTCGGCGGTTCTCTCGTCGAAGGCGACTATGTAGTCCACGCACCGCATCTCCGACAGTATCTCGACCCGCTCGACGAGCGGCATGACGGGCCGCCCCTCGCCCTTCAGCGCCCGGACGCTGCGGTCGGAGTTGACGCCCACCATGAGCGCGTCGCCCAGTTCCCGTGCGGCGCGCAGGTACCGAACGTGGCCCACGTGCAGCACGTCGAAGCAGCCGTTGGCGAAAACGACGATTCTGCCCGCCGCCCGCGCCTCTTCGACTATCTCCGCCGCCCGCTCACGATCGATCACTTCCGCCGCCACCGGCAACCTCCGTCAGTTTCGCGTCTATCTCTTCGACGTCGGCCACAGCCGTTCCGCGCTTCATCACCACGACGCCCGCGGCGACGTCCGCCAGTTCCGCCGCGGTCTCGAAGTCGCATCCCGTCGCCAGCGCGCACGAAAACACCACCGCCACCTCGTCGCCCGCGCCGGAGACGTCCACTATGTCCGCAGTGCCCGCCACCGGAACGGTGTGGACGCGCCCGGGCAGAAACAACGAAAGTCCGCGGTTGCCCCGCGTCACGAGCACCGCCTGCAACTTGAGTATCTCCAGCATCTGCTCGCCGATCCTCTCCACGTCGGACTCGAAGTTCAGCATGTATCGTCCGAACTCCAGCGTCTCCTCCTCGTTGGGCGTGACGGCCGTCACGCGCGAGAAGTCGTGAACGCGTCTGCGACTGTCCGCGACGACACGGAGCCCCGCGGCGGCCGCGTCCTTGACGACTCCTTCAACCTCGCCGGAGACCGCGCGGTAGCCGTAGTCGCTTATCAGCAAGGCGTCCACGCGGTCGGCGGCCGCCCTGAGGCGGTCGGCGAGCATGGCGAAAAGCGTCCGCTGCGACAGCAGGGGAACGCCTCTGTCTATACGCGCCATCTGGTGCTTGGCGGTGTGCAGGGAGCCCGCCATCAATCTGGTCTTGGTCACGGTGCCCCAGTCCGGAACCGACAGGAGTCCGCTTGTGTCGACGCCGCGTGAGTCGAGTAGCGAGATCAGGCGCTCGCCGGCCTCGTCGGCGCCGATGAAGCCGAAGATGGACGCGCGCGCGCCGAGCGCGGCGGCGGCGGCGGCCGCGTTCGCCGCGCCGCCGGGAACCGCGTCCTCGCCTTCGTACTCGACTATCGGCACCGGCGCCTCACGCGAAAGTCGTGAAGGCCTGCCGTAGAGATACACGTCGAGTATCGCGTCGCCAACGATCCCCACCTTCACACCGGCCAGACCGTCGAGCACGCGCCGGTAGTGATCCATGTCTCTGGAAAGAACTCCCGTCAACTCTTCCGCGCCCCCATCGCGTCCTCATCGTGCTGCAGGTCGAACAGGCGACGATAGATTCCGCCTTTCGCCATCAGTTCCTCGTGCGTTCCCTCCTCCATCACGAAACCCTCCTCGAGCACGAGTATGCGATCGGCCTTGCGCGCGGTGGAGAGTCTGTGGGCGACCACGATGCAGGTTCTGTTCCGCATGAGTCTGTCCAGCGCCTCCTGCACCACGCTCTCGCTCTCGGAGTCGAGATTGGAAGTCGCCTCGTCGAGAAGCAGTATGGCGGGGTCGCGCAGGAGCGCCCTGGCTATCGTCACCCGCTGCTTCTGGCCGCCGGAGAGTCGCGTGCCGCGCTCGCCGACCACCGTGTCGTATCCCTTCTCCAGCGCCTCCACCTCCTTAGCCACGCCGGCGGCCTCGAGCGCGGCGATCACCTCCTCACGGGTCGCGCCGGGTTTGCCGTAGTGGACGTTCTCGACCACCGTGGTGTTGAACAGAAACGGATCCTGCGTCACCACCGCTATGTGGTCGAGCAGCGAGCGCCGCTTCACGGTTCGTATGTCCCTGTCGTCGACCAGCACGCGTCCGCGCACCGGATCGTAGAAGCGCAGGAGAAGATTGAGAATGGTGCTTTTGCCGGCGCCGCTCGGCCCCACTATCGCCAGAACCTCTCCCGGACGCACCGTGAAACTGACGCCCTTGAGCACGGGTTCGCCGCCGTTGTAGGAGAACCAGACGTCCTCGAACACGGTTTTGCCTTTCACCCTGTCGATCACCACCGCGTCGTGGACGTCCTTGACCTGCGGCTTTTCGTCCAGCATCTGGAATACACGCGTGGCGCCCGGCAGAGCCTCCTGCATGAGAGCGTAAGCGCGCGCGAGCCGCTTGCCGGGATGATACATGGTCGCAAGCGCCGCGCAGAAGCCCATCAGCGAGCCGAGAGTCAGCCCCCAGTAGCCGTGCACGGTGAGCCAGCCGCCGAGAAATATGAGTCCGGCCACCGCCATCATGTACGAAAACTCGACCAGCGCGCGTGAGGCCGCTTTGTTCCTGACCACGTTCAGCACGCGTCGCAGATACAGTCTGTTCTCGCGTCTGAACTCCTCCGCCTTCTGCTTCTCCAGGCCGAACGCCTTTACGATCTCTATGCCCGATATCATCTGCTGCATGGACTCGGTCACGTGTCCGAGTTGAGCGAGACTCTTGGAGGAGTGATGCCGGATCCTGCGGCCGAATCTGACGAAGATCCACCAGAGTCCCGGCAGTCCGACGCAGCAGATGAGGGTCAACTGCCAGGAGTGATGTATCGCGACGGCCAGCGCCATCAGCATCAGTACGGGACACTGAACGACGTCTCCGGTGAAGAAGTAGAGCGCCTGTGTGGTGCGGTTGATATCGTTGGTGAGCCGACTCATCAGGTCGCCGACCTTGCGGCGGTCGAAATACTCCATGGACATGCGCAAAAGATAGTGACCCGCCTCCTGTCGAATTCTGACCACGGTGCTCTGGACCACACGCTGACGGAGATACTCTTTCAGGAAGACCGACAGACCTGCGAGGAAGGCCGCTCCTCCGGCCACGAAGCAGAGCGTCGAGAGAATGCTCATCTTCTCCTCCGCGGGCACGGCGGCGTTGCCGAGGACGTCGTCGAGCAGGGTTTTCGTCAGGTACGCCGGCAGCGCATGTACGGCGGAGTAGATGAGCATCATCACAAACGCGACCAGCAACAGCGGCCAGTACGGAAGCATGTACTTGGCGAGCCGCCAGAGTTTTCCTACCTGTTCGCGGCTGAGCGCCATTTTCTCCGCCCCCGAATCAGACGTTCGTAAACTGAAACGCTCCGTTCTATCATTATATCGGCAGAAAATCGTCGCAGCAGCAGTCCGCGACCGGCTTCCGCCAGACGCGAACGTAACATTTTATCCGACAGCGCCCGCTCGATTCCAGCGGCAAGCGCCCGCGCGTCGCCTTTCGGGACAACCAGGGCCGCCGCGCCGCCGCCCGCCACCTCCGGCAGGCCTCCCGCGTCCGTCACCACCGCCGGCACGCCGTGCCGGTAGGCGTCCAGGACGCTCGAGCCGAGTCCCTCCATCACGCTGGGCATCACGAAGACGTCGAAGGAGCCGACGAGCGCCTCGGCGTCCTCGCGACGGCCCGGAAGAAAGAAACGTCCGCGAAGCCCTTTTTCTTCAATCCTCCGCTCCAGTCGCCGCCTGAGCGGACCGTCGCCGACGACGACGAAAGCGACCCCGGGCGTCCGCCCGGCCAGCAGCGCGGCGGCGTCGATCAGGTGCTCGTGTCCCTTGTGCCAGACCAGAGCGCCGACGCTTCCCACCACCCGCGTCCGCTCCGGCACGCCCGGCAACGAACGCACATCGACCGCCTGCGGCGCCGCGGGCGGCAGTCCGCTTTCCACCACAAAGACGCGTTCCGGACGAACTCCGCAGCGGACGAGGACGTCGCGGGCGGCGCGACTGACGGCGATATAGGCGTCCGCCATGTAGCGATACTTGAAATAGGAGAAGCCGAAGCCGTGTCGAAAGATGTGAAAATCGACGCGGCGACTGGCCACGCGGACGACGCGACGGACGAACAGCGCCGCGGCGCCGCCTATCCAGTGACTGTGACTGTCGTTGAAGTGAAGCACGTCGGCGTCGAAGTCCCTCAGGATGCGGGCGACGCGTCGAATCGCCGTGAAGTCCGCCTCGAACGGAATCGTAAGCGGAATCGTCGGCACGCGCGCGGCGCGCGCGCGCCCGTGGAGCGCGCTGCCCCGCCGGCAGATGAGAAGCGGCTCGACTCCGCGTTCCAGAAGACCTCGCGCGAGAAGCAGAAACTGACGCTGGCCGCCGCGCCAGTCCCTCATCATGTCGAAAAGGACCACCCTCATCAGGGCCCGCCCCCGGCGTCCAGTACGTGTACCACGCGTCCCACCACTTTCAGCCTGCCGGCCGCGTAGAGGTTTATCGCCTCGGGATACGCTTCGCACTCCTTCTCGAAGACCCGTTTTTGCACGTCCTCCGGAGTGTCGTCGGCGCGGACCGGCACCGTCTTCTGGATGATGATCGGGCCGCGGTCGTAGGCGTCGTCCGCGAAATGGACCGTGCATCCGGTCACCTTGACGCCGTATTCGACGACGGCGCGATGGACGCGCATGCCGTAGAAACCGTCGCCGCAGAACGCCGGTATCAGCGCCGGATGAATGTTCATGACGCGGTTGCGCCAGCGCTCCGGCACGCGAAGCAACTTCAGAAAGCCCGCCATGGCGATCAGGTCCGGCGAGAACCGCTCGACGTACTCGTAAACCGCCTCCGAGAACGAGTCGGTGTCCGGATAGTCTTGTCGTCTTATCGCCGCGTGCGGAATTTCCGCCGCGCGCGCGCGCTCCAGCGCGTACGCCCGCGAACTGCTCGAAACCACGCAGACCACCTTCGCCCGTAAACTTCCCTCGGCTATCCTGTCGAGAAAGTTCTGCAGTGTCGTGCCGCCGCCGGAGACCAGGACCGCGAGTCTCACGTCTCCGCCGTCCTTCGCACGATCGGCGTCGCTCGGAATGGTCGCGTCCTCCAGAACGTTTCGGCCGGGGCGGGCCGCCGTCGCGGAGGCAGATTCTATCCGCCGCGGCGCCGTCGCGCAAGCGTCGCGGGCTCCGTCGATCTCCGCTTCCCTGAGGGCGCCTGTGTGTTATAATATTCCGCACGTGGAAAATACGCATTAAGGATCGTGCGGGGGACCGAGATGGACGCAAACGGCCTGCGCAGGTTGCTGCAAGCGGTGCGGGGACGGCGAACGTCGGTGGAGGAAGCGGAACGCGCGCTCGCCGCCGGAGGCTTTTTGAGGCTGGCCGATGCCTGCGTCGACACCGAGCGACAGCGGCGACGCGGCTTTCCGGAAGTGATTCTCTGCGAGGGCAAGACGCCCGAGCAGGTCGCCGCGATAGGCGTCGGCATAGTGGAGCGACACGGTCTCCTGCTGGCGACCCGCGCCGACGCGGAGCACTACGCCGCCGTAAAGGCGCGGATACCGGAGGCGGAGCACCACCGGCCGGCGCGCTGCATAACGGTCGGCCGCCGCAAGGTGCGACGCCGCGGTCTGGTGTTCATCGTCTCCGCCGGCACCGGCGACATACCGGTCGCGGAGGAAGCGCGGATCACCGCCGAGATGACCGGCTCGCGTACGAAGACCGCCTACGACGTGGGCGTGGCCGGCGTGCACCGACTCGCCGAGCACCTCGCGGACATGCGCGAGGCGCGATGCTTGGTGGTGGCGGCCGGCATGGAGGGCGCGTTGCCGAGCCTCGTCGGCGGCCTGGTGGAAGCGCCCGTCATCGCCGTGCCCACGAGCATCGGTTACGGCGTGAGCGCCGGCGGACGTGCGGCGCTGCACGCAATGCTGTCGAGTTGCGTGCCGGGCGTGGGATGCGTGAACATTGACAACGGCTTCGGCGCCGGTTATCTTGCATCGTTGATAAACAGGGGAGTACGGCGATGAAAAACGTGACGGACATACCACCGCTGCCCCCCCGAAAGCCGGACGCCCACAAGGGAGACTTCGGTCGCGTGCTCGCGGTGGTCGGCAGCGTCGGCATGACCGGCGCGGCCGTCCTGTGCTGCGAAGCCGCCCTCCGCAGCGGCTGCGGTCTCGTGCGACTGGTCTGCCCGCGCTCGCTCAATCACGTCTTCGAAATGAAGACGACCGAGGTGATGACGCTGCCGGTCGAGGAAAGTCCGCACGGCACCATATCCGACAAGGCGGTGAAGGCGATACTCCAGGAGGCGAAACGTTTCAACTGTCTCGCGATAGGACCGGGTCTCGGCAACAATCTCTACACGCAGCGACTGGTACGCGACCTGGTGAGGCGCTGTCATTTTCCGATCGTGCTGGACGCCGACGGCATAAACGCCATTTCGGCCGAGCCGCAGATACTGCTCGACCATCAGGCGCCGCTGGTGATAACTCCGCATCCCGGCGAGATGGCGCGACTCGCCTCCAAGAGCATCGACGAGGTGCAGAAGAAGCGTCGCATCATCGCCGTGACGTTCGCGCGCGCGTTCGACTGCGTCGTGGTCCTCAAAGGCGCCGGCACCGTCGTCACCGACAGCCGCGGCGTCTACGTCAACGAGACCGGCAACTCCGGCATGGCCACGGCCGGAAGCGGTGACGTGCTCACGGGAATGATCGCTTCGTTCGTGGCGCAGGGCATGACCTCGTTCGACGCCGCCATCGCCGGCGTCTATCTGCACGGCCTGGCCGGCGACATAGCCGCGGCCGAACTGACCGAGTACTCCGTGACCGCAAGCGACATACTGAACGCGATTCCGGAGGCGTTCGCCGAGCACACCGCCGGGGCGGCCGGCGTGGAGCACGAAGAAGAGGAAAGCGAGCACACCACGGATGAGCCGAAAGGGGACTGACAGGCGCGCCCGCGAACGACGGGCATCCAACGACGTTCCGCGCCGGACCCGCCGGTCCCGATCGACCGCCGGCGCGAAAAAAAGCGGGCTGCGTCCGCCCGTCTCCGTCAACGCGTTCTTCCTGCTGTCGCTGCAGGTCGCTCCCGACGCGCTGCTGCTGCGCCTCGCGGCGCCGCGCGTGGCGAGAGCCGCGCCGGGGCAGTTCGCCATGCTGCGCGTCCCGGAAAGAGCCGATCTTCTTCTGCCGCGTCCCCTGTCGTTCCTCGACGCCAATCCCCGAAGCGGAGAGGTCGCGTTTCTGATCCGCACCCGCGGCGCGGGCACACGACACCTGATGGGACTCCAGATGGGACCGGAACTGGCCGTCTGGGGCCCTCTGGGCACTCGTTTCACGCCGCTGAACTCCGCCTCGGTGCTGATGATCGCGGGCGGCGTGGGTGTGGCGCCGCTGGTCTTCCTCGCCAGGCGCCTGCGACGGCGGCGCTGCCGCATCACTTTCGTCTTCGGCGCGCGTACCGCCTCCGCACTCTACATGGGCAACCTCGTCCGAAAGTTCGCTCACACGCCGCTGCTGGCCACCGAGGACGGCAGCGAAGGTCAGAAGGCCACCGCAGTCGAGTTGCTCGTCCAACTTCTCGATCCCTCAGGCGGACCGGGAAGGAAGTTCGACTTCGCCTATCTCTGCGGCCCTCCTCCCATGCTCGAGGCGGCCGCGCCCGTCCTCGCCGCGGCGTCCATACCTTCCGAAGCCTCGTTCGAGTCGCGGATGCTCTGCGGACTCGGCGTCTGCGGCTGCTGCACCGTGGAAGTTCCGGAGGCCGGCGCGGACGGTCGGAACCGCCGCGTTCGTCTCTGTCGCGACGGTCCGGTGCTCCGTCTCACGTGAGAACGGCGGACGCCCGTCGAGACTCCGGGCGGGATATTGTTTACGGCCGCACAAGGCGTTAGAATCGGCCGCGACGCGATTGGAGGGAGCGGAGATGACGTACGAACCGGTGAGAGCGCCGCGGGGCGGCGAAATCTCCTGCAAGGGCTGGCATCAGGAAGCGGCCATGCGGATGCTGATGAACAATCTCGACGAAGAGGTGGCGGAGGATCCGCGGAATTTGATCGTCTACGGCGGAACGGGCAAGGCCGCGCGCGACTGGAACTGCTTTCACGCCATCGTGGACGCGCTGAAGACGCTGGAGAACGACGAGACGCTGCTGGTGCAGAGCGGCAAGCCGGTGGGCGTGTTCGGGACGCACGAGATGGCGCCGCGCGTGCTCATCGCCAACTCCAATCTCGTGCCGCGCTGGGCGACGTGGGAGCATTTCCGCAGACTCGAAGCGCTCGGCCTCATCATGTACGGCCAGATGACCGCCGGCTCGTGGATCTACATCGGCACCCAGGGCATTCTTCAAGGCACTTACGAGACGTTCGCGGCGGCGGCGCGAAAGCATTTCGGCGGCTCGCTCAAGGGGCGGATGGTGGTCTCCGGCGGCATCGGCGGCATGAGCGGCGCGCAGCCGCTGGCCGCCACGATGAACGAAGGCGTCTTCCTCGGCGCGGACGTCGACGCCGCGCGTATAAAACGACGCATCGAAGGCGGATATCTCGACGAGGCGTTCGACGACGTCGACGCCGCGATAGACGCCGCGGCCGCCGCGAAGGACCGCGCCGAAGCGCGCTCCTTCGCCGTGACGGCCAATCAGGTCGTGCTCCTGCGACGCCTCCTCGCGCGCGGCATCGTGCCGGACGTGCTCACGGATCAGACCTCCGCGCACGACCCTCTCAACGGTTACGTCCCGGCGGAGGTCTCCTACGAGGACGCGTTGCGGCTGCGCGGGTCCGAGCCGGAGCGGTACGTCGAGGCGGCTCTGAGAAGCATGGCGGAGCACTGCTCTTTGATGGTGGAGTTGATGAAGAAGGGCGCGGTCACGTTCGACTACGGCAACAATCTCCGCGGCCACGCGAAGGAGGCCGGCTTCGAGGACGCGTTCGCCTATCCCGGCTTCGTCGAGGCCTACATTCGTCCGATGTTCTGCGAGGGTCGCGGCCCGTTTCGCTGGTGCGCACTGTCCGGCGATCCGGAGGACATTTACAGGACCGACGCGAAGGCGCTCGAACTGTTTCCCGACGACGCGATTCTCAGGCGCTGGATGACGCTGGCGCGCAAGAGAGTGAGATTTCAAGGGCTGCCGTGCCGCATCTGCTGGCTCGGCTACGGCGAGCGCGACAGATTCGGTCTGGCGATGAACGACATGGTGAAGCGCGGCGAACTGGGCGCGCCCGTGGTGATAGGCCGCGACCATCTCGACGGCGGCTCCGTCGCCTCGCCCAACCGCGAGACGGAAGGGATGCGCGACGGCTCCGACGCCGTCGCCGACTGGCCGCTGCTGAACGCGCTTCTGAACACGGCGAGCGGCGCTTCGTGGGTGAGCATCCATCACGGCGGCGGCGTCGGAATGGGCTACTCCATACACGCGGGGTTCGTGATGGTCGCAGACGGCACGGCGGACTGCGCCGCGCGAATCGAACGCGTGCTGACCAACGATCCCGGCACGGCGGTGATGCGGCACGCCGACGCCGGCTATCCCGAGGCGCTGGAGTTCGCCGACAGGCACGGTCTCAAGACTCCGCTGCTGTGAGAGAAGCGACCGGAGCGCGTCGCCGTCCGAAGATCATCGCCCCTTGGCGGAGATGCAGATGGCGGTGATGTCGTCCTGCTGGGCGTTGGAGCCGGTGAACTCGTAAAGTGCGCGCATCACCGTACGCAGACACGTGACCGGAGCGGTCTCTTTCAGATCGCCCACGGCGTCGAGCAGACGTCTCACGGTGAACTCGGCGCCGGAGGCGTCCGCGGCCTCGACCATGCCGTCGGTGTAGAGCAGCAGCATGTCGCCCGGCTCCAGTACGACACGTGTGGTTTTCAAGAGTTTCCGGAAGGTTTCCGTATCGCCGATGCCGATGCCCATGCCGTGCGCCTCGACGGTCTCGGGCGGTCGCCCGGAACGTACGAGCACCGGAAGATTGTGGCCCGCGCGGGCGAAAGTGAAAGAAAGGTCGCGTTCGTCGAGCACGCCGTAGATGGCCGTCAGAAAAGTGTTCCTGTCGAGATCGCCTGTGAGATCGGCGTTGCACTGGACCATCACGTCGGCGGCGTCGTCCATGGAGCGTCCCCATATCTCGAACGTCTTTTTCGCCATGCCGACGAGGACGGCCGCCTCGATACCGTGTCCGGCCACGTCGCCGATGAAGACGCCGGTGCGGCCTTCGTCGAGCGGAACGAAGCCGAAGAAGTCTCCTCCGATCACCTCGCAGGGCATGTAGACGAACGCCGTGTCGAAGCGCTCGAACGTCGGCGGAACCTTCGGGAAGAGCGAGCGCACGCGCTCGCGCGCGGCGACCATCGATCGCTCCAGTTCCGCGGAGCGGAGCGCGTCTCTGCGAACCGACATTATGCGATGCGTCATCTCCGCGGACGGACCGCCTTCGCGGCGGACGCGTCCGTCCGCCGAGGTCGAACCGGCGTCGGGCACCTCCTGAACCGCCTCGAACTCGCGATCCGAAGACGACATCTGTATTATGTCCAGCAGGCGTCCGGGCGGGCGCAGCAGCCAGAATCTGCCGCCGGCCGCCTCGACCCGACGCCGCAGGTTCCGCAGAAACACCACGAAAGAGACGTCCATCGGCGAGACGTCGTGCAACTCCAGCGCCACGTTGCCGGAAGGGAGATTGGCGAGCGCGCGCTCGCCGAACTTGGGATCGAAACGGCCGCGCATCAGCATCACACTGGTGTCGCCGGAGGTGTAGAGTTCCAGAG
The DNA here is from genome assembly GCA_964412125.1 of uncultured Planctomycetota bacterium. Classification (GTDB taxonomy): domain Bacteria; phylum Planctomycetota; class SKW154; order SKW154; family SKW154; genus CAYPNR01. The sequence continues at coordinate 9,124 of CAYPNR010000005.1, read as the reverse complement.
AGGTCCCTTTCGTCCGATAGACGACGCGCCTCTCGCCGCCGGCACCGGATTTCACTACTTGCCCTCCAGAGCGTCCAGCGCCTCGCGCGCCTGACGTAGATCGGGATTCTTCGCCAGGGCTTTTTTGAAAGCGTCCCTGGCGGCCGCGTTGTCGCCGCTCATCGCGTGGACCAGTCCCAGGCGATAGAGGTAGTACGCGTTGTTCGGCTGGCATATGGCCGCTTCCTGAAGCGAGTCCACGGCGTCGCCGTAGCGCTTGAACGCCATTTCGACCTCGGCGATACGCTCGTACAGGTGCGCCTTGTGCGCCACCAGCAGTCGCTCGTACGACGCTATGTCTTCGTCGGTGCGCACCTTTATCGAGCGACCGAGCAGCGCGCCGAGTTCCTTGTGCGCCTCGCGTAACGACACGCGGAACTCGACGTCGCGTATCATGTTCAGTTCGCGGTCCATGTAGGCGAGCGCCACGCGGAGAGCGGTGGTCGCGCGGCGATGCAGAACCTCGCGACCCACCTCGTCGCCGGCCATAAGCGGATCGCCCCTCAACTGCTGCAGCAGCGCCCTGGCCAGTCCCTCGTAGGCGGGGATGTAGGCGGCGTCGGTGAACAGCGCCACCTGAAACTGGTGCAGCGCCTCCTTCCAGTCGCCCTTCTCCAGCGCCATCTGCCCGAGCCAGTATCTGGTCTCCCTGCGTACCGAATCGGTCAGCAGATCGTAGGCGGACAGAAGACGCATCATCTCGGCGCGGGCCTTCTTGTAGTCGTGCTCGACCACGTAGGTGAGCACGCCCACGGCGAGGCGCGCGCGCGTGTTGGAAGGATCTATCCGCGCGGCCCTGCGGTACTCGCGCAGCGCTCCCTCCAGGCGTCCGCGCTCCATCAGTCCCGCGGCGTGCGCCGCGCGTATCGCCGAAAACTCGCGGTCCTCGCCGCTGACCGCCGCCGGCGTGAGTTGCTTGGCCGCGTCCTTGAGCACGCGACCGGAGTTCTGCCGCCACCACGCCCGCCAGCGGTCCAGCGCCTCGGTCTGCCCGGCGGGGTCCTTGGACGGATCGAATCCGAAGTCGGTCCCGGCCAGGCGCCTGAGACGCTCCAGCGCCTGCCCGCGTACCTCCCGCAGGCCCATCTTCAGCGCGCTCAGCAACTGCTCGGCGCCCGCGTAGACGCCTTCGTCGGCCAGAGCGAGAGCCGCGGCGAACCGCAGACGACCGTCCTCGCTCTCGAGAAGGTCCGCCAGTTGCGCGTAACGATGCGTCTTCGCCAGCATCGCCACACAAATCGCGCGCACGCGCGCGTCCTCCTCGCGGCGCCGCGCGAGATGCAGAAGCAGCGGCACGGCCGCCTCGCCCTCCACGAGAACCAACTCCTTCACCACGTCCACCTTCTGCCGCGGCGAGCCGTCGAGAAGCCTCTCGTAGACGTCCTTCACCTCCTCGGTCATCTTCGGCGTCAGATAGCGGTTGAGTTCCGCGACGCGGAGAATGTGCGTTATCCGCTTCTGCACGCGCACCGGCTGCGACAGCCTCAGACGCTTGAGCGTCTCCACGGCGAACATGCCCATCGACACCAGTCGCTCTTCCGCCTTCTTCGCCTCCTCCTCGGTGCCGCTCACCATGACGCCGACCAGGTCGGCGGCCTCCTTCTCGATCAGGTCCGGCTCGAGCGGCGCTCCTCCCTTCTTTATCCGTAACACCTCCGCCGGGTCCAGCCAGACTTTCTGCCGCTCCCCGTGCAGCATCCGCGTCACGGCCACGCGGCCGGTCTCGTTGTCCACCTCCACCCTGCCCTTCAGGATTCGTCCGTCCCGAAGATGAACTTCGTCCTCCTCGCGCTCGCGTCGCGCGTCCCTGGCGAACGTGCATCTCTTGATGTCGCTCTTCATCACGGTCACCGAGCCGAGTTTGCGTTTTATGCGGATCGTCGGGCCTCCGGCGTCGAGAACGATGCCGCGGATCACGCGGCCGTCGTTCAACTCGACCTCGTCCAGCGGACCTTCGTCCGCGGCGCCGTTCTTCTTCGTGGAAGGTCGTTCGTCGCCGGGCCGCTTCGGAGCGTCCGCGTCTGAGGCGGGAGGCGCGCCGCACAGCGCCGCGCAGAAACCGAAAACGCAACAGTACACCGCGATCGACGCGGTCGTCCGCCCTGAAAACATCACTTCTTCGCCCCTACAGCGTCCGCCGCGATTATGAAGACGAAGTTGTCACAAGCCCGTAACAGTCCACGGCTTCACGTGCGCCGCGTCCTCGACCCGGAACGTCGTCTCGTCATTCCCGCTTCTTCCTTCCGCCGGCCGGCTTCCTTCCGGCGCGCGCGCGCCAGCGTCCGAGCCTCAGATAGTAACCCACGTTCGCGTTCGCGTCGATCACCGGCTCGATCAGACCGTCCGAGGACGTCATCACCGTGGTGACGCCGGGTCCGTGACCGCTCTTGACGCAGCGGCCGTGAACGACGACCCCCACCGAGACCGCTCCCTTCTTGTAGATGCGGCCGTAGGAGTGGTCCGCGTCGAGTATGGCGACGAAGTCGCCGAACCTGAGACGATCGAGGCCGAACTCCGCGACCGTCTCGTCGTCGAAGAGTTGAATGTCGTAATCGCCGCGATAGGAGGACTCGGAGCCGAGTCCGCTGCCCATGATCCGCGCGGGAACGAGCGCGGCGACGCGGACGCGCAGCCTGCCGCGTCGCTTCCGCAGGCCCATCTTGCCGAGAAGTTCGGGATCCACGTTCATCACCTTCACGCCCGGCCAGTCCGACAGGGCCAGCCCCAGACCGAACGCCTCGACGAGAATCTTGTCGCCGGGAACGAGACGGCGGAGCGTCCTGTCGTCGAAGTCGATGATGACGTGCTCTATCCCTCCGTGCTTGCCGGTGACCACTCCGACCGCGCCCTTGGCGTCGCCGGAGACGACTCTGGCGCGGTTGCCGACGCACGAGTAAAGATTGTATCCGACGTTGTCTTCCCTGTCCCTGTTGCGGGTGGAGACGCCCGGCTCGAGATGGTCCGCGACCCAGTCCCAGAGCCTGTCGCCCACCTTGACGTTGTAGCAGACGCCGCCCACCGACGGCACCGCGACCGGGCGGCCGTCGTGGGTGATCTGATAACCGGCGCGGGCGAGATGGGGGCGAACCTCTCCGAGCACGCACGTCCTGACGAGATTCTCGACGTTCGTCTTCACCACGGCGTATCTCCTATCGTTACACGCGATACTCGGCGCGTCCCTCCTCGTAGAGATCGGCACCGGCGGTGTCGTTCACCACGGTGGCGGGAAATTCTTCGACACGAAAACGACGAACGGCCTCGGTGCCGAGATCCTCGAAGGCGACTATCTCGCCTTCCTTGACGGACTTGGCTATGAGCGCGGCCGCGCCGCCGGTCGCCGCCAGATACACCGCTTTGTGGCGGACGAGCGCGTCGCGCACCTCCTGCGAGCGGTTGCCCTTGCCCACGACCGCCTTCACGCCGGCCTTCAGCATGGCCTCGGTGTAGGGGTCCATTCGATAAGAGGTGGTCGGACCGCAGGGGCCGACGGCCCAGCCCGGCTTGGCCGGCGCGGGACCGACGTAGTAGATGACGGCGCCCTTCGGCTCGAACGGAAGCGGCTCGCCGCGCTCCATCATCTCTATCAGACGCTTGTGCGCGGCGTCGCGGGCGGTGTAGACCTCACCCGTTATCAGAACCTTGTCGCCCGCGCGGAGTTTGAGTACGTCCTCCTCGGACAGGGGAGTGGTAAGACGAACCGTCGCCATGGTCGATTCCCTCCTATTGCCGACTGCGGGACAATAATAACAGGAGAACGACCGACTTTCAAAAATCGCTTCCCTTATCGCCCTTCCCCGTCCCGCGCGCCAGCACGCGAAGTATATCGAACGGAGTGACGATGCCCACCAGACGGCCCCGCTCGACCACCGGCAGTCGACTTATCCTGTGTTTGACCAGCAGTCGCGCGGTCTCGGCCAGACTCATCCGCGGTCGCGCGGTCACCACGTTGCGGGTCATTATCTCCTCCACCACCACGAAACGGCCGGCGAAGTCGCGCTCCCGCGGATCGATCTGCGGGGCCACCAGCAGTTCGTAAAGTTCCGCGTCCTGCAGCAGTTCCTCGTCGCGCAGCATCTGACGCGCCATGACGTCCTTCTGCGAAACGATTCCCACCAGGCGGCCTCCTTCGGCGACCACCGGCACGCCGGTTATGTTGTGCTGCGCGAGAACGCGACACAGTTCCGGAATGGTGGCGCCCGGTCGAATCGCGACCACCTCCTTCACCATTATGTCGGAGACCTTCATGTCGTGGAGGGACAAGTCTCATCCCCCAAAGCGGTATGTGACGCCGAGATAGTCGAGCAGGGTCAGCAGCAGAGCGTTGGCGCTCAAGCGGCCGAGACCGCCGGCCACGCACGGCCGCTCGCCATACGACCTCACACCGTCGGTGAGCACGTCTCCGCCCCATAAAAGCACGGGCACGGGATCGGCGGAGTGCTCCCGCAGGTGGCAGGGAGTGGAGTGGTCGCTGGTCACGGCGATATAGAGATCGTATCGCTCCGCGGCCGAGATGAGGCGCTCGAGCGCGGCGTCCACACGCTCTATGAAACGCACCTTCTCTTTCGGCTTCTCGTCGTGGCTGGCTATGTCGGTGCCTTTGTAGTGGATTATGACCAGGTCGTGCTCCTCGAGCGCGTCCACGGCGGCGGCGGCCTTGGCGTCCACGTCCGTGTCCAGATTGGCGGTGAACCGCTCGTCGGTGACCACGTCGAAGCCGGTCATACGCGCTATGCCGACGATGGTGCACTCGGCGGCCACGCACGCGCCGGAGATGTTGAAGCGCTCGGCGAGCGAGCGCATGGGGCGTCTCACGCCCGCGCCGCGCAGCAGAACGTAGTTCGCCGGCGGCAGACCGCGGTCGACTCTCTCCCGGTTGACGGGATGCTCGGCGAGTATGCCGGCCGCCCGCTCGACGAACTCGGAGGCGAGTTCGGCCGTGCGACGCGCCGCCTGCGACTCCTCCATCCGCGGCAGCAGCGGCAGAACCGGGCCGCCTTCGCCGAGCGGACCCGGATCCGAATCGCTCACCAGCGGCGAGAGCCTCTCGCCGCGCAGCACGAGCACGGCGCGATGCTCGGTCGCGGCCCTGAAAACGACCCGCGTGCCGTCGGACAGAAGCATGGAGTCCAGAGCCGCGGCCAACTCCGCGGTTCCCTCACGAAGACGACCGGCGCGGCGGTCGAGTATTCTGCCGTCGGTGGAGACGGTGGCGAAATTGGCGCGGAAGGCGACGTCGCCCGGATGAAGATCGAGTCCGACGCCGGCCGCCTCAATCGGTCCCCGACCCCAGTAGACCCTCAAGGGATTGTAGCCGAAAAGCGCGAGATGGCCCACGTCCGTTCCGACGCGCACCCCCGGCGCAAGCGGGTCCATCAGTCCGTTGACGCCTTCGGCCGCGAGACGGTCCATGTTCGGCGTCTCCGCGGCCTCCAGCGCCGTTCTGCCTTCGAACTCCGGCAGCGGTCGATCGCCGAGACCGTCCATCACCACCATGACCGCACGTCTGCTCACGATGTCCCTCCACAGATGACCTCAGGCGGCTCACCTCTTCATCTCTTCGAACGCCTGCAACACCACGTCCTTGAACGACGGCTCCCAGTCCATGGCGTCCTGCGGCCGGTTCTCGAGCAGGCAGACCTCCACGCCGCGCGCCAGAGCGCTTCGTATTCCGACCTCCACCGCGGCCGCCTTCAACTCCGTGACCAGATGACTCGGCTTCTCCTTGAAGAGCGTCCTTAACTCCGCCGCCAGTCGCTTTCGGTTGGTCAGAGCGCCGGTGATGCCCACCACCTCCAGTCCGTAGGCGCGCTCCAGGTCCTCCTTGAGTCGGAGATGCGTCGGCTCCGGCGCGGTGGACGCGACGACGACCCTGGAGCCCTCCGGAGGCGGAGCGGCCAGATGCGGTCGCAACACGGCCGCGCAGACCAGCAGTCGCGGATTCGCCTCCAGAATGCGCTCCTTCAGGACGTTCACCTCCTTCCGCGTGGCGAACGGCTCCTCCGCGCGCATTATCAACGCTATGCGACTGGAGCGCAGCCGCGGCGGATTGAAAGGCTCGCGCAGCGCGGCCGGATTCATGTTGGCCAGCAGCAGCACCACCCGCGCGGGTCCCTCGACGGGCGGCGCGTCCGAGCCGGAACCTTCGAAAACGTAAGCGCTGCAGCGCATCTTTCCGGCCGTGCGTATGGCGTCCTGAACGTTGGTGTAGAACGGAACGCCGGAGAAGCCGCCTCCGGCGCGACGCGCGCCTATCGTGGCGACGCCCGAGAAGATCGCGTTCTCGTAGTGGTCGGCGGCGGCGTGCAGTCCCGTCTTCGCCAACTCCAGGAGACGCTCCGGCGTCAGACGCTCGCTCGGCCGCACCACGACCGGCTCGGCCGGTCCGCCGCGACTCATCGTGAAGATGATCGGCTCCTCGCCGACGCTCTTCAATATGCGCGCTATCGTGCAGCAGACCGCCGTCTTGCCCGCGCGTTTGGCCACGCTGAAGACCGCGAAGGAGCGCCTCCGCACCCTCGTGAAAGCCTTTCTCTCGAAACGGAAGTCCGCTCCGAGATACTCCAGGCCCGCGCTCAGCACCTCCGCCGCGACCCTCATCCGCATCGCGAGGCTCATGTGCGGCTCGTCGCTCAGGTCTATCACCATGTCCGGCGAGTAGCACCTGATCGCCTCGCGAAGCGACGCCAGCGGCTCCTGCGCCGTGAAAACCGGCAAGTCCAGCGACGCTATCGCCTCCTCGCCTCCGATCTTCTCCGCGGTCCCCAGAAAGACCGCGCCCACCGCCTCCACGTCGAGGTCGCGTTCTATCCGCGCTATGGACTCCACCAGCACCGGCATGTAGTGCTCGCCGTCTATTATGAACACCGCACGTCTCACCGCCTGCCTCCAAAGAAAGGACTCTTCGCGACGGTCTCGGTCACGTAGTTCAACGCCGCGTCCAGCGTCTCCTCGAAATAGTGACTCTCTATGGTCGGCGTGCCGCACTCGCGGGCCCGGTCCACCAGGAAATTCTGTATCCGACGAATCGCCGGAAAGTAGCGCAGATAGTCGCGGGCGCGGCGCCGCGGCGCGCGACGCTGACGACGTCCGAAACGCGCCCTGTGCGACGAGGCGTCGTCCAGCACGAGCAGGAACTGCGTGATGCAGGTCTCGAACTCCGCGGCGTCTATGATGCCCGGCACGATGTGGACGCCGTTCACTATTATCGAAGAGTTCTCCTTGATCGCGCGGGAGATCATCGCTTTCACGCCGACGGCCACCAGGGCCGCCTGCTCCTGAAAGCCGGCCAGCATGGGATCGGCGCCCGTGGTGAAGCGCCTCACCGAGTCGGCCTGATAGGAAGCGTAATGGATGTGCGGCAGCAGATCGGCGCTGAACATCGTCCGCATCATCTCGCGTATGATGTCGGTGGAGGCGACGTGCGGTATCTCCAGGACGTTGGCCAACTCTATCGACAGAGTGGACTTGCCCACGCCGGTGGCGCCGCCGACGAGCACCACAAGCGGCTTGGACGAGCGCTTCACACGATGCCAGAGCAGATAGCGCTCCACATACTCCGGTCCGAGTCCCTCCCGAAGCGCCGCGGAGACCGCCGAGCGCAGCCTGCCCGACGACAACGAACGCGAGTGGCTCGCCCGCAGTCGCAGTTCCACCTCCTGAGCGACCCGGGCGGCGGTGTGCATGTCCAGGCCGGCCGCGCGCAACGAGCGGACCAGCACCATCTTGGAGAACGGAGCGGAGCCGCGTCCGCTGCTCACGAAGAACACCTGTCGACGGTCGATGGACTTTCTGTAGCGCCGCGCGACCGCGGCGCCCCTGGTGCGTCGCAGATGGGCCGACACGATCCGCGCCAGTTGACGCTCGCGATAGCGCTTGCCCGGCTCCAGAAGCGACTGCACCTCCCGGGCCACCTCGTACGCCTCGCGCGGCGCGAGACCGGAGACTATCAGCGACTGGGCGAGTATGCCCCGGGAAAACGGCAGCGCGCTTTTCTCCCCCTCTATGACGGTCCCTTCCATCTCCTCGCCGGTCAAGCCTAATCCTCCCCGTCCCCGTCATCCCCGTCCCCCGCGTCCGCTCCGCCCCTGCCGGCCGCGAGGTTGCGGAGGACCATGAGACCTATCCCCGCCACTATCAGGACGTCGGCCACGTTGAAATACGGCCACGTGAAGGAGCCGGCGTGCAGGCCGATGAAGTCGCGTACGAAACCGTGGAACAGGCGGTCGTACAGGTTGCCCAGTATTCCGCCGGCGAGCAGGCCGAGCGTGATCGAGACGTACCGTCCCGGAGCGGGCTTCCGCACGACGACCACCCAGATCATGACGGCCGTGGCGCCCAGCGAGATCAGTACGAAAAGAACGCCCATGCCGGCGAACGCGCCGAACAGCGCGCCGGTGTTGCGGGAGCGGCGGAAGCCCACCCATCCTCTCACGAGCCAGGCTTCCTCGGGCGGACACCATCCCCTGACGCGACTCTTTCGCACTTTCTCCACACCGGAGGAGGTGAGGACGTCGAACGACTCCGCGTCTTCAGCCACCACGGTGCCGCGCACCCTGCCCCGGTCGGCGAGGACGAACACCTCGGTCTTCGGCAGCAGTCCGAAGGCGATCTCCTTGCTGACGATGTCGGCGGCGAGTCCGAGCAACGCGGCCGCCGCGAACAGGAGCGTCGCTCTGTTCAACGGATGCGCTTTCGGCTCCGCTCCATCTCCTCCTGGCATTTGACGCACAGCCTCGTATACGGTATCGCAAGCAAGCGTTGCTTGGGTATTCGACTTCTGCACTCTTCGCATATTCCGTACGTTTTGTTGTCTATCCGCCTTATCGCTTCGTCTATCTCCTCCACTATCTCGCCCTTGCTCTGGAGAAGTCCGACGGCGAACTCCTGTTCGTAACTCTCGGCGGATATGTCGGCGATGTGGACGGGCATGCTGGAGACCTCGCCTGTGGCCTCCTGAAAGGACTTGGCGAGCGACTCGTTGCCCATGCGGTCTATGTCGCCCCGCAGGATCGCTCTCTGCTTGAGCAGCAACTGACGAAAGCGCTCCAATTCCCTCTTCGTCATGGCAGCGCCTCCAACTCCCCGA
>CAYPNR010000004.1:52414-55404 GCA_964412125.1 uncultured Planctomycetota bacterium | reverse complement strand
GCGGGGAAACCAGGCCCGACGCCTCGAAATCACCGCCAAAATCGCTTCTCAACCGGTCGGCTCCGACGCGACTTCCGAATCGCCGCCCTCCGCAAACATCCGCTTGCTCAACAACTCCCGCGATATCACCCGGTCAACCACCGCCCGCTCCAATAAACCGAGATAGCGACCGGAAGAGTCGACCACCGGTAAATAGCCCACTCCCTGCTGGCTCATCAACCTCAAAGCGTCCGACAGCGGCGTGTCGCCGGTCACGGGGTCGGGCGAGGGCCTCATCACGTCGAACGCCACAAGCCAGTCCATCACTCCGCGTTCGTTCCAGCATTGCTTGAACGCGTCAAGCGTGATCACGCCCTTTATCCGACCGTCGTCGTCGGTGACCACATGACAAGACGCCTCGTCGCCCGCGATCGCGCGCGCGACCTCCGCCACAGGCGTCTCCTCGACAAACGCCCGTACCGAGTGGTCGAACAGGTCCTCCACCTTGTAGGAATTGATAAGATCCTCTTCGGTGACGTTGCGTCCGACCTCGCCCGCGCGCGAGGCGGCGAACTTCACGCACGGCGGACCGATGAGTTGCACCACAAAAGTGGTGGCGGCCACCACGCCGAGTATGATCTGGCCCACCGCTTCGCCGCCGAGACTCACCTGCGAAAATCTCTCGCCGGCCACTATCGCCAGACCGATCGCCACGCCGGCCTGGCTGAACAGACAGAGTCCCAGATACTTCCGAACGGTCGCCTGCGCGCGCGCGACGCGCGCGCCCATCCAGGCGCCGGATATCTTGCCCGCAGTCCTGCCGAAAACGTACGCCAGAACCAGCCACCAGAGCCAGGTCGGCATGGAGGCGATGGAGAGTTTCGCGCCGACCACCACGAAGAAAACGACGAAAATGGGCGGCGCGAATCGCTCTATCACCTCGCGGGCGGCCTTTATGCGTCGCGGAGCAAGATTCACAAGCGTCACGCCCAGCGCCATCGCAGGCATTATCACGTCGAGTTCCAGCAGAAGCGAAAATCCCAGAAGCAGAGCGATCACGCCCACCAGATACGTCAACGATCGGCCTTTCTCGCGCGTGTGACGTAGAATCAGATTCAACAAGAAACCGGCCAGCACGCCCTGAAGCACCGCGCCGCCTATCTCGTAGGCGGTGTGTCCCAGTCCGCTCAGCAGCGTGGAAGAGGTCCCGCCCATCATGCGGGCGGCCACGCCGGAGGCCACACTGAAAAGCAGCAGCGAAAGTATGTCGTCGAGCGCCACTATCGCAAGCACGGTCGTGGTCAGAGGACCGAGGGTCTTGTGCTCCCATAACACGTCCACCGTGGCGGCCGGCGCGGTCGCCGAGGCTATCGCGCCGAGTACCATGCCGAGAGCGGCCGCGCCGGCCGCGTCGCCTGTGACCGCGTAAGCGACCAGCGCCGACGCCGCGCCCACCAGCAGAAACGCGCCCAAACCCTCCGCAAACAGTATCATGAAAAACTGTTTGCCGTATCTCCTGAACACGCCCGCGCTGAGTTCGCTGCCGACGAGAAAGCCTATCACGCCGAGCGCGAAAAACGTGACCGGCGTCAGCGCTTGTATGTCACCGTCGCCTATCAGCCCGAGTCCGGATTTGCCGACCAGTATGCCGATGACGATGTAGCCGACGACCTGCGGTATCCGTAGAAACCTGAACACCCGCGCGCCGAACTCGCCGGCGACCACCGCCAGTCCCACCAGCAGCAGAATCGGAACGTGAGAGGCGGTCTCCATGCGGTCGCTCTCCTGAATCCAAAAAGTATCCCGTCATCTCAAGACCCGGTCCGACGCCGGGTCGACGGATTCAAATAGTTGTTGATGATCTGATAAACATTGACCTGCCCTATAAGTCTCCGGTCCTCGTCGACGACCGGCAGTTCGTTGATCTTCTCCTCGGTCAGTATCTCGCCCACCTTCGAAAGAGGATCGGTGCCGAGAACGTAACACGGTGTGTCGTTCATGATGTCGCCGACCACCTTGGCGCCGATGCTCTCCAGAAAGTGAGTCCCCCACACCATCTCCTCCTCCGCAAGCCCGCGAAGCAGCACGTGCGGAAAAAGATACTCCACCACCCTGTTCATCCGAACCACTCCCACCAGACGGTTCTCCGCGTCCACGACGTAGACGTGTCGTGTGTGAGTGTCCCTTATCATCACCCTCAACATCTCCTCGACCGAGTCGTCCGGCGAGACGGTCGACGGCGGAAACATGAACACGTGCAGCACGTCCCGCACGAGTGTCCTGTCAAGCCCGCCCTTCCCGGTCATCGTCGTTCCTCCCCCGTTGCGCCACCTCCGCGCCGGCGTCGCTTCCGAGAAGCGCATCGAGAAATTCCCCGGGCTCCCTCGCAGCGATGAGCCTCTCGCGGACCCGTTCGTCCCTGATGCGCCTGCTGATGTGCGAGAGAACCCTTATATAGTCGGCGTGCGCGTCGCGTCGCGCCACTATCATGAAAACCAGTTTCACCGGACGGCCGTCCATCGACTCGTAGTCGTCGACGCCGTCCGGACAGTTCGCGGCCGCCACCGCGAGTTCACGTACGGAACCGAGTCGAACGTGCGGCACCGCCACTCCCAGACCGATGCCCGTGCTCATCAACTCCTCGCGTCGATAGACCGCGCGGGTCAGTTCGTCCCCGTCCGTCACGCATCCGGCCTCGACCAGGGATTCGATCAGAGCGTCCAGAACCTCTTTTTTTCCACGCGGCCCCGTCAGGATGAGGACTCTCTCCGGCGAGACGGCGCGCGGAAGCGAGACGTCCTCCTGAGAAGGAGCGCCGCGGCCGCTCGAAAATCTGCCGCGCAGCCATCTGTCGAGTTGATGCTTCAGGAAACGCCACTGTTTCCCTATCTTCGCCGCGGGAATCTCGCCCTTCTGCGCCCAGGCCATCACCGTCCTCTCCGATATCCGCAGGTATCGAGAGACCTCTTTCACGCTCATGACCTGGAGTCCGTCCACGTCCGCTCCTCCAC
>CAYPNR010000004.1:38128-52314 GCA_964412125.1 uncultured Planctomycetota bacterium | reverse complement strand
CTGGGACTCGACCGGGCCGACCCGTCGATCGAGCGTCTGATACGACTCGAACGGGAAAGACAGGAGCGGAAGTTGATAATGATAGCGTCCGAGTCGCTCTGCCCTCCGGCCGTCCTGGCCGCGCTCGGCAGCCCGTTCAACAACATCTACGCCGAAGGCTATCCCTCCACGCGAATGACGCTCTACGAGGACGGACGTCTGGACGAAGTGGACTACATGACCGTCTCGCACAGGCGTTACGCCGACAGGCGCTACTACAAAGGCGTGGACTACGCGAACTTCGTGGAGGCGCTGGCCATGCGGCGCCTGCGCGAGATATTCGCGACCGAAACGCATCCGCCGGAGCGGATATACGCGAACGTACAACCGCTGTCCGGCGCCGCGGCCAACAACGCCGTCTACAACGCTTTTCTGAAGCCCGGCGACGTGGTGATGGGCATGAATCTGCGTTTCGGCGGCCATCTCACGCACGGCTCTCCTTCCAACCGCTCCGGCGTCTTCTTCGAAGCGGTCTCCTACGAGGCGGACAGGGCGAGCGGCAGAATGGACTACGACAGGATACGCGACATCGCGAAGAAGCATCGTCCGAGGATGATAATAGCGGGCTTTTCGGCGTATCCGTGGGCGCCGGACTGGAAGAAGTTCCGCGAGATCGCCGACGAAGTCGACGCGATACTGCTGGCCGACATAGCCCACACGGCGGGACTGGTCGTCGGCGGCGTGCATCCCAGTCCCGTGGGGCTGGCGCACGTCATCAGTTTCACGACACACAAGACGCTCTGCGGCGTGCGCGGCGCCTGCATTCTGTCGACCGAGCCGGAGATCGCCGAGCGGATAGACGCGGCGGTCTTCCCCGGCGAGCAAGGCGGTCCGCACGTGCACCAGATGGCGGCGAAAGCGGTCTCGTTCGCGCTGGCCGGCCGTCCGGAGTTCCGCGACCTGATGCGCGCGGTGGTGGACAACGCGAAGGCGCTGGCCGACGCGTTCCGCGAGCGCGGCCTGACTCTCGCCTACGGCGGCACCGACACGCACATGGTGATGGTCGATCTGACGCGGATCAAGACGCCGAACGGTCAGGCGCTCACCGGCGAGATAGCGAGCCGGATAATGGAGTTCGCGCACATCGTCGTCAACAAGAACACCATCCCCGGCGACGAGAATCCGGCGCATCCCGGCGCCATTCGCTTCGGCACCACATGGGCGAGCCAGCGCGGCCTCGGACCCGACGAGATGAAGCGCGTCGCCGGGTGGGCCGAGCGCATCCTGACGAACATTCATCCCTATTTCTACAGCGAGGCGAAAGGCGCCGTCGGCCGCGGCAAGATCGACGCCGCGCTGGTCGACTCCGTCCGCGGCGAGGTGGCCGAACTCCTCCGCGATTTCGTGACCGACCCCGACGTGAAGCCTTCGCACGACTATCCGCACTTCTTCGGTCGCGGCACGGCGGAAGCGACCCGTCCTCTGGAGGAGTCACATCGGCGCCGCGGCGCCGTGGTGGAGGACGGCGCAGTCGTCTCCTACGGCGACCCCGCGGCCGAGGCCGCCGCGCTGCTCGACGGGCCCGGCGTCCTGGTGGACGCCTCCGCTCAGGCCACGCTGCTGGTACGCGGGCGTCGCGCCGCGAACCTGCTGGACAACGTCCTCACCTGCGACGTCCACGGCATGCCGCGCTTCAGCGCGCGGCGCGGCCTCATGCTCGACACAGACGGCCGCCTGCTCGACGAGATCGCGGTCGTGCGTCTCGACAGGGCCGACACGGGCGACGACGAGTTCCTGCTGGTGGGCTGCTCCAGAGACGCCGAAACGATAAAGTACAGACTACGGATGCTCGCCGACGGCTACGCTTTCGGCGATCCGCAAGACATCTTTCTCAAGGTCGAGGGACCGGCGCTCGTCTACGACGTCACGGAAGCGGAGCCGCCGCGGACGGTCATCCGACTGGCGGGCGCCGGCGTCGCGGACGCGCCGGCGACGATAGAAGCGGACCTCGGCGGACTGGAGACGGGACAGGCGCGGCGCGCGCGCGACTCCAACATCGTCGCCGCGCATCTGCCGTTCGGCGAGGGACGCTCCGAGGCTCTGCTGCTCGTTCCGGTCGGCCTCGCAGAGGAGGTGTGGAGCGCCCTGGAGAAGAAAGGCCCGGTCGCCTGCGGACTGGACGGATACGAAGCGGCGCGGAAGGAGGCGGGGCTGCCGGTTCCCGGCGACGCGGACGAATACGCCGCGGAGGAGTTGCTCGAGCGCTTCCGATCGCATTTCGCGCCGGAAAAACCGTTCTTCGTCGGCCGGCGCGCGCTGTCGGTCGCCGCGGTCGAGACCGACAGGAAGCGTTTCGAGTGGACCGGGCCCGAAGACGCGCCGCTCAAGCGGACCGCCCTCTACGAGGAGCACAGGAGCCGCACCAGGTTCCTCGTTCCGTTCGCGGGCTGGGAGATGCCGGTCTGGTATACGCGTGTGACCGAGGAGCACGCCGCCGTGCGCGAGTCGTGCGGGCTGTTCGACGTCTCGCACATGGGCCTGTTCGAGTTCCGCGGGGCCGACGCCACGCGTTTTCTCGACATGCTGCTGTCGAACTACGTCTACTGGTTCCATCCCCGTCAGGCGTTCTACGCCTACATGCTGGACGCCGACGGCGTCTGCGTGGACGACACGTTTCTCTACAAGTTCGCGGACGACCACTACTGGATGGTGGTCAACGCGGCCAACACCGACAAGGACCGCGACTGGATACTCGGCGTGCTGGAGGGACGCCGGCTGACGGACGCTGAGTCGCCGGAGTGCGGTTTCGCGGGCGAGGTGGAGTTCCGCGACCTGAAGGACCCGGCGCTCGGGGACGCGCGATGGGTGAACGTGGCGCTGCAGGGGCCGAACGCCCTGACGATACTGTCGCCGCTGGCGGACGGCGACGACGATCGCGCGGCGCTCGCGTCGCTGCGGCGGAGCGAGTTCACCTGGGTGAGCCTCCGGGGCGTCCGGACGATGGCCGCGCGGACCGGCTACACCGGCGAGCGGACGGCGTTCGAGATATACGTGCCGTGGGCCGAGGCGCCGCGCGTGTGGAACCTGCTGATCGAGGCGGGCGAGCCGCACGGCCTGGCGCTCTGCGGACTCGGCGCGCGCGACTCCACGCGGACCGAAGCCGGGCTGCCGCTCTACGGCCAGGAACTCGCCGGTCCGTTCGACGTCACGCCCATCGAGGCCGGATACGGCGCTTTCGTCAAGTTCCACAAACCCTACTTCATCGGTCGCCGGCCGCTGCTCGAGCGCGACGCGAAGCGCGCGCGCGAGATCGTTCGTTTCGTCGTGGCGCGACGCGGCGCGCGTACCCTGCACACAGGCGATCCGGTCGTCGCCGCCAGGCGTAACAGGC
The DNA here is from genome assembly GCA_964412125.1 of uncultured Planctomycetota bacterium. Classification (GTDB taxonomy): domain Bacteria; phylum Planctomycetota; class SKW154; order SKW154; family SKW154; genus CAYPNR01. Next base: position 48,944 of record CAYPNR010000004.1, on the reverse strand, counting down.
ACGTCGGCTTCGTCACATCATGCGCGCTCATGCCGAACGGCCGTCAGGTGGGCCTGGCGATCGTGGAGCGCGCGTTCAACGCGCCGGAGACGCCGCTGGCGGTCTATCCGCTGCCGCGACGGAAGAAAGAGGAGATGAGGACGCCCGACGAGTGGCGCACCGGCGACTTCGCCGTGGTGCCGGTGGAGGCGGAGGTGATGGAGCGGTTTCCGCCGGCGCCTCTGCCGCTGGCCGCCGCCGAAGGCGAGTGAGGCCCCGCGCCGCCGCCTGTCTGCGTGCGACGCACAGGCAGGCACGACCCTGGGGAGCGTGGACTCGAACCACGACTACGGGAACCAGAGTCCCGCGTCCTACCTATTAGACGACTCCCCAACGCGTGGTATTATGTGTAACGCGCGCGCGACCGATTTTCAACATTTTCCGCGGGCGCCGGGGCAAGAGTCCGTCGCGGGGAACTGTTGCGCCGCGGACGTGAATATGTAGAATGAGTCCTCAATCGGAGACTGTGGGGGGGAGCGAGGTGGCTTACGCATACACACCGGGACTGAAAGTGGTCCGCGCGACCAGAGTGGTCAAACATCGACTGCTGCCCATCGACGGAGACGTCCTGGTGAAGGTCGGAGACGCGGTGAGGGCGGAGGACGTGGTCGCCAGGACGGAGTTGCCCGGCGACGTGGAGACCGCGAACGTCGTCGGACGACTCGGCATAGAAGCGTCGGACATCCATCGATACATGTTGAAGAAGGAAGGCGAGCCGGTGGAGGAAGGCGAGCCGCTCGCGGAGACGAAGCCTCTGATCAAGTGGTTCAAGACGGTCATACGCTCGCCGGCCGCCGGCACCGTCGAGAGCGTCTCGGACGTGACCGGACAGGTGCTGATACGTCTTCCGTCGAAGCCGGTCGAGGTGAGGGCGTACGTGGACGGACGCGTGGCGGAGGTATACGAGCGGCAGGGCGTGGCGGTGGAGACGCACGCGACGTACGTACAGGGGATATTCGGCGTGGGCCGGGAGAGGTGGGGCGAACTGAGGGTGAAGGTAAGCGACGGCGGCGGGGTGCTCGGGCCGGATGAGATCACGTCGGAGGACGCGGGCGCGGTACTGGTGGCGGGCGCGCTGATCCGGCGCGAGACCGCGGAACGCGCGTTCGAGGTGGGCGTGGCGGCGCTGGTGGCCGGCGGCGTAAGGGCGCGCGACCTCAGAGCCATACTCGGCCACGACATCGGCGTCGCCATAACCGGCCAGGAGGAGTTACGCACGACGATGGTCGTCACAGAAGGCTTCGGCGAGATGCGCATGGCGGAGAACACTTTCGCGCTGCTGAAGGAGCGGGACGGCGCGCGCGCGTCGGTCTCCGGAGCGACGCAGATACGCGCCGGCGTGATACGACCGGAGGTGATCGTGCCGGTGGAGGGCGTTCCGGACGAGAGCGAGAAAAAGGGCAAGGATGCGTTGCAGGTGGGCGACTCCGTACGGATAATACGAGAGCCGTACTTCGGACGGATAGGGAAGGTGGCGGCGCTGCCTCCGGAGTTGCGCCAGGTGGAGACGGAGTCGCGTGTACGGGTGCTGGAGGTGGAACTGGAAGGCGGCGAGAGAGTGGTGGTGCCGCGGGCGAACGTGGAATCGATAGAGGAGAGTTGAGATGCGGCGGTGGCTGCCGGTGGTGTGTATCGGGCTCTCCGCGACGCTTTTGCTGGCGCAGGAGAGCGGCGACGCGGCCGGGGCGGCGAAGAAGGGAGGTCTGCCGGACTACTTCGACGCGCGGGACCATCCCAACGACGCCGGCGGAAGAATACTGCTGGTCTGGAGCGGCATACCGGACGATCCGCCCGCGCCGCAGAAGGTCCTGCAGGACTGGGAAGCCGAGGTTCGTCGGACGCAGGCGGACTGGCGCGCGCGCGTGCGCGCGGGGATGCAGGCGGAAGGGGACCTTGCGAAAGCGACCGCGGCCGAGCGCCGGTGGCTGCACGAGATATCCGCGCAGATGGAGGAGTCGCTTGTGAAGGCGGCGGCGGCGGCGCTCAAGCAGGAAATGGAGGCGGACGCCGCCGCGAAAGAGCCGCGCGTGACTTATGAAGTCTACCGGGCCGCCGATCCCGCGGCCGCGCCGGAGCGCAGAACGCTGCTCATGCGCGTTCCGGCAGGCTCGGCTTCCAACTTCCAGGCGGCTTCCAAACGGCTCTTCGGCGACCATCCGAGTCGGCCTTACGACCACTTCGCCGTGGTGGACGTCGCCGGCTCCATCTGTCCGAAAGAGGCGGCGGAGGTCGCGCGTATCAAGGAAACGTTGCGTAAGGAGCGCGGCGCCGGAGAGGCGCTGGCGCGTCTGGAAACCTCCCTGGAAAACGCGCTGGAGAAGTTCGAGGAGACGCAAGGCCTGGCGCTTCTGCTGCGGCACACCGAGGCGAGAATCCTCGGCCTGGAAAAGGCCGACGTGTGCGCCGCAGCCGCCGAGGGCGAAAACGAGCCGCCCGGAGGGGAGCCGCCCGCGCCGCCTCAGGGCGCGGAACAACTCGTGCAGGCGCTTCACGAACTGGCCGAGGCGCTGGAGATCGGCGACTTCAGCGGCGCAGGCGACCTGCTGCCTCCGCCGAAGGAGAAAACGGCGGCGGCCGTCTACGAATACGCCCTGTACACGACGGCCATCAGACACGTGCTGAGCGGCGCCGTGCACCGTCGCCTCTGGTACAAGTATCGCAAAATGGTGGCGGGCAAAATCAAACAGGTGCTCAAGGTGAAAGAAGCGATGGTCGAGGCGGTCAAGGAGCGTCTCGACAAGATGGATGAAACCTTCCAGAAAGCGGCGCTGCGCGAGCGGCTCCTCGGCGGAGTCGTGGCGCGTCTGCGACAGGAGGCGGAAAAGCCGGGCGGCAGGCCGGACGCCCTGACGAAGGCGGCCGAGACGCTGCTGGAGGCCATCTCCAAGGAACGCGCCAAGGCGACCGAGGAGAGCCGCAACAAGGAAAAACTGGAGAAGGAACTGGCCGCTCGAAAAAAGGACTACGAAACGTTCGCGGGCCTGAGCGGGGAACTCGAACGCTTCGTACTGCAGGCGCTGCAGGAGATGAGGGCCGGCGACCGCTACGGCGACGTCCTGGGAAGCGTACCGACGACCTCCGCGGACGCCGCGGGGGAGCGTTTCAGGACGGCCGCTCTGAAGCGTGTCGCCTGGGGCGCGATGCTGAGACACCGACTCGCGAAACTGCTGAAGAGGAAGGAGCCGGTTCCGCCCGGGGAGATCGACAAAGCGGCCGAGGCCGCCGCGAAAGATTCCAAAGAGATCGCCGAATATCTCAAACAACTGAAAACGTGGCGCAACGAGACGAAGACATCCGGCGCGTGGCTGCCGGCGGCGACGGCTCCGATGGCCGGCGAGTACCGCATAAGAGAAGGCGTGCCGACGCTGGAGGCCGACGCGATGGAGACGGCGGCCGACGGCGGCGATCCGCCGGACGCCGAACTGCGCGAAGCGGCGCGGGAGGTGCGGGAGGCGGCGGAGCGACTGCAGGCGGAACGCGTGGCGCAACTCGCCGAAGCGGAGGCCCGTCTCGACAAAGGTCTTCACGCGACCTACTATTTCTGGCTGAAGGTGGTCCGCGGCGACGGAGAAGCGGGAAACAGTCCCGGCAAGGGAGGTGAGTGGGTGAACGAAACGGCCGTCGCGGCCGCGGCGAGGCCGAACTACTTCAACACGAACAAGACGAACAACCTGGTGATGACGCTCCTGTTGAGCGTGCTGGTGCTGGGCTTCATCACGATGGCGCGTCGCAATCCCAATCTGTTCGTCCGCAAGATAGCGGGTCTGGACGCGGTGGAGGAAGCGGTGGGCCGCGCGACCGAGATGGGCAAGCCCGTCTTCTACATAACGGGTCTGGGCCAGATGAGCACGCTGCCGGTGATAGCGTCGATAAACATCCTGAGCCGCATATCGCGCAAGACGGCCCAGCACGACGTGCGTCTGCGGATGCCGTGCGTGGATCCGATAGTGATGAGCGTGGCGCAGGAGGTGATAAAGGAGTCCGCGACGTCGGTGGGCCGGCCGGACGCCTATCACGAGGAGGACATATTCTTCGCCGCCTACGAGCAGTTCGCCTACGCCGCGGCGGTCGACGGCATGTTCGTTCGTGAGAAACCCGCCACCATCTTCTACATGGGCATGTTCTACGCCGAGAGTCTGCTTCTGGCGGAGACCGGCGCGTCGGTGGGCGCCATTCAGATCGCCGGCACCGACTCCTATTCGCAACTGCCGTTCTTCATCACCACCTGCGACTACACCTTGATAGGCGAGGAACTCTACGCCGCCAGCGCTTACCTGTCGCGTCAGCCGGTCCTGCTCGGCTCGCTTCGCGGCCAGGACGCCGGCAAGGCGCTCATCATGCTGGCGCTGGTGGTCGGTTTCGTCCTGGCCCTGTTCGGCAGCGACCTCGTCAAACTCCTCTTCACAGAGCATTAGGGGAGATCGAGCATGTTCTTCAAACGAACCCTGCCGGTGCTGATAGCGTTCGCCATCGGACTGCTGATGCTCGTCCAGTACTTCATTCCCCATCAATGGTTCGAGAACCTGCTGGGCGAGATAAACCGATGGCTGATGATCGTCGCCGCCTTCGCGCTGGTCATCGGTCTGGCGAGTCTGCTCCACATGCACGTGACGAAGGTGCGTCGCAGGGTCGCCGGCTGGGGCTACAGTGTGATAACGCTGGTGGCGCTCGTGGTCTACACCGTCATCGGCTTCGCCTGCGCCGGCGACTACAGTCCGTCCACCGCGTTCGGCTGGGGCTTCAATTATCTCTATCTGCCGCTGGGCGCCACCATGTTCTCGCTGCTGGCTTTCTTCATCGCGTCCGCCGCCTACCGCGCCTTTCGCGCGCGTACGCTCGAGGCCGGCATCCTGCTGGTGGTCGCGGTCATCGTCATGCTCGAGAGAATACCTCTCGGCCAGATGATCTCCAAAGCCATTCCGGCGCTCGCCCAGTGGATAATGCTCTATCCCAACATGGCGGCCAAACGCGCCATCTTCATAGGCGTCGCGCTGGGCGTCGTCTCGACTTCGCTTCGTATAATCTCGGGCATAGAACGCTCCTATCTTGGAGGCGGTGACTGATGTCGGTCCTGAAAAAACTCTTGTCGGTCGACCGCCGTATCATCTTTCTCTTCATAGCGGCTTCCATCGTGATACCGGCGCTCGTCCCGGCGCCCATGCCCATCAAGGCGACCGAGGTCGTGAAGCGAATTTACGATCGGGTCGAGTCGCTGCCGGCCGGCTCGGTCATTCTCATCTCCAACGACTACGAGCCGGGCTCGAAAGCGGAACTCTATCCCATGACGGTGGCGCTGCTGCGCCACTGCTTCCGCAAAGGCCATCGCGTGCTGATGATGTCGCTCTGGCCCGGAGGCGTCGGCATGGGCAGACAGGCGCTGGAGATCACCGGCAAGGAGTACGGCAAGAAGGAGGGAGACGACTACGTGCTGCTGGGCTACAAGCCCGGCGGCTTCGCGGTGATAGTGTCGATGGGACAGGACATTTTGAGCGCCTTTCCCAAAGACTCGCTGGAGAACTCGACGCGCTCCCTTCCGTTCTTCCGCGAGACGAAAGTCAAGACGCTGCGCGACATAGACCTGATGGTGTCGATCTCGGCGGGCACGCCCGGCATAGACCAGTGGGTGGTGTACGGACGCGACCAGTATCGTTTCGACATGGCCGGGGGCTGCACGGGCGTGATGGCGCCGGACTTCTATCCCTATCTGGACACGGGCCAACTCGTGGGGCTGATGGGCGCGGTGAAGGGCGCCGCGGACTACGAAGCGCTGCTCGGACGGAAGGGCGACGCCTCCATAATGATGCTGCCGCAGTCCTGCGCGCACCTGGTCATCATCGCCTTCGTCATCCTCGGCAACATCGCCTTCCTCGCCGAGAGACTCTCCCGTAGGAGGAAACGCTGATGGAGACGACCCGAACGCGGAGCAACACCGTTTTCGTACCCGCGGCGCTCGGCGTGTTCGTGCTGATCAACGCCCTCCTGCTGGCCTTCGGCACCCTGCCGATGAACCGTGAGGGACTCGGCATAATAGTCGCCGCCGGAATAACGCTGGCGATCTACTCCTTCCTCTATCGCGACAATCCGTTCTACAAGATCGCCGAGCATCTCTACGTGGGCATCTCGCTCGGCTGGCACATAACGCTGCTGTACTACAACACGATAAAGCCGAACCTGCTGGAGGCGCTTTTCAGGCCCGAGCCGGGCGAAGCGATCAAATACTGGCTGATCGTTCCGGCGTTTCTCGGCATACTGTTCTTCACGCGTTTCAGCCGCCGCAAAGCGTGGCTGTCGCGCTGGGCGTTCGCGTTCGTCGTGGGCGCCGGCGCCGGCATGGCCATTCCGCGCGTCATCAAGACCAACATCTTCATTCAGGTCAGCAAGGCCGTGACGCCGTTCGTCTACTACGACATGTACGGCCATTTCGACTGGGCGCTCGCCGGCAAGATAATCGCGTTCATCGGCCTCATAACCGTGCTGGTGTACTTCTTCTTCTCCATAGAGCACAAAGGACCGCTCAAGGCGGCGAGTCGCACAGGCATCGCTTTTCTGATGATCTCCTTCGGCGCGTCGTTCGGCTACACCGTCATGGGTCGTATATCACTCCTGGTGGAGCGCGTGACCTTCCTTGTGCGTGAGTGGCTCCACTTGGCCGGCTGACGGAGGAAGACGTCTTGGCGGACGACGAACGCGTCGGCGGAGAGAGGCAGGCGGACATCGAAGAGTTCGAGAGCAGGTTCGACCGCCTGGAGGAGTTGGTGGCCGAACTCGAATCCGGCGATCTGCCGCTGGCCGGGATGCTGAGCCGTTACGAAGAGGCTTTTCGACTGCTGCGCACCTGCGTGGCGATACTCGACGCCGCCGAGCGACGCGTCGAACTCCTGCTGAAGGACGCCGAAGGCGGAATCGTCGGCAGCGAGCCGCTGGAGGCGTCGGAGGCCTGAGTCGGAGCGGTTTTTGTTCGTTTTGCGTTGCGAAGCCCGAGAGCGGCGTGTGATAATTTTCACGGATTCCGCGTGAGGAGCGGCTTGTTGAGCGGACATCTCGAGAGGCTTGAGGAGTTGTGTCGCGGCGGCCGCGTACTCGTCTTCACGGGCGCCGGCATATCCGCCGACAGCGGCATACCGACCTTCCGCGGCGCAGGCGGTCTCTGGAAGAAGTACGACGTGGAGAAGGTCGCGTCCATCGGCGCCTTCCTGCGCGACCCGTCGCACTACTGGAACTTCTTCCGCGAGGCGCGTCTGCCTGCGCTGACGACCGTCAGGCCGAACGCGGCGCACGAGGCGGTCGCCGAAATGGAGCGCCGGGGATACCTGACCGCCGTGGTCACTCAGAACATAGACGGACTGCATCAGGCGGCCGGCGCGCGTGACGTGTTCGAACTCCACGGCAACACGACCCGTTTCGCGTGCATCTCGTGTTCGTACCGCTGCGATCTCGAGACGATTCTCGAGTTGATGGAGAAGGCGTTTCCGCCGACGTGCCCGCGCTGCGGCGCGGTCATGCGTCCGGAGGTGGTGCTCTTCGGCGAGTCGCTTCCGTCGGAGGCGCTGGAGAGATCGATTGAGGCGGCGCGGAGCAGTCGACTGGCGCTCTGCGTCGGCTCCTCGCTCGTCGTTCATCCCGCGGCCATGGTGCCGCAGTACGCGGAAGCCGTGGCGATAGTCAATCTCGAGCGGACGCCGCTCGACGGCGTCGCCGAAGTGGTGATCAGGCGCCGCGCGGCGGAAGTGCTGCCGGCGCTGGTCGAAGCGCTGCCTCCGGCGCCCGCGTCCGAGGTCTGACGCCCGGGGAGGAGACCCACGGTGGCCGAGACGTGTCCCGACTGCGGCGCCGAAATCCCGTCCGGCGAGGCCGTCTGTCCGGCCTGCGGCGCTTTTCACACGCTCGTAACGCCCAAAACCGAGCGGACGCTCGCGGACCGCTATCTGCTTCTGGGGCTTCTGGGCCGCGGCGGAATGGGCGCGGTGTATCTCGCCCAGGACCTGCAACTCGGCCAGCGTATCGCCGTCAAAGTGCTTCCGGCCGAACTCTCGCACGACCTGCAGGCCGTCGCGGGACTCAAACGCGAGGTGCTTCTCGCGCGCGAGTTGCATCACGACAACATCGCCGCGGTCTACAACTTCGAGACGGACGTCGAGCGTTCCCTGTGTTTCATAGTGATGGAGTACGTGGACAGCGCCGATCTCCACACCATTCTCAGCCGCCACAAAGCCACTTCGGAGTCGCGGGGACTGCCGCTGGACACCGTTCTGCATCTCGCCGGCCAGATGGCGGCCGCGCTGGACTACGCGCACTCCAAAGGCGTGATTCATCGTGACGTGAAGCCGAAGAACATACTTCTGACGAAGAAAGGCGCCGTCAAGGTGACCGACTTCGGCATCGCCCGCAGACTCGCCGAGACGATGTCGTCCACCTTCGGCGCGAAGGTCGCCGGCACGCTGCCCTACATGCCTCCCGAGCAGATCCGCGGAGAGAAGATAGACAGGCGGGCCGACGTCTACGCGTTCGCCGCGACGCTTTACGAACTGCTCACGGGACGTCCGCCGTTCTGGCGGGGCGACATCGCCTATCAGGTGATCAACAAGCCGCCGCCGGAGCCGGAAGGCCTGCCGGAGTCGGTGTCGAAAGTACTGCTGCGAGGTCTTGCGAAGGTACCCGAGGCGCGTTTCGAGTCCGCCGGCGCGCTTTACGCGGCGCTCGCGGGCGATCAGTTCTTCGACGACACCGACGCGATGCAGACGCTTTCGGCGTACGCCGCCGAAGCCGCGCCCGAGGTACGCCCCATCGCCGAGACGCCGCTCGACGGCGGCAGACTGCTGGAGGAAGCCGAGACCGCCGCCGGCGAAGGCGACTTCGCCCGCGCCCTCGCGCTCCTGGAGCGCGCCATGCGCCAGACGCCCACCGAGACGATACGCGAGCGGATCTTCTCCGTTCAGAGACGCCAGCAGGAGTACTACGACCACATCGAGGCCGGCGACAAAGCGATCGAGGCCGGCGGATGGGAAGAGGCCCTGACCGAATACGAACGCGCGGCGGCCGTGCGTCGCTCGCCCATGCTCGCCGAGCGGATCGCGCGTTGCAAGCGTGGCATATACGAGGAGACGGTCGCGCGCGCGCGCCGGGCGCTGCGCGAGAAGCGCTACTCCGACGCGGTGGACCTCGCGAAGGCCGCCGCCGAACTGGTGGAGGACCCCGAAGAGGCGCGCACGGTGATGGCGGAGGTGAGAGAGGCGGTATCAGAATACGAGGCGCTGATGGAGCGCGCGAAAGCGGCGCGACGGAAGCGGCGCTGGGAGGAGGCGGAAAAGGCCGCCGCCGACGCACTGGCGGTGCTGCCGTCCGACCGCGCGGCGGAACTTCTTCTCTCGGAGGCCCGCGGCAAACGCGCGCGATTCGAAGAACTGCTCGACCGCGCCGGGGCCGCCGCCGACGCGTGCAATCACGCCGAGGCGGCCGAACTCGCCGAAGAAGCGCTGCGGATAACCGACGACGAGGAAGCGAGGGCGCTGCTGAAGCGATGCAGGCACGCCGCCGCCGTCGGCGTGCGACTCACCGAAGTCCGTCGAGTACGTGCTCCGCGGACGCCACGGGCGGTCGCGCCGTTCTCCGGCGGAGTGGCCGCGACGGCCCGGGAGCGACTGTATGTGTTTCCGGAACGAGGGCGCGACGACGCGCCGCCGGACTTCGCCGTCCTGAGCGGCTCGCCGCATCTCGTCGCGGCGGCCCCCGACGGCTCGTTCTTCGCCGCCGGCGACGCCGGCGGCGTCAGTCTCGTCTCGCGACCCCTCCTGTCGCTGACCACCCGCGCTTCGGTTCCGTTTTTGCCGACTCCGGAGCGGAGTCCGTGGTGGCCGTTCCGCGGCTCCCTGTTCGCGTTCCTGTTTCTCCTGCTCACAGGATGCGTCATCGTCCTCACCACCGACGCGATGAGTCATCCGCCCGGCCTCGAAGCGCTGCTGCTGGCGAGCGCGGTGTTCGGAAGCAGTCTGTCGCTGCTGCTTTCACTGCCGGCGCTCGCCGCGCGTCGCGGCCATCATCGCGTCCGTATGGACGAGCCGCCGGTCGCCGTGGCTTTCGCGGAGCCCGCCACGCTGGTCGCGGCGAGTCGAAAACATATATTCGTGCTCCGCCGCGCCGGCGCGCTCGCGTCGGTGTGCGCCTTCTTTTCCGCGCTCGCCACCGTCTGTATCTCGCTCTTCCTCGCGTCGTGGCTGGCGTTGCTGGCGGTGATCCACGTCGATCGACTGCGCCTGTGGGGTCCGCGTCACGCCGCCGGCTGGAGCGTCACCGACGCTTCGTGGCTCCATACCGTTCTATTCTCCGGCCTGGCCGCCGTCGTGCTCGGCCTGCTGCAGACGATTCTGTTCCGATACGCCGGCAGATGGCGGCTCGCAACACGTGTCGCCATCGAGCCTCCCGCGGAGGTCGTCGCCGTCGGGCAGACGGGATCGTCGATAGCGGCGGCCACCGCGCGGAACGTCAGAATCTACGCCATGCCGCACATGTCGCTGCTGCGCACGTTCGGCGGTAGAGGTGTCCCGCCGATGTCCGCCGCCGTATCCCCCGACGCCGCTGCGGTGGTCGTCCTCGGCGACGACGGAGAACTGGAATCGTGGAAGGCGACCTCTTCCACGAGTCGACGTCTGCCCGCGCCGCGGGGCACGCGATACGTGGCGCTGAGCGCCGACGGGCGTCTGATACTGACGGCCGGCGAGAGTATAGCGGTGCTCGAAACCGCCTCCGGAACGATTCTGGCCAGGAAAAACATGACGCCGGC
>CAYPNR010000004.1:0-38028 GCA_964412125.1 uncultured Planctomycetota bacterium | reverse complement strand
ATTACCTGTGCGCTGCCCCTACTGTCGCGCCGACGACGATCGCGTCGTGGACTCGCGACCCGCGGAAGGAGGCTACGCCATCCGCCGCCGTCGCGTCTGCAAGAGTTGCGGGAAGCGTTACACGACCTACGAGCGCGTGGAGCGATTCCCCATGCGCGTGCTGAAGAAGGACGGCGTAAGAGAGCCGTACAAGCGCTCGAAGGTGCTGGACGGAGTGCTCAAGGCGTGCAACAAACTCTCCATATCGAACGAGGAGATAGAGGCGCTGGTGGACCGCGTGGAGCAGAAAGTGTTCAGTTACGAACGAGGCGAGGTCCCCACCTGGCAGGTGGGAGAGTGGGTGACGGAGGAGTTGAAAAGCCTGCATCAGGTGGCGTACATACGATTCGCCAGCGTCTATCGAGCGTTCAGCGAAGCGGCCGACTTCGTACGCGCCGCGAAGCAGGTCGACGGAGAATGAGAAGCCGGGAACGGGAAGCGAAGAAAGGAGGGGGTTCATGATAACGAAAGTGAGAAAACGTAACGGCAGGCTCGTGCCTTACGACGAGCGGAAAGTGGCCGATGCCATATACAAGGCGGCGGTGGCGGTCGGCGGACACGATCGCGAGACGGCGGAGGAACTCGCCGCCGCGGTGAGCATCATGCTCTCCAAGCAACTCGGACCGGAAGGCGTGCCGTCGGTCGAGGAGATTCAGGACACGATCGAGAAGATACTCATTCAGACCGGACACGCGACCACGGCGAAGGCCTACATACTGTATCGCGAGCGTCGCGCGCGCATCAGGGAGTCGCTGAAGGTGCGCCGCAGCAGAAAGCCGGCCGAGAACAGCACGGACCTGTCGCTTCTGGTGAGTCCGCTCTCGCGGGACGAAGTGCAGCCGTGGGACAAACGAAAGATAACCGAACAGTTGATGGCCGAGGCGGATCTGGATGAGCACGTCGCCGAAAGCATAGCCGACGCGGTGGAGGAGCGGATACTCAATTCCGGTCTCAAAAACATATCCACAGGCATGGTCCGCGAACTGGTGGACAACGAACTGTTCGAGCGTAAACTGCAACGGCCGCTGCAGAAACAGCGCATGATGGGCATCCCCAAATACGATCTCGAAATGATCGTCTTCTCCAAGTCGAAAGAGAACTCGAACATAGCGACGAACAATCCGGAGGCGATAAACCTCTCCATAGCCGAGCACATACTGAAGCAGTTCGCCCTGCAGGAGGTTTTCGGCTCCGAACTGGCCGAGGCTCATCTGTCCGGAAAGATCCACATACACGACCTCGGCTATCCCACCCGCGTCTACTGTTCGAGTCACTCACTGGAGTACATAAAGAAGTTCGGACTGCAACTGTCCAATCTCGACACATGCAGCGCGCCCGCCAAGCACGCCCGCGTGCTCACCGGCCATCTCAACACCTTTCTGGCGTCGATGCAGGCGTACTACGCCGGCGCGCTCGGCGTGGGCTATCTCAATATCTTCTACGCGCCCTACATCGAGCAGCAGAGCGAGAACGAAATGAAGCAGGAGGCGCAGTACCTGATATTCTCCGGCAGCCAGAACGCCTTCAGCCGCGGCGGCCAGACGCTGTTTCTGGACTTCAACGTCCACACCGGCGTGCCGGACTATCTCAAAGACGTGCCGGCGATCGGCCCGGGCGGCGCCTACACCGGCAAGACCTACGGCGAATACGACGGGACGGCCAAACGCTTCCTGCGCGCGCTTCTCGAAGTGTGGCGCGAGGGCGACCGCTACGGGCGGCCGTTCGCCTTTCCCAAATGCGATCTCCACATAAACGACGACACATTCAACGATCCCGAGCAGCGCGAACTGCTGCGATTCGCCTGCACGGTGGCCGCCGAGAACGGCTCGCCGTATTTCGTCTTCGATCGCGACGCCGTGACGCTCGCCGCCTGCTGTCGGCTGCGCACCACCATCGAGGACACGTACGTAATAAAGCATCCCGAGTCCATGCGGTTCTGCGGCTTCCAGAACGTGACCATCAATCTGCCGCAGGCCGCCTTCCGCGCGAACGGCGACACCGACGCGTTCCTGAAGAATCTGGACGAGGCGCTCGAACTCGCCGTGGAAGCGCATCTGCGGAAGCAGAAGTTCATACGCTACCTCACCTCCGGTCCGGACATGCCGCTGTGGGAGATAGGCAAGAACGCACAGGACGGCAGGCCTTACGTGGACCTGGACAAGGCCACATACATCATCGGCCTGATCGGCCTGAACGAAGCCGTGCAGCGGCTCTGCGGCCGCGAACTGCACGAGGGACGCGAGCCTTTCAAACTGGGGTTGAAGATAGTGTCGTTCATGTATCTGCGCATAAAGGAACTCGGTCGCAAACACGGTCTCAGGTTCGCGCTGGAGGAGAGTCCCGCGGAAAGCGCCTCACGCAGACTCGCGAAAGTGGACGTGGCCATGTTCCCCGAGGCGGCGGAGTTCGTACGCGGCGATCTCGAACGCGACGAGATCTACTACACCAACTCCATCCATCTGCGACCCGACGTGCCCGTGGACCTCGTCAGGCGCATCGAAATGCAGGCCAAGTTTCATCCCATGATAGAGTCCGGCGCCATCATCCACGCCTTCGTCGGCGAACAACGACCCGTTCCGGACTCCATCATGAGTCTCGTCGAGAAGACCTATCGCAACACTCAGGCCGCCCAACTGGCCATCTCGCCGGAGTTCACACTCTGCGAGGCGTGTCATCGTTCCGAGCGCGGCCTGCGCGAGACCTGCTCCCACTGCGACTCGCCGTCGGTTTACGGCGTCACGCGGATAGTGGGATACTACAGTCGCGTCAACAACTGGAACCCGAGCAAACTGGCGGAGTTACGCGACCGACGTCGCGGCAACTACGCCATAAGATGAGGCTCCCGACCGCGCCTCCGCGGCGGAGAATCGGTCGAGCGAGATGAACGAGCAGAACAGGATAATCCACGGGCGAGCGGCCGAGGTGATGCGGACGCTTCCGGAGGGCGGATTCGCCTTGGCCTACGCCGACCCGCCGCACGCCTCGCAACGTCTGTACCGCGGCCCCTCCGGATGGGAGCGCGGCGCCGAAGTCGTCTTCGCCGACAGGTGGAGTTGGGACGAAACCGCCGAGGCCGCTTTCGAGCGCCTGAAGGAGACCGCCGGCGAGGCGGACGCGCTCGCGCGCGCGCTTTCGGGGATGAGACTCATTCTCGGCGAAGGACCGCTGCTGGCGTACGCGCTGTTTCTGGCCGAGCACGCGATCGAGATACGTCGCCTTCTGGACGAGCGCGGCACTTTTTTTCTGCATCTCGGCCGGCGCGCGGCGCACGTCGGCAGAGTGCTGCTGGACGCGATCTTCGGTCCGGAACGGTTCCTGAACGCGGTGATCTGGCACAAGACCGGCGGCGGCCGCGGCCGGAGATGGTTTTCGCGCAAGCACGACGTGATTTTGTGGTACGCGAAGGGGGACGAGTGGCGCTTCTTCGGCGACGCGGTACGCGTGCCGCGCAAGGCGACGAGCGGCTACGCCAGGTCCGGCATAACCGCCAGGAGCGGCAAACGTTACACGCCCGACCCGAAAGGCGCGATTCCGGACGACGTATGGGACGTGCCGATGGTGAATCCGATGGCGGCCGAGCGCGTGGGATATCCCACGCAGAAGCCGGAAGCGCTGCTGGAGCGGATCGTTCTGGCGGCCAGCGCGCCGGGCGAGTGGGTGATGGACCCGTTCTGCGGAAGCGGAACCACACTCGTGACGGCCGCGCGGCACGGCCGCCGCTTCGTCGGAATAGATTCGGCCGCCGAAGCGGTGAAAAAGACAGAAGAGCGCTTGCAATCGACGCTGAAGGGAGTATATTTTGTGGTCGTCGAGTTCCCATCCACAATAGGAGGTGGTCGCGTGAAGTTCCGCTTCTTCAGCAAGCACGCATGTCCCAACTGCAAGATCGCCAAGGAGGTACTGGAGCGTTTCGTTTCCGAGAAGGGTCTTTCGAAACTGGCGTCGGTGGAGAGCCACGATCTGGACACGGTGGACGGTCTCGCCGAAGGCGCCTACTACGACGTGATGGCGGTGCCCACCATCATAGTTGAGCGGGACGAGCGGATCGTGGCGCGCTTCGACGGACAGATCCCGAAGGAGGAAGAATTGGAGCGGGCCATTTCGTGAGTCTGCCGCCCATCAAGGGTTTCATACCCAACACCCTCATAGACTGGGAAGGCCGTGTCGCCGCTGAGATATTCCTCTCCGGCTGCAACTTCCGCTGTCCGTTCTGCCACGCCTCGCATCTGGTGCGCGGCGACGACGCCGAGACGATACCGTTTCACGCGGTGCTCCGCCAGATCGAGTCGGAGCGCAAGTGGCTCGACGGCGTGATCATATCCGGCGGCGAGCCGACGTTGCATCCGACGCTGGACGCGTTGTGCGGAGAGTTCAAGGACGCCGGTTTCGCCGTGAAGTTGGACACCAACGGAAGCAGGCCGGAGGTGCTTTCGCGACTGATCAACGGCGGCCTCGTCGACTTCGTCGCCATGGACGTCAAAGCCGCGCTGGACGAGCGTTACGGAAAGGCGGCCGGCGTCGAGGTGGACGTCGAGCGGATCAACGCGAGTCTCGCGTTGCTGGCGGGCGACGGAGTCTCCGGATGCGAGTTGCGCACGACCGTGGTGCCCACGCTGCACGAGTACGAGGACTTAGAGGACCTCGCGCGACAGTTGCCGGCCGGGATGGACTGGGTGCTGCAGCCGTTCGAGCCGCACAACTGTCTCGATCCGGCGTTCAACGAACTCAAACCGTTTCCGCGGGACGATCTGCTGGAGTGGGTGGAGCGGTTGAGGGAGACGCGTCGCTGCCGGCTTCGCGGCCATTTCGACTGAGCGTCGCGTCGTTAAACGCTCCGCCGCTTCCAAAAGCCTTCTTCGACTGTTAAAATCGTCCCGACCTCTGTGGAGGAGACGGGAATGCCGTCGGAGAAGATGAGAGCGATTGTGAAAGCGGAGGCGGGCCCGGGCTTCGAGATACGCGAGGTGCCGATTCCGGAGGCGGGCGCCGACGACCTTCTGGTGAAGGTGCGTCTGGCGGCGATATGCGGAACCGACAGTCACATCTACTCGTGGGACGCATGGAGCGCGCAGCGGATCAAGCCGCCATTGATAGTGGGACACGAGTTCTGCGGAGACGTGGTGGCGGTCGGCGAAGGAGTGGGGGGATTCGCGGTCGGCGACTTCGTGAGCGCCGAGAGCCACATACCCTGCGGCCACTGTTACCAGTGCGGAAACGACCAGCGGCACATCTGCGGAAACCTGCGCATCCTCGGCGTGGACACCGACGGCTGCTTTGCGGAGTACGTGAAGATTCCGGCGGTCTGCGCGTGGAAGAACCCGCCGGACATGCCGCCGGAGACGGCGGCCGTACAGGAGCCGCTCGGCAACTCCGTTTACGCGGTACTCGAATCCGACGTGGTCGGCCGCTCGGTTTGCGTGCTGGGCTGCGGACCGGCGGGCATGTTCGCGACCGCCGTGGCGAAGGCGGCCGGCGCCCATCCCGTGATATCGGTCATCAAGCACGAGTTCAGGCGCGCCATAATGGAGAAGGTCGGCGCCGATATCATACTGAACAAGGACGACGACGTCGCCGGCGCGGTGAGCGAGGCGACGGGCGGCGTCGGCGTGGACGTGGTCTGCGAGATGACCGGCAACCAGCAGGCGATAGAGACCGGCCTGGCGATACTGCGGAAGGGCGGCCGTTTCGTCGCCTTCGGAATACCGTCCGGCGACGTTCGACTGCCGCTCGGCGAAGGCGTCATTTTCAAGGGCGCGACGGTGGTGGGCATAAACGGCCGACTGATGTATCAGACGTGGTACAAGATGCGCGGACTTCTGCAGTCGGGACGTCTCGATCCCGGGCCGGTGATAACGCATCGTTTTCCGATGGAGAAGATAGACGAAGCGATGCGTCAGATGAAGTCGCCGGAGCGGCGCGTCGGCAAGATCGTACTGGAGCCGTTCGGAGCGTGAGCGACCGGAGACCGGAGGAGGACGATGAACTTCCAGGAAGTGATTTTACGACTGTTCGAGTACTGGGGGCGCCACGGTTGCGTGATTCTGCAGCCCTACGACATGGAGATGGGCGCGGGAACGTTTCATCCCGCCACGTTTTTCGGCTCCCTGCGCGAAGGTGACTGGCGCTGCGCCTACGTCCAGCCCAGCAGGCGCCCCACCGACGGCCGCTACGGCGAGAACCCTTATCGTCTGCAGCACTACTATCAGTTACAGGTACTCATAAAGCCCGCGCCGGAGGACTCTCGTGAGATCTATCTGGACAGTCTCCGCGCGCTCGGCGTGGACACCTCGGCGCACGACGTTCGCTTCGTGGAGGACGACTGGGAGTCGCCGACGCTGGGCGCGACGGGTCTGGGCTGGGAGGTCTGGCTGGACGGGCTGGAGATAACGCAGTTCACCTACTTTCAACAGATGGGCGGAATTCGACTGCGAAGCGTTCCACTGGAGTTGACCTACGGTCTGGAGCGCGTGGCGATGTTTCTGCAGGGCGCGGGCAGCGTTTTCGACATAGAGTGGGCGCCGGGCGTCCGCTACGGAGACGTGCACAAGGAGACCGAGCGGGAGTTTTCGATATACAACTTCGAGGCCGCGCCCGTGGACGTTCTTCTTACGCAGTTCGACCAGTGGGAGACGACGTGCGTGGAGTTACTGGAGCGACGCGTCGCGGAGGAAGCGGCCGCGCTGGTGCGACCCGCTTACGAATGTCTGCTCAAGTGCTCGCATCTGTTCAACCTGCTGGACGCCCGCGGCGCCGTGAGTCCGCAGCAGCGCGCCAAATACATTCTCCGCATTCGGACGCTGGCCCGCCGCTGCGCAGAGGTTCACACCTCCGCGGGACGGCCGGAACTCACATTATGAGTGGAGTCGGGGCGCAAGAGTTGGCATCCGGGCGGCTTTGCGGGTATTATTTCGTCTTCTTCGTCGTTTTTGGAGTCGGACGGTGATCCGGGTGCAGGAGGAGCGCGACCGCATCGCGGTGGCACGCGTCTATGAGGCGTCGCAGCAGCACATCTTCCGCTGGTGGGAGGAGTTGGACGAGAAGCAGCGTCGCCGACTGCTGACGCAGGTCGGCGGACTCGACTTCCAACTCGTCGGCGAGTTCGCGCGCATGTTACGCAGCGAGACACGCCGCCAGTCGCAACGCCTGCACGGCGATCTGCGGCCGCCGGATGTGGTGCGTCTGCCGAGGACCTCTTCCGAGCGCGAGAGGATGCGACGCGCGCGCGTCGTCGGAGAGCGGCTCCTGAGCGAGGGGAAGGTCGCCGTCGTCACCGCCGCCGGCGGACAGGCGACGCGGATGGGCATAGACGGTCCGAAAGGCGCGGTGCCGTTCGGCGTCATCACCGGCAAGTGTCTCTTCCACATCTTCTCCGAGAGGATACTGGCGCTGCGACGGCGTCACGGAGCGCTGCTGCCGTGGTTCATCATGGTCAGCGACGCCACGCGCGAGCCCACCGAGAGACTGTTCGAGAAGAACAGCAACTTCGGTCTGGCGAAGGGCTCGGTCAGGTTCTTCTCGCAGAAGATGACTCCGGCGCTCGACCGCAGAGGCAGACTCATAATGGAGAGCCGGGATCGCATATTCATGAACCCGGACGGCCACGGCGGAATGTTGGAGGGCATGGCGAAAGCGGGCGTACTGGAGGAGTTGGCCAGGGGCGGGATAGAGTACTTATTCTACTTTCAGGTGGACAACCCGGCCGTGAAAGTGGCCGATCCCGTGATGCTGGGGCTGCACGCGGAGGCGGACGCCGAGTTTTCGGCGAAGGTGATAGAGAAACGCGAGCCGCACGAGCGGTTGGGACTGTTCGTGGTGGAGGACGGCCGCACCGTGGTGAAGGAGTACACCGAAGTTCCGACGCGGACGGCGGAGGAGCGCGACGACGCCGGACGCATTCGTTTCTGGGCCGGCTCCATAGCGGTTCACGTCTTCTCGGTGGCGTTTCTCCGGCGACTGATAGAGGAGGGCGTGAGACTCGACTATCACATAGCGCTCAAGGCCGTTCCGCACATCGACAAGAGCGGACGTCGGGTCGTTTCGCGACAGCCCAACGCGTTCAAGTTCGAGCGTTTCGTATTCGACGTGGCCCGCCACACCGAGCGCGTGCTGCTGGTGGAGACCGCCCGTGAGGAGGAGTTTCTACCGATAAAGGACCGGGCCGGCCCTGCGAGTCTGAAGGCGGCGCAGCGCGGCTCGGTGAACATGTTCGGCCGCTGGCTGGAGTCCTGCGGCGTGACGGTGCCGCGCGACGAAGACGGAAACGTGGACGGTCTGATAGAGATAAGTCCCCTTTTCGCGCTCGACGCGGAGGAACTGAAGCGGAAGGTGAAGCCGGGAACCTCCTTCGAGGGGTCGTTGTGTCTCGAACCGTAGGCGGTCGCCGTACGGGCGGGATCCGCGTGCTCGACGACGACATGGTGCGCAGAATCGCCGCCGGCGAGGTGGTGGAGAGACCCGCATCGGTGGTCAAGGAACTCGTCGAGAACTCGCTCGACGCCGGGGCCGGAAGAGTCGAGATCTCCATAGTCGACGGCGGACGCGGCGGCATACGGGTCGCCGACGACGGCCGCGGCATTCCTGTCGAAGAACTGCCGCTGGCGCTGGCGCCGCACGCGACGAGCAAGATAACCTCCGTGGACGACCTGGAGAGGATTTCGACGCTCGGCTTCCGCGGCGAGGCGCTTGCGTCCATCGGCCGGGTCGCACGTGTGGAGATACGCAGTCGTCCGCCCGGGAGCGAGCACGGTTTCCGGATAGTGATGCGCGGCGGCGACGCGAAGGAGCCCGAGCCGTGCGCCTGTCCCGAAGGAACGTCGGTCGTCGTGGAGGAGTTGTTCTACAACCTGCCGGCGCGCCGCAAGTTCCTCCGCCACGCCGCCGCCGAGGCCGCCCGCGTCTCCGACGTGGTGACCGGCGCCGCGCTCGCCGCGCCGGCTGTGGCCTTCCGCCTCGCGCTCGACGAGCGGCCCGCGCTCTCCTGTCGGGCCGCCGCCGACGCCCTCGAACGCATCCGCGACGTGTTCGGAGAAAGCGAGGAGACCGGCGCGCTCGTCACGGGACGCTCCGAGGAGCACGGCGTTCGTGTCTCGGCCGTCGTGGCGCCGCCCTACGTCAGCCGCCGCGACGGTCGGATGCTCTTCTTCTTCGTCAATTCACGTCCCGTCGTCGAGCAGACGTTGCGACGCGCCGTCTCCGACGCGCTGCGGCCGCATCTCCCTCCGTCGCGACAGCCGGTAGCGTTTGTCTATGTCGACCTGCCGCCGGCCGAGGTGGACGTGAACATACACCCGGCCAAGATCGAGATACGCTTCCGGAAACCCGGCTTCGTATACACCGCCGTCAGGAAGGCGGTGGAGGACGCGCTCTCGTCGGTCCGCCGCTTCTACGCCACCCGCGGCGCCCCGTCGACCGGCGGAGTGGAACGCGCCGTCGGCGACTTTCTCGCGCGTCGCGGCCTGGTCGGACAGTCCTCCCTCGGACTCCGACCGCCGCAGGAAACGCGCGGCGGCGGCGACCGCGTCGGCGGACGGCCGCCCGACGAGCCGCCGGTGCCGCGCGGCCGATACATGGTCCTGCACGATTCTTACATCATTGTGGAGACGCCGCTCGGCTTCACCGTGATAGACCAGCACGCGCTTCACGAGCGACTCATCTACGACCGGCTGCGGGCGCTGTCGGAGAGCGGCGAACTGGGCGTGCAGCGACTTCTGGTGCCGGTGGAGTTGAACGTGGACGCGGCGGAGCGGACCGCATACGAGCAGAACCGCGACGTCCTCGCGGCGCTGGGCTTCGACACGCGACTGGACGGCTCCAGGCTGGTGATACTCAGCGCGCCGGCGATCGGTGCCGGGGCGCGAATGGACGTGGAGGACGCCGTCCGCGAGACGCTGTCGGTCCTGATGGAAGACGTGGGGGCGGCGTACGGCAGACGGCTCCAGTCCGCGCTCAAGAGCGTCGCGTGTCACGCGGCGGTCAAGGCGGGACAGCGCCTCTCGGATCACGAGGTGGAGAGACTGCTCTACGAAGCCCGTCGATGCCACACGCCTCCCACGTGCCCGCACGGGCGTCCGCTGCTGAAGCACGTCCCGCTTCAGGAGATGGAACGTTGGTTCAAGAGATGAGCGACCGGAAACCGAGCGCTCCCGAAGCGCTGGAGCGCGCCGCCGAAGCGGTGCTGTTCGCCTGCGGCGGGCCGCTGTCCACCGGACGCGTGGCGGAGGCGCTCGGCTGCTCCGCCGCCGACGCCGAGTCCGCGCTCCGGGCGCTCTCCGACCGCCTGATCGAGTCGGGCTCGGCGCTCCGCCTCGAACGGGTCGCGGGAGGATGGCAACTGCTGACGCTGCCGGAGTACCATCCTTTCATCGAGCGGGTGAGGAAGGCGTCTCAGCCGAAACTCTCGCGCAGCGCCATGGAGACGCTGTCCGTCATCGCCTACAGGCAGCCGGTGCGTCGGTCGGTGATCGAGGCGGTTCGGGGCGTCGCCTGCGGCGACGCGATAAAACAACTGACCGAGGCGGGGCTCGTACGCGTCACGGGTCGCGAAGGACGTGCGCTGCTGTACGGCACCACACGCAGGTTCCTGCAGGTCTTCGGCCTGCGCTCCCTCAAAGACCTGCCGGAGCCCGACACCGACGCATGAGGAAAACGAAGCCGGGACGCCGGCGCATGGGGAAGCCTCTTTGGAGGCGGAGCGGAAAATGGGACTTCTGGAGCGGGTGGACTCGCCGGAGGACCTGAAGCGTCTCACGACGGCGGAATTGACCGTTCTGGCCGGCGAGATCCGGGAACTGATAACGGAGACCGTGTTCAAGACCGGCGGGCATCTGGCCTCCAACCTCGGCGTGGTGGAGTTGACGATCGCGCTCCACTACGTCTTCGACTTCCATCGCGACGCGCTGATATTCGACGTCAGCCATCAGTCCTACACTCACAAGATACTCACCGGCCGACGCGAGGCGTTCGTGGAGAGTCTTCGACAGCGCGGCGGACTCTCCGGCTTCACCAATCCCGAAGAGAGTCCCGCCGACGTTTTCGTCTGCGGCCACGCCGGCACCGCGTTCTCCGCCGCGCTCGGCATGGCCGCGGGAGACCGTCTCGCGGGCCGCGACCGCAACGTGGTCGCCCTCGTCGGCGACGGCGCGCTCGGCACCGGCATGACGCTGGAGGCTCTCAATCACGCGGCGGAACTGCATCCGCGTCTTCTGGTCGTCCTCAACGACAACCGGATGTCGATATCGCCCACCGTGGGCGCGTTCGGCAAACATCTTTCGCGTATCCGCACCGCGCCTCTCTATCGCGACGCCAAACGCACCATACGTCGCGTGGCGCGTCGCCTGGCGACCGTCGTCGGTCAGATGGAAAGGACGGCGGAACGCGCCTTCGGCTTCCTCCGACGTCTCCTGCTGCCGCCCGGCTTCCTGTTCGAGGAACTCGGCTTCTCCTACTACGGTCCCGTCGACGGCCACGACATCCCCTTGCTGGTCGATCTCCTGCGACGCGTGCGCAACGGCGCCGACGGCCCCGTCATCCTGCACGCCGTCACCACCAAGGGTCGCGGCCACGCTCCCGCCGAGGCGGATCCCGAACGCTTCCACGGCGCGCCGCCGGCCGTCGGCCGCGACGGTAAGGTGCGTACCACCACCATAACGACCGCCCCTTCGTACACCTCCGCGTTCTCCGCCGCGCTGCACGACTTCTTCCTCAAGCATCAGGATGCCGTCGCCATCACCGCAGGAATGCCCACCGGCACCGGTCTGGACGTCATACGCCGGAGATTCCCCGAACGCTTCTTCGACGTCGGCATCTGCGAGCAGCACGCTCTCGGTCTCGCCGCGGGTCTCGCGAAATCCGGCCTGTTTCCGATAATCGCGATCTACTCCACGTTTCTGCAGCGCGCCTACGACCAACTCTTCCACGAAATCGCGCTCAACCGCGTCCCCTGCGTGATAGCCGCCGACCGCGCCGGCGTCGTCGGTCGTGACGGTCCCACGCATCACGGCACCTTCGACACCGCCTACGCCCGCGCCCTGCCCGGCCTCACTCTCGCCGCGCCCGCCCGCGGCGCGGAGATCCCCGCCTTCCTCGAGACGGCGCACGCGCGTCGCCTCTCACTCGTGCTGCGCTACCCGCGCGACCGCGTGCCCGACCCCGACGCGCCCGTGCTCGACGGCACGTTCGAGGTGGGACGCGCCGAGACGCTGCGCGAGGGTCGCGACGCGGCGCTGCTCGGCTACGGCGCGACGGTCTCCATCTGTCTCGCCGCGGCCGAACTGCTCGCGCGACGCGGAATAGAGGCCGGCGTCGTCAACCTGCGATGGGCGAAGCCGCTCGACGCCGAAGCCGTCGTCCGCTGCGCGAGACGCCACAGGCGGCTCTTCGTCGCGGACGACCACACGATCGTGGGCGGCGTCGGCGGCGCGGTGGCCGAGGCGCTCGCCGGCACGCCGCACGCCCGTAAACTGAGGATCATCGCGCTGCCGGACGCGTTCGTCGGACACGGAAGCCGCGCCGAACTGCTCGCCTCCTTCGGACTCGATCCCGAGTCCGTCGCGGAGGCCGTGGCGTCCGTCGTGACGCCGCTTCCGCGACGCGGATCGCGGCAACGGTGAGACGCGCGAAGCGGCGACGCCGGCGATTCGCGTGGAAAAACGGCGGCCGCTCCCGTTTTGTCTTGATTGCAACGTGTCGCAGGCGGGTTTATAATATCGAGTGGAGGTGCGGAGGTTCACGATGAGGGAAGACGAAATCATCGCGCATCTCATGCGCAAGAAGATCCTCACGACCAAGGAATACGCGGAGTGCGCCAAGGACGCGATGGCCTGGGGATCGAGTCTGCTGCAGACGGCCTACGAGAAGGGTTACGTGACGCGTGAGCAACTCGAGGCGCTCGGCTATCCTGTGGGCTACCTGGAGAAGAGGAAGGTCAGCGTCGGCGGATTCGAGATAGTGGAGGAACTGTCCCACGGCGCCATGGGCAAGATATACAAGGCCGTACAGCCCAGTCTCGGCCGCACCGTCGCGCTCAAAGTTCTGCCGAAGTCGCTCGCCAGAGACGACGCTTATGTGGAGCGGTTTCTTCGCGAGGCGCGCGCCGCCGCCGCGCTCAACCATCCCAACATAGTGACGGTGATAGACTGCGGCGCGGACGGCGACACATATTACATGGTGATGGAGTACATCGAAGGCGAGAGTCTGCGCGACATGATAAACCGGCGGGGGAAGATTCCGGAGAAGGAGGCGTTGAAGTACACCTACGACATAGCCGAAGCGCTCGACGCCGCGAACCGCGCCGGTATCGTCCATCGCGACGTCAAGCCGGCCAACATCATCATCACGCCCGACGGCACCGCCAAGTTGTGCGATCTGGGTCTGGCGAAGAAGCGCTCCGGCGACGTCGCGCTGACGCAGCCCGGACAGGTGATGGGCTCCCCGCAGTACATGCCTCCCGAGCAGATAGAGCGGCCCGCCGACGCCGACACGCGTTCCGATGTGTACTCTCTCGGCATCACGCTTTTCCATATGCTCACCGGACGACTGCCGTACGAGGGCGGCAACATTTTCGAGATAATGGAGAAGCAACTTCACGAGCCGGTGCCGCCGGTCGGCAAGTTCGCGCCGGAGGTTTCGCAGCACACCGCGCGTCTCGTGCGTCGGATGGTGGAGAAGAATCCGGAAAGGCGACATCGAAATCCGCGTGAACTCATCGAAGACATAAAACGAGTGAAGAAAGGCTGGGCGCCGTCGAAGGCACCGCCCAGAGCGGCCAAGGCGGCCG
This sequence comes from uncultured Planctomycetota bacterium, assembly GCA_964412125.1. Classification (GTDB taxonomy): domain Bacteria; phylum Planctomycetota; class SKW154; order SKW154; family SKW154; genus CAYPNR01. Next base: position 24,215 of record CAYPNR010000004.1, on the reverse strand, counting down.
TCGCCAAGCCCGCAGGCGCGCACGCCGCGCCCGCGCGACCCGCCCTGCGCGAGGTCGCGGCCAAGCGCTCCGGCGTCCCGGTCGGTCCCATACTCGCAGGTCTCGTCCTCGTGATCGGACTGGTGATGGTGGTCTCGCTCATCTCGAAAAGCAATGGCCGCAGAAGGAACATACGAACCGGCGGCGGCACCGGCGGCGGACGAACGACCACCCCAAGCGATCCTCAAGACATTCCCGACATCATGAATCCGCCGGGACAGGGGCCGGCGATCAAGACGCCGTTGGTGGACAACGCGCAGCGCTACGCGCCGGCCGTGCAGCGGATTCTGAAGAGTTACGCTTTCGAGCGGCGCAAGGCGCTCACAGCCCTTCGTCGGCTCGCCGCCGAGAGCAAAGTGACGGAGGAGCGCCAGCAGGCGGCCGAACTCGTCGAGAAACTGTCCGGCCCGCTGGTGCTGGAGGTGAAGGAGGCGCTCGAGAAGGCGACGACGCTGGAGGAGTACGCGACGGTGTTGAAGGCCGCCGAAGAAGTGGCCGGATACGTGGCGCGTACGAAACACGCCGCCGCCCTGCAGGAGGTGAAAGCGGAGGCGCTGACGCGTTTCTCACGCGCCCTCGACGGAGAGGCCGGCGAGGTCAGACGGCTCGTCGCCGCTCACAAGTTCGACGACGCTCGACGAAAGGCGCAGGCGCTGGCCGCCGTTCCGCACGCCCGCCGACTGGCCCGTACGCTGCTCGACGAGGTGGAGCGGGAGCGGAAGCGCTTCGCGGAGCAGCAGCGGAAGGGTCGAGAGGAGCAGGCCGAGGCGTCCCGCAAGGGAATCAAGGAGGCGCTGCGGCGTCTCGACATCACCGCCGCGCGTGAGCATCTCGAAAGCGGACGAGACGTTCTTCCCGCGGAGCAGGCGGCCTTTTTCGACGGACTGATGATGGCGGCCGAACGCGTTCTGCAGGCCGCCTCCGCGACGCTGTCGCGCTCGGTCGGCCGCCGGCTCTCGATAAAACTCGCCGACGGCTCCACCGCGGCCGACGTGGTCAGTTCGTTCTCGGAAGGCAAACTGGTGATCGGCGGCCGCACACTGACCTGGGGCGATATGGCGATCGGCGAATGGGTCGAACTGGCGCTGCGCGCGAGCGGCGGCGACGCGCGACTCTACGCCGCGTCTCTTTCGCTGATGGCGTTTCTGGGCGCCGATCCGCGAGCGATGGCGGAAGTCTGGTCGAAGGCTCCCCGCCATCAGATAAGTCTGCCCCAGTCGGTCACCGAGCAGATAGCGTCCGCCGTGCTGGAAGACGAGTTGCGCGAGTGCGAAAGCCGCCTGAAGAGCAAGCCTGTGGAGGCGGGCGAGCGCCTGAGCGCCGCCGCCGCGCCGTTTTCCGCCACCCGCGTCATGGCGCGTTTCAAGCCGCGTATAGACGCGCTGCTGGAGCGCTGCATCAAAAAGGCTCGTCTCACCAAGGCGTTTCTCGGAAAGGTCTCCTTCCACAACGGTTTCGTCCGCGTCGTCTACGACTTTCAGGACCCCGGGCAGTTCGGCGACTTCGAGTTCTATCCGCAGACGCCCGAGGAGAAGAAGCGACCCGGATGCTCGTGGCGGGCCGGCGGCGGCGCGCTCGCCGGCGAGGGTCACGGCGTACTTCGATGGAAGCCCGTGCTGCGGGGCGACCTGCGCGTCTCCGCCAGCGTACAGGTGCAGAGCGAGGAGTACAAGAACGTCGGCTTTCGTCTCTGCGACAACGGCAAGGGCAAGCGCGGCAGTTACATCTGGCTTGTTTTCGCCTTCGCGCACTGGAGGGAGAAGACGGTCGGAATGGGCAGGGACGGAAAACCGATAAAGACATGGGAGAAGACCGGCGAGTCGCATCGCATCGGCGCCTATTACGGCTCGCCCCGCAGGGCGCCCGTTCTCTCGCCGGACGTCGGCGAGCCGAAGATAGTCAAGGGAAGAACCTACGAGATCCTCATAGAGAGACTGGGCGAGAGCGTGAGCGCCAGCATAAACGGCAGACGGATACTCGACGCCGAGGAAAAGCGGCTCACCTCGGGCAATTTCTGCCTGCGGGTGGATCACTCCGACATCAGGTACCGACGACTGACGATCGACTGCCATCTCGACTTCAGTTGGCTGCGGAAGGCGACCAGATAGGCTTCGCCGCAACCTTGACCCGCGCCCGTCCGAGACGGTATCATCCTCGACGGGCGGAGTCCGCCCGCCGGCGGAACGTTGGGAGACGCGCAAGATGCCGCTCGGATACGCACGCGGAAAGATATGCGTTCTCGCGCTCGGCGGCAACTCGCTCATCCGCAAGGGCGAGGACGGAAACATTCACCAGCAGGAGGAGAACGCCGCGCGGATCACCGGGCATCTGTTTCCGTTGATAACAAGCGGCTACAATCTCGTCATAACCCACGGCAACGGTCCGCAGGTCGGACAGATCCTTCTGCAGAACGAGGTCGCCGCCGAACTCGTGCCGGCGATGCCGCTGGACGTGTGCGTCGCCTACTCCGAGGGCTCGATGGGCTACATGCTCCAGCAGGCGCTGCTCAACGAACTGCGAAGGCATCACATGCGCAACGTCTACGTGGTGACCATGATAACGCAGGTTCTGGTCGACAGGAACGATCCCGCCTTCCGCAATCCGTCCAAGCCGGTCGGTCCGTTCCTGTCGGAGGAGGAGGCGAAAAGACTGGCGAAGGAGCGTGACTGGCACGTGATGGAGGACGCCGGTCGCGGCTGGCGTCGCGTGGTTCCCAGTCCGCGGCCGTTGAAGGTGGTGCAGCGCTACATGATCCGCGACCTCGCGCGGCAGGGCAACATCGTCATCGCGCTCGGCGGCGGCGGCGTTCCCGTCTGGAAGAACAGCGACGACGACTACGAAGGCGTCGAGGCGGTCATAGACAAGGACCTCGCCTCCGGCAGCCTCGCCCGCGAGATTCACGCCGACATTTTCTTCATCGTGACCGAGGTGCCGAACATCTACCTCCACTACGGCGGCGAGAGACAGCGTCCTCTCGGCAAGGTGAGCGTGGACGAGTTGCGCCACCACTACGCCGAGGGACATTTTCCGCCGGGCTCGATGGGACCGAAGGTGCAGGCCGTGATCGAATTTCTCGAAGCCGAGGACGCACTGGCCATAGTCACCGACGCCGAGCACATGGAAGCGGCTCTGCGACTCGAAGCCGGCACTCTCGTCCGCCGACGCTGGTGAGGTCCGACGGTCCGGAAACCCGCCGCCGACCGGCGGACAGGCGGCTCAGGAGGAGCGGGGCTGCGGCGGCCGACGATTCTTGTGACGCGGCCCGCGCGGCGGCTCCAGCGGCGGTCTGCGCAGGCGGCACTTCACCCGCAGGATCTCGTCGCGCGCCTCGGCGGGAAGTCTCATCAGCCGGCCGACCTCCTTGGGCACATCCAGGCCCTCGGGCGCCCTGCCGGCCTTCAACGCCGAGACGATCTTCTCCCTTCGGGAGGGTCCGACTCTCGCCAGGCAGTCGCCCAGGCGCCCGGCGTTCTCCATCAGCGCGGAGCGCCACATTCGCTCGCCTTCGATGGCGGCGAGCGTCGGAGGCACATGCGAAAGGCGGCGCAGCCGCGCACCGTAGCCCAGCGCGCGCAGGGCCGCGCCGCGCCAGCGCATCCGTTTGCGGACGAGCCTGCGCAACTCCACACGCCTGCGTCGCTCGTCCAGACCGGCCAGACGCGACCGTTCCGCCGCGGGCAGCGTCTGCAGCAGGGCGTCGTATATGACCTTCTCCCGGCGCTTCAGCAACTCCTTCATGCGCGTCAGAAACTCCCCCTGCGGAAGTTGCAGCAGCGACATCATCTGCTTCCGGGGCATACAATCCAGAAGCGCGCGATAGACGTCGAGCGCGTGACGATGCAGGAGTCGACGCAGTTCCCTGGCGCGTCTGGGACCCGGCATCCGGAGCAGTTCGCGCCGCTGCTCCTCCGGCAGCGCCATCACCAACTGCCCGCGCAGCCGTTGCCATCTTTTCCACTTGCTCATTATCCGCCGGCGCTGCTCCTCCGAGAGTCTTCTCCAGCGCCGCGCGCGTTGCAGGAGTCGTCGCCTCTCGCCTTCAGACATCGCCTTGAGCGCCCGCCAGCGCTTCATCAATCGTGCTCTTTCCGTCTCCGGCATGGCGCGCCACTTCCTCCACGCTCGTAGAAGAGCGTTCTTCTTCGCCTCGGGCATCCGCCTCCAGAGAGCGCGCCAGTCGCCGGCGAGAGCCGCTCCGGCGCAGACGAGAACCAGCGCCGCTCCGCATAAAAGGCGTCTCATCGGCCGCTCTCCAGAACCAACTCGTCCATCTCCTGCAGCACGTCGAGAAGCGTCACCAACTCCATCTCTTCCTCCGTCAACTCCTCGACCACTTCGAGGTTCTCGAAGAACTCCGCGCTCTCGACCACCTGCTCGGCCACGGCCGGGTCGACGTCCGTCGCGGCCGTGCCGTGAAGGAGGACCACGGCGACGAGCACCGCGGCGGCCAGCGCCGCGGCGGCGGCCAGCCGGCGCCACACGGGACGCCGCGTCGCGTGGACGCGTTCCATAACGCGTCCGACGAGGTCGGCCGACGGATCGATGCCGCGCCAGCCGGCGAGAAGCGCCCAGAGACGCTCCTCGCGTCCCGCGAACGCCCGGCAGCGGGCGCAACTCTTCAGATGCTCTCTCAACCTGTGTTCCTCGTGCGGCTTTATGTTGCCGTCCACCATCGCTTCGACGAGCAACATCGCCTCCTCGCATCGCATTTTCGGCCGCTCCAGCGAGTTCTCCACTTACATAAACGCCCGCGCCCCCGCAAGGGTTGCGCCGCTCACAAAAACACTCCGACGGCCGCGATTCAAGCGGGAAAGGCGTAATTGCGACGCCCCCCGGTTTGACAAGCGCGCTTTTTGGGGTATATTCTTATGTTTTTTCTCCGGATGTCAGGAACGCGAGATTTGGACTTCCGAGAGAGGGTCGAGGACCTCAAAAGCCGTGTGGACCTCGTCGAGGTGATAGGCTCCTGCGTTCCGCTCAAGCGCGCCGGGCGGCACTGGGTCGGCCTCTGCCCGTTCCACAAGGAGACGAAACCGTCGTTCTCGGTCTCGCCGGAGAAGGGTTACTATCGCTGCTTCGGCTGCGGCGCCGGCGGCGACGCCATTACGTTCCTGATGACCTATAACCATCTCGACTTCAAAGAGGCGGTGCAGGAACTGGCGCGACGCGCGGGCGTGAGATTCGAGTTCGCGGGCGGACCGTCACGACGCGTCGCGGTGCTCAGGGAGGCGAACGAGACGGCGGCGGAGTTCTTCGCTTCGCAACTGTTCGGCAAGGCCGGAAAAGGGGCTCTCGACTACGTTCGGAGCCGCGGCTTCGACGACGCGGTGCTGCGACGCTTCCGCATCGGATACGCGCCGGCGGGCGACGCGCTCCTGACGCACATGAAGCGACGCGGCGTCGACACAAACGTTCTGCTGGAGGCGGGACTGGCCGTGAAACGCGACGGCGGGATTCGACCGTTTCTGTGGAAGCGGCTGGTCTTTCCCATAACGAATCCAGGCGGACGTGTGGTGGCGTTCGGCGGAAGAGTGCTGGAGGAGACGGCGTCGCCGAAGTACCTGAACACGGCGGAGACGCCGCTGTTCCGCAAGTCGGAGACGCTCTACGGTCTGGCGCAACTGAAGATTCCGCGCGGGGAGCCTGCGATCGTGACCGAAGGCTACACCGACGTGATGATGGCGCATCAGCACGGGCTGACATCGGTCTGCGCCACGCTCGGCACGGCCTTCACCGACGGCCACAGCAGACTGCTGAAGCGCTTCGCCGACGAGGTGGTGGTGGTCTTCGACTCCGACAGCGCGGGCAGGAAAGCGGCCGACCGCTCGATAGACTCGCTGCTGTCGGCCGGCCTGTCGGTGAAGGTGGCCGTCCTGCCGGAGGGCGAAGACCTCTGCGACCATCTTCGGAGGGAAGGAGCGGAGTCGACGCGGAGACTGTTGAGCGGCGCGCGTCGGTTCATCGAATATCTGATCGAATGTTCGGACGATAAGGGAGTAGAAGGAAAGAGGAGGACCGTCAAACGCGTGGCCGCGGCGCTGGCGTGCATTCCCGACGAGGCGGAACGACGACTGTGGTCGGAACGCGTGGCGGCGCTCATGAACTGGCGTGTGCGACCGCAGGAGGTGGAAGACGCGGCGCACATGGCGCGAAGGACCGCGGCCCCTCAAGACGGGCCGGACGTCAGAGGAGCGGCGGCGCTCGAATGGGATCTGGTGACGGCGATGATCTTCGCGCCGGAGTTGGTCGAGCGCGTCGCTCAGTCGCTGCCTCCGGAGGAGTTCGAAGACGCGATTCTGCGGCGGATAGCCGCGGGACTGCTCGAGCAGATGCGGACGCAGGGCCGCGTCTCGCTCGACGAACTTTACGAAGGGCCGGACGGCGCGGAACTGCAGAGGCGCGTGCAGGCGATCATGAGACGCGCGCGCGCGCGAAACGCGGAGGAGGCGGACCACCAGAAGATAGTGAACTGCTGTCTGGAAAGGATAGAGTACATGCGCGGCTGCAGGGAGTTGCGTCTCCGCATCGAGACGGACGATCTCGACGCCTTGCGCGACCTTGCGCGGCGCAAACTGGAACGGGAAACGGCGCGCAGAAAAAGGCGGCTGTGGCCGACCGGGCTGCCGAAGAGTCCGGAAGAACGACGGGATTAGGAGAACCGCGGATGACGACGCCGAACGAGCGGGTGGGCGCGGCGGAGCGGGAGGACGCGGGCAAAAGCAAAAGCGAGTCTCTGCAGACGCTGCTCGAACGCGGAAGACGCGAAGGAAGTCTCTCCTACAACGAGATCCAGCGCGCCGTGCTCGACGACACCACCGATCCGGAGGAGGTCGAGGAGATTCTCGAGCGACTCGACCAGGCCGGAGTGAAACTGGTGGGCGAGAGCGTCTCGGAAAGAGGAGACACCTCGGGCGAGACCACCGTGAGGGAGGAAGCGCCCACCGAGCGGATGAACGATCCGGTGCGACTCTACCTGACGCAGATGGGGGAGATACCGCTTCTGACGCGGGAGCAGGAACTGGCGCTGGCGCGTCGTATAGATCTCACGCGCCGCCGCTTCCGCCGACAGGTGCTCCAGTCGGGAGTCGCCCTGGCCGAAGCCATGGCCACTTTCCGCAGCGTCCTCCAGAACAATATCCCGTTCGACAAGGTCTTCTCTCCCAACTCGCAGGAGGAACTCACCAAGACCGGAATCATGCAGCGACTCCCGGGACATCTGCAGACGCTGGAGAGCATCCGCACGAGAATGGAGGAGCAGTTCAGGCTGCTGATGAAGCGCTCGCTGTCGTCGTCGCTCAGGCCGCGATTGAAGGGACAGATAAGGAGCGGAATACGCAAGTGCACGATTCTGATGGACGAACTGAATCCCCAGATACGAGTCGTACGGGACCTGTTCGACGACATAATGGAGCACAACCGGAAGATTCGCACGACGATGCAGAAGTTGAAAGGGATAAAGAACGCCGATCTCAGAAGGCGCGCGGTGCTGGAAAGACACCTGCGCGAACTTCTGTGCGTGGCGCTGGAGACTCCTGAGGAACTGGCGGAGCGCATAAGGAAAGCGGAGCGTCGCAAGCGCGAGTACGAAAGGGCCAAACAGGAACTGGCCGACGGAAACCTGCGACTGGTCGTGTCCATCGCGAAGAAGTACAGGAACAGGGGTCTCGGATTTCTCGACCTCATCCAGGAAGGCAACATGGGACTGATGAAGGCGGTGGAGAAGTACGAGTACCGCCGCGGATACAAGTTTTCCACCTACGCGACATGGTGGATACGACAGGCGATAACGCGCGCGATAGCCGATCAGGCCCGCACCATACGTATTCCGGTGCACATGATAGAGACGATGAGCAAGATACGAAACTCCGAGAAGGAGTTTCTGCAGCGTACCGGCAGGGAGCCCACGATAGACGAGTTGGCCGAAGAGGTAGGGATGAACGTGGAAGACGTGTTACGCGTCCTGAAGATGGCGCGTCACCCCACCTCGCTCGACCGTCCCATAGGCGGCGACGGCGACGACTCGGTTTTCGGCGACTTCGTGGAGGACGAGACGGCCGAGTCGCCGGTGGCGGCGGCGACGCAGGAGATGCTGCGCGACAATCTCGAAAACGTTCTCAACACGCTCTCTTTCCGGGAACGAGAGATAATAAAGTTGCGTTTCGGTCTGGGGGGTGGATACACTTACACCCTCGAGGAGGTGGGACGCATATTCAAGGTGACGCGGGAGAGGGTGAGACAGATAGAGGCTAAGGCGGTGCGCAAACTGCAGCACCCGATACGCGGCCGACTACTGGAAGGGTTCCTGGAAGAAAGGGGCTGATATGGCCGTCGGGCAGGTGCGGGCGCTGATAGAGATAATGAAACGGGTCGCCGACCTGGACGGACGAATAAAGGAGCGGGAGGACGCCATAGGCGAGATCGAGGCGGAGCGGAAGGCCATCGAGGCCTCTCTGCTCCGCAAGGAAGAGGCGCTGAAGGAGTTGTCCGAGCAGAGCAAGGAAGCGGACAAACGCGAGTATCACATCGAGCATCAGATGCACACCAAGGAGGCGAAACTGGGCGATCTCGAGGCGAAACTTTTCGCCGCGCGCACCAACGAGGAGTTTCGCGCGCTCAAGGAGGAAGCGGAGAGGTGGCGCCGGGAGATAGGACGAATGGAGGACGAAGCGCTCGAGTGCCTCACCGAAGCGGAGGAGATAAGACGACGAATAGAAAGCGCCGAAGAGGAACTGAAAGCCGCCGAACGACAGGCGGCGGACAAGGTACAGACGCTGGAGGAGCGAAAAGAGGAACTCAAACGCGACCTGGCCTACTACAAAGAGCAGCGCAACCGCGCCGCGGAGCAACTGCCGCATCACATACTCGAAAAGTACGAGCGCATCCGCGCCAAGGTGCGCGGCTGTCCGCTGGCGGAAGCCGATCGTGAAAATCTCGTGTGCAAGGGCTGCTTCATCAGCGTCACCCTGCAGCAGGTGAACGAGATCCTTCAGGGAGAGCAACTCGTCTTCTGCCGCTCGTGCAACCGCATCCTTTACATAGACGAACAGCGGGAGGCGGAGTAAGCGGGGCCGCGTCCGCGGGCGGCGGAGGGCGGCTTCGGAAAGACGATTCTTTCGTTCTGTTGGAGGAAAAACCGTGCGCAGCGTCTCCATACTTCTACTTTCGGCCGCGGCCGCGGCGCTCGTCGCGCAGGAGAAACCGCAGAAGCCGCGACCGACCTACCGTCTCGGTCTCAGAACCGGGGCTCAGGACCGCTGGGAAATGAAGATGAACATGGAGGGCACCCTCACCACAGGCGAAAAGAAGAATCACGAGTCCATAATCGGAGACGCGGCTCTGCAGGTCTTCGACGCCGATCCCGACGGCCTCTTCGGCGTTCGTGTGGAGATGGCCGACTACAAACTGGACAGCAAGCACGGCGAGCGGAAGATACGCTTCCATCTCGCGGCCTGCCGCGCCGACGAGAAGGAACGGGCCTCGCTCGACAGGACGGGTCGCACTTTCTATCATCTTTTCGAGAAGCCTTTCTACGTCAGGATGTCCGACTCCATGCGCGTGGACGAGCGCGACGGTCGCACCCAGACGGCGGCGCTCGCCGCCATGACGCAGCAGCAGGGGCCGTTTCCCGGACTCGTCGAGTTCGGCAGGAGCGAGACCGACGGCGAATGGAAGAAGCGGAGCGTGGGCGAGAAGTGGCGCACGGTGACGACCATCGGCGGCTCGCCTCTGGCGCTGCGGCTGACCTTCTCAATGGAGTTCGTGAGCGTCGAGGACGGCGTCGCCCTGGTCAGACTGCGAACGGTCGGGCGCGAGGCGGTGAAGGACCTGTCGCAGCGCGAAGGAAAACTACTGGAGGCGAAATTCGAAGGCGAGTACCGCTTCGCCCTGGACGGCTCGCGCGCCGAGGCGGACATCACCGGCGAGTGGGCGGCCGAGTTGAAGACGTCCGACGGCGGAACCGAACGCGCCGCATCCTCTTTCAAACTGCACATGGAGGCGAAACGCGACCGACCGACTCTCGAGGGCGTCGTTCATAATCTGAACATAAAACCCGTGCCCGGCCAGATCTGGATCTACGAGGCCGCGTTGAAGGCGGTCGCCGGCGACGGCGAGAAGACCACTCTCCGGCGCAACCACGACGTGGTCTACGAGATGCGCATCCTCGGACACGACAAGACGGGTCACCTGCAGACGGAGACCGCGGTCGAGAGGTTTCTTTTGCGGAACAAGGACGAGAGCGGCGAGTTCGTCTTCGACCTGGAGAAACTGCGGACCGACGAGAAGGAGAGAGAAGGTCTCGCGAAGAACTGGAAGCGTCTGTTCGAGACGCTGAAGGACCCCGTGAAGGCGGCGCTGCGGAGCGACTTCTCGATCGTGAGGATGGACAACGCCGACGCGCTGCCGTTGATCGCCGACTTTTCGATCTGCGACGGTTTCGGCGCGGCGTTGAGACTCGGCGGGCGGCGCGTGGACCAGAAATGGCTCCGGATACTCCGCCTCTCCGGGATGCCGGGCTGCGAGTTGACTCTCGAACTGGAGTGCCGTCTCGTCGCCTTCGCCGACGGACTCGGCAGGATGACCGTGCGTCTTGTGCGCTACACGCTCTTCAACGAGTTTCCCGAAGCCGTGGAGACCGAGGCGGAGAAAGTGGAGGCGGACGGCGCGCTGGAGATCGCACCCGCCGACGGCAGGGCACGCTACTCGTTCAAGATGTCGATCGGCCTGAAGAGACGCGAGAAGGGACAGAAAGACTGGAAACGACAGGTTCTCACGATAGAGGCGACCAAGTCCTGGCGGCTGCGCGGGAAGAAGTAGGCGGCGCTACCCGGCGCCTTCGACCACGTCGTTGACGCGACGGGCGCTGGGAACGAAAAACGCCATGAGCAGCACTCCCACCATCGCCACCGGCACGAAGATGCAGGCCGGAACCAAAAGACTGTTGTAGGCGTCGAACAGCGCGCCCACCACGAACATCTCCACGGCCAGCACGGGCGCGACGCAGATGTTGACCAGGCCGATGTAGTGGGCGCGACGCTCGACCGGCGCATAGCCTATCAGGAGATTCAGGTGCGAGATCCAGTCGGCGGCGAGGAAGAATCCGACCATCGCCTGGGCGATCAGGAAGGCGCGGACGTCGGGCGCGAGCGCCGCCACGAAAGCCGCGCCGGCCGCGAACGTGTTGCCCACCACCGCCGCCGTCCTGTAGCCGAATTTGTCCGCAAGCCGGCCGAAGACCTGGTTGCCCACGGCCTGGCCCATCAGCAGAAAAACCACGAACAGACGCGCCCAGTCAGTCCCTCTGAGTCCGAAGCGGACCTTGGCGTTCTTCACGAAGAAGAACAGCAGAGCGAGGTTGGCGACGAGAAACACTCTCGCGAAAAGGTAGCGTCGCAGGTGACGTTTCTCCTTCAGAAGGCTGCACAGGCCCTTCAGGTACTCTCCGAGGCTGCGCCGCACCACTTTGAAGGGACGAACGACCTCGCGGGTCGGCAGGAGAGCGAAGTTGCCGGCGGTTATCATCACCACGCCGAGGAGGTACAGCGTCGCGTAGTTGGCGGGAAACGCCCGGCCCGTCATGAGATGCGCGAGAAAGTATATCGTCACCGCTCCGCAGATGTTCTGCACGGCGAAGACCGTGCCGAAGGTGTGCGCGCGTTTCTCCTCCTTCACTATCGCCGAGATGTAAGCGGAGTAGAGCGGAACGAGCGTGCCCACCAGCAGTCCGTACGGGATCATCGCCACGAGGACCGTCCAGCGGCCGAGCGCGTGTCCGGCGGAGGCCGTCACGAAGAAGCGGTTGACGAAGAAGATGGCCAGCCAGGAGATCGGAGAGAGAAAGTGAAGGATGATCACCACCGGCTTTCTCCGTGCGAGTCGCTCGGAGAAGTAGCCGCTGAAGACCTGCGAGAGGCTGAAAGCGACGGTCCAGCAGACCGAAGCGGCCGCGATGAAGGTGGCGCTCGCTCCCAACTCGTCCAGAAACGCCGGAACGACCGCCTGTGTGTGTACGAGTCCCAGTCCGACGCCCCAGAACACCTCTATCAGACTCAGGAAGACGACGTTCCGGCGATGGATGGAGGGACTGATCCGCGACTCGTCCATCACGCCCCTTTCCGGCGGCTCACGTGCCGATATAATACGTAGGGGGTGCGGTCGTTCCAGAAAAAACACCGGAGGCGGTCCTTGGAAGAGTTGCGTATAGAGGGCGGAGCGAGACTGAAAGGGAGCGTGACGGTCTCCGGCTCCAAGAACGCCGCCCTGCCGGCCCTCGCCGCCGCCGTTCTCACCGGAGGCGCCGTCCTCCGACGCGTGCCGCGGCTCGCCGACATAGACACAATGTGCGAACTCCTCGAGTGTCTCGGCTGCCGCGTCGTCCGCCGCGGCCACACGCTCCGCGTCTCGGCGGACGATCCGTCGCGCACCGAAGCGCCGTACGAGATAGTTTCGCGGATGCGCGCCTCGATATGCGTTCTCGGTCCGCTGCTGGCCGCGCGCGGGCACGCGCGCGTCGCGCTGCCGGGAGGCTGCGCCATAGGACTGCGACCGGTGGACCTGCATCTGAAGGGCATGGAGGCGCTCGGCGCGTCCATCAGCGTCGAGCACGGCTACATCGTCGCGCGCGCGCGACGCCTCAAAGGCGCCCACGTCCGCCTGGCCGGCCGCTTCGGTCCTTCGGTGCTGGCCACCGCCAACACGATGATGGCCGCCACGCTCGCCGACGGCAGAAGCGTCATAGAGCCGGCCGCCCAGGAGCCGGAAGTGGTCGACCTGGCGGCTTTTCTGCGGGGCTGCGGGGCGCGTATCACGGGCGCGGGAACGCCGCGGATCGAAATAGAAGGCGTGAGCGCGCTTCGCGCGGCGGAGCACACCGTCATAGCCGACAGAATAGAGGCCGGAACCTATCTTCTCGCGGCCGCCGCGACGCGCTCGGAAGTCACCGTCACGCGCTGCAGACCGAAACACCTCGCCGCGCTCGTCGGAGCGCTGCGCGAGGCGGGATTTCATGTGGACGGCGCGGACGGCGCGGTGACCGTGGCGCCGGGCGGACGGCGTACGCGGCCGCTCAACGTCGTCACGGCGCCGTATCCGGGCTTTCCGACGGACCTTCAGCCGCAGACGATGGCGCTGCTGTCCGGGGCCGACGGCACCTCCACCATAACCGAGACGGTGTTTCCGCAGCGGTTCACCCACGCGGCGGAACTGGCGCGGATGGGCGCGCGTATCACGCAGGAGGGAGCCACGGCGGTGGTGGAGGGCGTCGGACGACTGCACGGAACCGAAGTCGAGGCGAGCGACCTGCGCGCCGGAGCGGCGCTGGTGGTCGCGGCGCTCTCGGCCGAAGGCGTCTCGCGCGTCAGAGGACTGGAGCACATAGATCGCGGCTACGAAGACCTCGAAGGGAAACTTTCCTCTCTCGGCGCGCGTATCACACGCTCCGCCGTCTGAGCGCGCTTCCTCAGGAGATGAGTTCGCCGTACTCGTCGGTGCGGGGCACGGGCATCACGAACTCCAGAAACGCCTGCTCGGCGCCGTCTCCCTTGCGCGGAACCGGCAGGTGCACTATCCGCGTGTAGCCGCCGTTGCGGTCGGCGAAAAGCGGAGCGATCATCTTGAAGAGTTTACGAATCATGGGCTTGTCCGGCAGCATCGAAAGCGCCCTGCGACGCGCGGCGAGACTCTCCTTCTTGGCCAGCGTCACCAGTCGCTCGACGTAGCGCCGCGCCTCCTTCGCCTTCGCGCGGGTCGTTCGAATACGGCCGTGCATTATCAACGCGCGGGAAAGCGAACGCATGAGCGCGATGCGCTCCTCCGCGCGACGGTTCAACTTGCGGCCGTCCTTCCTGTGTCTCATGCCGCCGTCCCCTTCAGAACACCTCTTCCATGTCGCTTATGTCCATGCCCAGAGCCAGGCCGATCTCGGAGAGTTTCTTCTTCACCTCCACAAGCGACGTCTTGCCGAAGTTGCGCAGGTTGAGCAGTTCGTTCTCGGTCTTGACCACCAGGTCGCGGATGTTGCGGATGCGCGTCGCCTCCAGACAGTTGGAGGAGCGGACGCTGAGCCCAAGAATGGAGATGGGCTGCATCAACTTCTGTCGAAGTTCGGCGCGATACTCGTCCCGCTTCCGCGCTTCCTCCTCCAGTTTCTCCTCCACCACCATCTCGCGACCGGTCTCGAAGTACTGTATGAACGGATTGAGATGCTTGCGCAGTATCCGCGCCGCCTCCACCAGCGCCATCTGCGGCGTAACCGTCCCGTCGGTCCATATCTCCATTATCAGTCGATCGTAGTCGGTGCGGAACCCCACACGCGTGTTCTCCGTCAGATAGCGCACGCGCAGAACCGGCGAGAAAACCGAGTCCACCGGCAGCGCTCCTATCTCCGTCGCTTCGCCCCGGTTCTCCTCCGCGGTGACGTATCCCCGTCCGCGACGCACGTCCAACTCCACATGAAGTTCGGTGTCCTTGCCCGTTATGTTGCAGACGTAGAGATCCTTGTTCACGACCTCCACCGCCTCGTCGCCCTGGAAGTCGCCGGCGCGGACCTCGGCCGGACCTTTCTTGGTCATGTACAGTTTGCCGGAGCCGTCGCGATGGAGACGAACCCGTATCTTCTTGATGTTGAGAAGTACATCGGGCATGTCTTCATAAAGGCCGTCCACGGTGGAGAACTCGTGTCGCACGCCGCGGACGTGGACGTGCGTGACGGCGGCGCCCTCTATCGACGAGAGCAGCACGCGACGCAGGGAGTTGCCCACCGTCGTTCCGAAACCGCGCTCGAAAGGCTCTATGACGAACTTCGCGTAGGTGGGCGGCTGCTCCTCCTGTACCTCCACGCGGCTGGGCAGTTCAAATCCACGCCAGCGGACTCTCATGCGGAGCGCTCCTTAAAATCACCTCGAACAGAACTCGACGATAAGGTTCTCCTGCGTCTCCACAGAAACCTCGTCCCGGACGGGATGCCGCAGGACCCGCGCCACCAAGGCTTCGGAGTCCACCTCCACCCACTCCGGACGTCGGCGCTTCGCCTCCTGTTCGTTGTCGGTCACCAACTTGCGAATCTTCTCGTTTCGAGAGACCTCTATCGTGTCGTTCGGTCTGACCAGACAGGAAGCGCTTCTGTGACGTCTGCCGTTGAGGCGCAGATGGCCGTGCGCTATCATCTGGCGGGCGGCCGCCCTGCTGGGCGCCCAGCCGATTATGTGAACGACGTTGTCGATGCGGCGCTCCAGCAGCAGCAGCAGATTGACGCCGGTCGAGCCTTTCTGGCGCTCGGCCATGTTGAAGTAGCGTATGAACTGTCGCTCGCCTATGCCGTAGAAGCGCTTCACCTTCTGCTTCTCACGCAGTCGCTTGCCGTACTCGGAGACCTTCTGGCGGCGGAAGGCGTGCTCGCCGGGAGGCACCGGTCGCTCCTCGACGGGACACTTCTTCGTGTCGCAGCGGGCGCCTTTCAGGAACAACTTGACGCCTTCACGCCTGCATCGCCTGCACTTCGGGCCCTTTTCGCGTGCCATGATCCCCTCCTCACTTCCTGCGCTGCCTGGCCTTCTTGCCGCCGTGGCCGCGGAAGGTGCGCGTCAGCGCAAACTCTCCGAGACGGTGTCCGACCATCTCCTCGGTCACGTAGCACTTGATGAACGTCTTGCCGTTGTGCACCATGAACGTGTGTCCGACGAACTCCGGCACTATCGTCGAGGCGCGCGACCACGTGCGGATGGGCTCGCGACCGCCGCCCTCCTTCTGGCGCATCACCTTGCCCAGAAGTTTCGCGTCGACGAACGGCCCTTTCTTCAGTGAACGACTCATACGCCGCACTCCTTATCATCTGCGCTTCTTCTGTCGGCTCCGGCGAATTATGAACTTGTTGGTCGGATTCCTCGGATTCCTGGTCTTGCCGCCTTTGGCCACCTGCCCCCACGGACTGACCGGATGGCGACCGCCCGAGCGACGACCTTCGCCGCCGCCCATCGGATGGGCGACGGGGTTCATGGCGGAGCCTCTCACGTGCGGTCTGCGTCCCCTGTGACGCATGCGGCCGGCCTTGCCCAGCCGAACGTTCCGCCAGTCGAGATTGCCCACCTGCCCTATCGTGGCGCGACATCTCAGGTTCACCTTGCGCACCTCGCCGCTGGGCATCTGCAGCGTCGCGTATCTTCCCTCCTTCGCCATGAGTTGGCAGTGCGCGCCGGCGCCGCGCGCCATCTTCGCGCCGCGACCGGGATACAACTCCACACAGTGAATCACCATGCCCGTCGGGATGTTCTCCAACGGCATACAGTTGCCCACCTTCGGCTCCACTTTCTCGCCCGATATCACGGTGTCGCCGGGCCGCAGGTCCTTCGGCGCGATGATGTAGCGTCGCTCGCCGTCCGCGTACTCCAGCAGCGCTATGTCCGCCGAGCGGTTCGGGTCGTACTCCAGAGCCGTCACCGTCGCGGGAACGTCCTCCTTGTCGCGACGGAAGTCTATCACGCGATACATCCGCCTGTTGCCGCCGCCCCGAAAACGACAGGTGACGCGTCCCCTGTTGTTCCGGCCGCCCGTCTTCTTGAGCGGCTCGAGCAGCGACTTCTCCGGCTCCTTCTTCGTCAGATGCGAGTAATCCAGAACACTCGCCCTGCGTCGTCCGGGAGACGTCGGCTTGTATCGTTTCGTGCCCACCGGCGGTTCTCCTCAGTAGACCTCTATCGTGTGGCCCTCCGCGAGGGTGATCACGGCTTTCTTCCAGTGACGGGTGCGGCCGCGGACCCAGCCGCGACGACGCGGCTTCGGCTTCATCCTGCAGGTCTTGACGTCGAGCACTCTCACTCCCCATATCCTCTCCGCCGCCCAGCGTATCTGAACCTTGTTCGCCTCCAGCGCCACCTCGAACGCGTACTGGTTGTGCCGCTGCTGCGCGCGATCGGTCTTCTCGGTGACCAGCGGCCGCAGTATGATCTGTCTCGGGTCGGCGAATTCCATCTCTCACTCTCCTTCACGCCCGACCGCGTCGACGGTCGTCTCCCGTCCGACGCCCAGTCTCTCCAGCAGCGCCAGATAAGCGGCCTTGCTCATCACAAGATGCCTTCTGGAGAGCACGTCATAGGTGTTCAGGTCGCGCACGCGGACCACGGACACGCCTTTTATGTTACGCCCGGAAAGATAGGCGTTTCCGTCGCCTTCGTCCACCGCCACGACGCAGGTGCCGCCCACGCCGAGGCGCGAGAGCACGAGCGCCATCTCACGCGTCCTCGGACGCTCGAAATCGAGAGCGTTCACCAGACGCACTTCGTCGTCGCGTATCTTTCCGGCGATCGCGCACTTCAACGCGAGGCGGAGCGCCTTCTTCGAAAGGCGCCGATAGTAGTCGCGCGGCCTGGGACCGTGAGCCACGCCGCCGTGCCTCCAGACCGGCGACGCGCGACTGCCGCTTCGCGCGCGACCGGTGCCCTTCTGCATCCACGGCTTGTGACCGGAGCCCTTCACCTCGGCCCGCGTCTTCGTCGAGTGCGTCCCCTGTCGCCTGTTGGCGAGATACATCACCACGGCGTCGTGCAGCAGCGTGTAGTTCATGCGCAGCCGCGCCAACTCCGGCGGAACCGGCAGTCTCTCCACTTCCCCGCCGTCCGCGTCGCGAACGACCAACTCCGTCACCTCGCTCATGCTCGCGGCTCCTCCACGCTATCCGCGGACGCTCTCGCGCACCTCGACCAGGCCGCCGTTGGGCCCGGGCACCGCGCCCCGCACGGCTATGAGATTCTCCTCCGGACGAATCTCCACGACCTTCAGGTTCTTGACGGTGACGCGCCTGCCGCCGTGGCGACCGGCCATTCGCTTGCCTTTGAAGACGCGGCCCGGCGTCATACAGGCGCCGATGGCGCCGGAGCGACGCACGTTCTGCGAGCCGTGCGACTCCGGTCCGCGTCTGAAACCGTATCGCTTTATCGTTCCCGTGAAGCCGCGACCCTTGGACGTTCCCGTAACGTCCAGGAACTTCGCGCCTTCGAAAATCGCCGCCGATATGACCTGGCCGGGCTTGAAGTCGTGTTCGGCGCCCTTCAGGCGTACCTCCCGCAGATGGCGGAGCGGCGGAACGCCCCGCTTCCGAAAAAGAATCCGCATCGGCTTGGTCGTGTTCTTCTCACGACGTCTGCCGAAGCCTATCTGCACGGCGTCGTAGCCGTCGCGCTTCCCGTCGCGAACCTCGACGACGTAGCAGGGTCCCACCTCCAGAAGCGTCACCGGAAGCCAGTCGCCGTTCTCGTCGAACACGTGCGTCATGCCGAGTTTGCGACCGAGCAACTTCTTTCGCTCCATGGCGGAGCAGTCCGGCGTCTCATCGGCGGCGGCGGCTTCGGCTTCGGCGCTCTTGGCCTCGGCGCTCACGACATCATCCCTCCAGGACCTTTATCTTTATGTCGATGCCCGCCGGCACGGACAGCCTCTGCAGGGCGTCCGTGGTGCGGGCGGTCGGGTCTATTATCTCGACCAGACGCTTGTGAGTGCGGATCTCGAACTGTTCGCGACTCTCTTTGTCTATGTGCGGCCCGCGCAGGACCGTGTAGCGCTCGATACGGGTGGGCAGGGGAATCGGTCCGCTCACCTTGGCGCCGGTGCGGAGCGCCGCCTCCGCTATCTCCTTCGCTTTGGAGTCGAGCAGCATGTGATCGTACGCTTCCATTCTGACTCGAATCTTGCGCACCGCCAAGTTCTATCCTCCAAGAACCCTGACGCCGAGGCGTTCTCTCTGCGCCGCCGGCACCTCGACGTAGCCGTGCGGCTCCATGGTGTAGAGGCCCTTGCCCTGCGTCATCGAGCGAAGACCGGTGGCGTAGCCGAACATTTTACTGACGGCGACGGTGCCGCGCACCATCTTGATACCGCCCGCGCTCACCATCTCGCCGATATTCGCGTGACGCGCCGCCAGGTCGGCCAGCACGTCGCCGACGTACTCCTCGGGAGCGTGAACCTCGAATCGCATTCGAGGCTCCAGCAGTACGAGTCCCGCCTCCGCAACCGCGCGTCGCATGGCCTCAACCGCCGCGCCGTGGTAGCCCAACTGACTTCCGTCCTCCTCCCTCAGCGCCTCGAAAACGACCTCCATTTCTATAAACGGATAGCCGAAGCCCACTCCGCCGTCGGCGGCGAAACGTATACCCTCTTCGGCGGCTTCGGCCAAAGTGCGCGAAATTATATCGGGTCCGGCGGCGTTGTCAATCTTTACCCCGCTAATCGTCGAAGAAGGAGCGACACGCACACGTACTCTGCCGCGCTGCACTTTCAGACCGATCGTCTTTTCGAAAACGAACTCCCGCTCGGCCGTCTCCTTTATGGTCTGCCGGTACGCCACCTCCGGACGACCTATCCGCGCGGCGACCGCGAACTCCTCGAGTATCCGCCTGCCGACCACCTCCAGGTGCAACTCGCCCATTCCGTATATCAACGTCTGTCCCGTCTCCTCGTTTCTGCGGACGTGAAACGTCGGGTCCTCGCGTTCGAGGATTTCGAGCACCTGATCCATTCTGCGACGCTCCGACTGGCTGCGCGGCTCGATCGCCGCGGATATGACCGGCTCGGGAAAACTCATTCTCTCCAGCACTATCTGATTGTTTCTGCTGCAGAGCGTATCGCCGGTCATCGTCAGTTTGAGTCCGGTCACGCCGACTATCTCACCGGCCAGCGCTTCGCGGACGTTGGCGCGTTTGTCCGCGTGCATCCGCAGTATGCGTCCGACGCGCTCCTTTTTGCCGACGCGCACGTTATAGACCGGCAGTCCTTCGCGGATGCGACCGGAGTAGACGCGCACGTAGACCAACTCGCCGTGCTCCTCGACCGTCACCTTGAACGCCAGCGCCGACAGCGGCGAAGACGGATCCGGCTGAAAGCGGACACGTCGATCGCGACTGGGATGGCGTCCGACGACCGCGCCGCGATCGATCGGCGAAGGCAGATAATAGACCATCGCGTCGAGCACCGGCTGCACGCCCCTGTTGCGCAGCGCCGAGCCGCACAGGACCGGCGTCAGACTGCACGAAATCGTCGCCTCCCTGATCGCTTTCCGGATCACTTCCGCGTCGACGTCGCCCTCCAGAGCCGCCTCCAGCAACTCGTCGGAGAACTCCGACAGCGTCTCCAGCATCGCCTCCCGCGCCAGTTCGGCCTCCTCCCGCAGGTCGTTCGGTATTTCGCGCGCCTCCACGACCTTGCCGTCTTCGGCCTCGTCGAAGTAGAGCGCCTTCATCTCCACAAGGTCGACCACGCCGGCGAACTCCTTTTCTTTTCCCACCGGCAACTGAACGCCGAGCGCGGGCATGCCGAGCCGCCGCGCGATCGCCTCCACCACCCGCGAGAAGTCGGCTCCCACACGATCCATCTTGTTCACGAAGGCGACCCGCGGAACACCGTAGCGGTCGGCCTGGCGCCAGACCGTCTCCGACTGCGCCTCGACTCCGCCCACGCCGCAGAACACCACCACGCAGCCGTCCATCACGCGCAGCGAACGCTCCACCTCGGCGGTGAAGTCGACGTGGCCCGGCGTGTCCACCAGATTGACGGTGTGGCCGCTCCAGTCGACGGTGGTGGCGGCGGCGGTTATGGAGATGCCCCGCTCCTGTTCCTCGCGGAGATAGTCCATCGTGGCGGTGCCGTCGTCCACTTCGCCTATCCTGTGCTGGCGTCCCGTGTAGAAGAGGATGCGCTCGGTGAGGGTGGTCTTGCCCGCGTCGATGTGCGCGGCGATGCCGACGTTGCGTATCTTTTCGACAGCGAGTCCCGCCATCCGCTCTTCCCCGAACGCACGCTCGTGCTCCGATACCCGGTCGGCGCTACCACGCCAGATGCGCGAACGCCTTGTTGGCCTCGGCCATACGGTGAGTGTCCTCGCGCTTCTTGAACGCGACGCCCTCGCGATTGTAGGCGGCTATCAACTCGTCGGCGAGTTTCACGTGCATCGGTTTGCCCTTTCTGCTCCGCGCCGCCGTGATGATCCACTTGACGGCCAGCGCGACCTGCCTTTCGGGCCGCACCTCCATGGGCACCTGATATGTGGCGCCGCCGACGCGTCGCGGACGAACCTCCAGACGCGGCTTCACGTTCTCAAGCGCGCGCTTGAACACCTCCACGGGATCGGCGTCCGTCATCTTTCTGGAAATGAAGTCGAACGCCCGATAAAGAATGCCCTGAGCGGTGCTCTTCTTGCCCGCCAGCATCAGACCGTTTATGAAACGCGAGATCAGTTTGCTGTCGTAATGCGGATCGCCCCGCATGTAGCGCTTGGTGGACTTGTACTTGCGCGGCATGAGGTCTCCTCCTACTTCTTGCCCCGCTTCGTGCCGTAGCGGCTGCGGCTCTGTTTGCGGCCGTCCACGCCGGCGCAGTCCAGAGCGCCGCGGACCACCTTGTAACGAATGCCCGGCAGGTCCCGCACACGACCGCCGCGCACCAGAACAATCGAGTGCTCCTGCAGGTTGTGTCCCTCGCCCGGCACGTAAGCGGTGACCTCCGCGCCGTTGGACAGACGCACACGCGCGACCTTGCGAAGCGCCGAGTTCGGCTTCTTCGGCGTGAGCGTGCGCACCTGCAGCACGACGCCCCGCTTCTGCGGACAGCCCTCCAGCGCCTGCACGCGGCTCTTACGCTTCTTCGCGTGCAACTTGCGCCCCTTGCGCACCAGTTGGTTGACGGTCGGCATCTCCTTATCGCCTCCAGCAACGTTTTGTTCTAACCTACCGCGGCTTCCTCTTCGGCGTCCTCTGCGTCGCCGGCGGAGTCCGCCTCGGCGAATCTCTCCTTCTTGACCCGCATGTTGCGATACTCTAAGAATCCGGTGCCCGCCGGTATCATGTGGCCGAGGATGACGTTCTCCTTCAGTCCGCGCAACTCGTCCACATCGCCGCGCAGCGCGGCGTGGGTGAGCACCTTGGTCGTCTCCTGGAAACTGGCCGCGGAGATGAACGACTCGCTCATCAGCGCCGCGCGGGTTATGCCCATTATGACGTCGCGGGCGGTGGGCGGCTTCTTGCCCTGCTCCATCAGGCGTTTGGCCTCCTCGCGGAACCTGAACCGGTCCATCACCTGGTCCGGCAGGAGTTCGCTGTCGCCGGGGTCCGCCACGCGCACGCGCCGCATCATCTGTCCCACTATTATCTCGATGTGCTTGTTGTCTATGGTCACGCTCTGACTCCTGTAGACGTTCTGCACCTCGTGAAGCAGATACTGCTGCACGGCCTCGACGCCGGAGACTCTGAGTATGTCCTGCGGCACCAGCGGCCCTTCCACCAGAGGCTCGCCCGGCTCCACCCAGTCGCCGGTCTGGACGCGGATGTGCTTGCCCGGCGGAATCAGATACTCCCGTTCGATTCCGGTCTCGGGGTTGCGCACTCTGATGACGCGTTTGCCGCGCCTCTTCTCGCCCAACTCCACCGTTCCGTCTATCTCGCTCATTATGGCCGGGTCCTTCGGCTTCCTCGCCTCGAACAGTTCCACCACCCGCGGCAGACCGCCGGTTATGTCCTGAGTGCCCTTGATCTCGCGCGGCACCTTGGCGAGCATGACGCCCGCCTCCACTTCGCTGTCCTCCTCCACCTCTATGTACGCCTTCTCCGGCAGAGGATAGACCGCCAGTTTCTGCCCCTCGGCGTCCTCCAGCACTATCTGCGGATGGAGATGCCCTCTGTGAGCGGTTATCACGAGCCGCTCGCGACCGGTCGTCTGATCCACCTGTCTCCTGTAAGTCTCGCCGGAGACGAGATCCTCGAAACGCACGGTGCCGGGCTTCTCGGCGAGAATCGGAACGCTGTGGGGGTCCCACTTGGCCAGCACATCGCCGGTCTTGAGCGTCAGTTCGCCTTTTTCGAGTTTGGAGACGACTTTTCGGATCTGCGCCTTCGTTTTGCCCTCCAGCAGAGACGGAAACAGATAAGAGCCCACCGGCGGCGAATAGCCCTCCAGCGGAACGGGTCTGCCCGTCTTCTCGTGCACCACCTCCACTTTCGCGTTCTTGTTCAGCACCACGACGCCGGCGGCGGTGACGGCGTAGGAGAGTTTTCCTTTGGAAATCTTGACGCGACCGCCCTGCTTGACGACCATGCGCGACTCCTCGAGCGCGCGGAACGCGGCTCCGCCGATGTGGAACGTTCTCATCGTCAACTGGGTTCCCGGCTCGCCTATGGACTGCGCCGCGATGATGCCGACCGCGAGTCCCTCCTCCGCCAGTCGACCGGTGGAGAGATCCATGCCGTAGCAGCGCGCGCAGACGCCGACCGGCTCCTCGCAGGTCAGCGGCGAGCGCACCCTTATCTTGTCGTAGCCCATCTCCTCGATGCGACGCGCTATCTCGTCGGTTATCAACTCGTTCTCCCGCACGATCACCTCGTCGGTGATGATGTCCACGATCGTGTCGCGCGCGACGCGTCCGCGTACCGCCTCCGCGAGCGTCACCTCGACCTTGTCGCCGCGCACGACCCGCCCTTCCGTGATGCCGTTGAGCGTGCCGCAGTCCTGTCGCATGATCACCACGCCCTGGGCGACGTCGGCCAGACGCCGTGTGAGATAGCCGCTGTCGGCGGTCTTGAGCGCCGTGTCCGCCAGACCCTTCCGCGCGCCGTGCGTGCTGGAGAAGTACTCGCACATGCGCAGACCTTCGCGGAAGTTGGCGCGAATCGGCGTCTCTATTATCTCGCCGGACGGCTTGGCCATCAGGCCGCGCATGCCGCCCATCTGCCTGATCTGCTGCTCCGAGCCGCGCGCGCCGGAGACCACCATCAGCCATATCGGATTCAGATGGCCGCGCTCCCTGTCGCTCGCCAACTCCTTCATCACGCCCTCGGTCACCTCCTCGGCGGCGTGCGTCCAGCGGTCTATCACCTGATTGTAGCGCTCGCCCTCGGTGATGATGCCGCGCATGTAGGCCCTCTCCACGCGCTTCACCTCCGCTTCGGCCTTCTGAAGCACCTTCTGCTTCTGACGATACGGCCGCAGATCCTGTGTGCCGAACGAAAGACCGGCCACCGTCGCCATATGGAAGCCGAGACTCTTCATTCCGTCCAGCAGGCCGAGCGTCTCCTTTATGCCGAGCAGACGATGACAGTCCGCGATGATCCGGCCCATCACCTTCTTGTCCAGCGTCTCGTTGTAGAACGCCATCTCCTTCGGCAGTATCTCGTTGAAGATTATGCGTCCGACCGTGGTGACGCATC
>CAYPNR010000003.1:43237-63818 GCA_964412125.1 uncultured Planctomycetota bacterium | reverse complement strand
CGGTGCCGCGCGGCACCGAGCGGATTCGCTTCATGGTCAGCGCCATGCACGAACGGGAGCATCTCGATTTCGCCATCGAGAAGATAGAAAAGACGGCCCGCGAGTTCGCCGTCATCTGACGGCGCCGCGGCGCGGAACGCGTGTGACGGGCCGGGCCCGAAGTCCGGAGGGGTCGCGGAAGCCGCCCGCGTCGCCGCGGGATGGGCTTTGAGAGGAGGCGGTGCTCTTGATCGACGTCGTTGCCGGCGACTGCGCTCCGGAGGAGATTCCTGCGGCGCTCGCGGCGGCCGGTGAGATGTTCGGAGACGACTTCTTCGAGCGCTTCGGATTCGAGGACCCTGAGGCCCGTTGGCGTGCGTGGCTGCGCCAGGACCCGGGCTCGCTCATACTGCTCCACTGCTCGAAGGAGCAGCGCCGGGAGGTTTTCACCGAGCCGCCGGGAGACGACGACGACATAATCGGGATGCTTCTGAGCGTGGTTCCGATAGGCGACTACGCCCGCGCGCTTTACGAAGGCGAGATGCGCCCCGGAAGCGTAGGTCGGATACTTTCGGTGGAGCAGCCTTATGAACTGGTACGCGTGCCGCACACCTTTCGTCATATGCATCTCTGCGCCGCGGGTCTCAGAACCGGAAGACTCCTGCCGGAGCGGCGCTTGACGCTTCTGCACTCGCTGATGGAGGTCTGCCGCCGACGCATCATGGTCTGGTGGAACACGCCGATGCCGGTCAGGTTCGTGACCGCCTATCCGGCGGACGACCTCGGCAGGAGACTGCTGGAGAGAGCGGGTTTTTCGGAGGTGGACGACGCCGGACGGAAGAGCGGGATGGAGATACCGTTGTACCGACTGAATCTCGACCCGGACTGGCTGTCGCGGCTCGCGGCGCCGCTGCGCCAGGCGCGTCGCAGCGGCACACGTACCGTGGTCCGCACCCGCCGCCTCGGCTGAGGACGCTCCGTCGCCCCGGCGATTTCGCCGCCCTTCCGGAAATATGTTTCCATCGAGCGCGTCTCACGGCAGAATAGTGTCATGTGAGTTAGTCGTCGTCTGTTGAGGAGGTTGCGTATGCTTCCGATTGCCGAGCGTATCAACGGCATGTTCAAGGACGTTCGGCAGGCGATAGCCGAACAGGACAAGAGCGTGATTCACGATCTCGCGAAGCGACAGACCGAGTGCGGCGCCGCCTATCTCGACGTCAACGTGGGCACCGCCGCGCGGGACCAGATCGGCGCCATGAAGTGGCTCGTCGAGACCATTCAGGAGGCGGTCAAGACGCCGCTGGCTCTCGACTCGCAGAAACTGGAGGTGGTCAAGGCGGGTCTGGAGGTCGCGCAGAACCCGATTCTCATCAACTCCTGTCAGGCCGATCCCGAGAAACTCGACGTCTATTTCGGCCTCTGCAAGGAACACGACGCTTCTCTGATCACTCTCACCATGGACAAGGAGGGCGTCAGTCAGGACGTCGCGAAGCGGCTCGAAAACGCCATGACCATCATCGAGAAAGCCGCCGAGCACGGCATAGGCGCCGAACGCATCTTCATAGATCCGATAGTGCTGCCGATAAACGTCGACCAGCGTCAGCCGGCGATGATCTGCGAGGTGATTCAGCAGGTGAGACTGATGACCGATCCGCCTCCCCACATCACCTGCGGTCTCTCCAACGTCTCTCAGGGCACCCGGCTTCGCAGTCTCATCAACCGCACGGCTCTGGTGATGTTCGTCGCCGCGGGAATGGACTCGGCCATCGTGGACGTACTCGACAAGGACCTGATGGAAGCGTGGATAACCGTGGAGATGATGCTGAACAAGATGATCTACAGCGACGACTACATAAAAGCGGCGCTGGCGTCCATCCGCCGCGGATGAGAGCGGACGCGGCCGCCGTAGCGGTTTTGTGAGACGCCTTCTCGACGTGTTCCGCGTGCGTTTGACGCGTCTTCGACGGATTTGTTTGGCTTGACAGCCGTGCCGGTCGCGGGCGATAATGCGACGGCGTCCGGGCGGCGTTCGGGACGGGGAGACGCCCTGCGGCGCCGCGCCGGCAGAGTGGAGGTCTTTTCATGTGGGCCCACGTGGTGCGTGAAGCGCGGCAGCAGTTCAGATTCGAGGGCTTTTCCTTCGTTCTGGTGGCCGTCCTCTACCTCGTGGTTCTCATCGCTCTGTTCCTCGCGGACTACGCTTTCTGCCGCTGGCACAAGTGGAGCGATCTGCTGGCGATCTACTGGAAGCAACTGCTGGTGCTCCAGATGGTCGTCCTGCACGTTTTGGTGGTGGTCAAACTCTCGGTGAGCGTGGTGGGAGACAGGCGAGGAAGACGTCTGGCGTTCGAGTTGATGGCGTCCCGCGGGGCGTGGCACTCGGTTTTCGGACGGCTGTTCGGCGGCTCGCTTTTCGCTTTCTTTCTGGTGCTTCTCTCTCTGCCGTTCGCCCTGTTCTGCGTGCTCGGCGGCGGCGTGGGCGGACGCGGAGTGGGAATCGCTTATGCTGTTCTGTTCGGCGGGTGGTTCGCCTACGGCGCTCATGCGATTCTCGTGAGCACTCTCGCCCGTCGCTCCATCACCGCGATCGTCGGCGCGCTTGCGCTGGTGTTTGTGGTCTCGGCGCTCGTCTACACCGCTCGTGAGTTGCGACTCGACACTCTCGCGGCGCTCAGTCCCCTGCATCAGGTTCAGCCGCTCTTCGGCGTCTCCGTGGGCAGGGTCTTCTTCGCGGGGCGTCTGATCCAGCCGTTCGTCCTGACGCTGGTGTTCCTCCTGTTTGCGGGCTATTGGTTTCTGACCGCGGCGGCGCGGCTGCTCCGGCCCGGCGGAGGGCCCGCCATAAGTCGTCCGCACGGCCTCGCGCTGCTCGCCTCCGGCGGCGCGTTGTTCGCGCTCGCCGTGCGTCCGTCCCGCGCGGGCGACGACGGACCGCTGCGTATGCTGCTGCTGCTTTCGGTGATGTTCGTCCTGATGCTGGTCTCCACTTTCATTCTGGTGCGTCGGCGGACCAGGCCCGCCGGCGGCTTCGGACGATGGCTGGGCGGAGGACTGCTGCGCACCGACGCTCCGTATCTACCGTTCTTCCTGGGCCAGGTTCTGATATACGCGCTGGTCTGGCTCCTGCTCGGGCGGCCGATCCTCGGCGGAGAGATATCTGCCGGGATGCGCGCCGGCGTGGTGATGGCGCTGGTGATGGTGCCGCTGCTGGTGCTCTTCTACGGACTTCTCGTGAAGGCGCTGGTCAGCGTGTTCGACGAGCGCGGGCGGCTTGTGGCGGCGTTTCTGTTTCTGCTGCAGGCGGTGGTGCCGCTGGCGTTCGAGATGGGCCGTCCCGTCGGCGCGTACAGTCTGCTGCAGATTCTGAATCCGCTGGTGCTGATCGGAGCGCCGCTCGGCGTGATAGAGACGAAGGTCGGCGTCGCGAACTTTTCTCTGTGCGCGCTTCTCTGCTACGGCTCCGCCAGTCTGCTGCTGGCCGGTCTGCTGAAGATGCGCAGGCCGCTCATCGCAGCAGCATAGCCGCGTATCCCACGACCTGCGATCGATCGCCTGAGGCGTCGCCGCTGGTGGCGTATTTGACGAGCACGCCTTCGCTTGCGCCCAGCGCTTTCGCGGCCCTCACGGCGGCCGCCACCGGCGCGGCGCCGCACATGCCGGCGCCCTGCGGCCACAGCCTTCGCGCCGCCTCGAACAGGCCCTCTTCGTCCAGCCGCTTCACGTACTCCAGCGCCGCTTCGTCTTTCGAGCGCGCCTCCTCCTCCGGTAGATAGTGACTCATGTCGGTGGAGGCGACGATGAGCGTCGGCTCGCCCGACTCCTCGATCGCCTTCGCCAGGCCGTCGCCGAGTCGCTGGAGTTCGCGCAGGTCGTGTGTGCCGACGCAGATCACGGCGACCCGCACTTGAGGGTTGCGCATCTTCAGAAACGGCAGTTGCAACTCGCCGGAGTGCTCCACGCGATGCGGAAGCGGGTCCTCGGTCACCGGCGCGTGCCTCAGCAGGAGCCGCGTGAGAGTCTCGTCGGCGGGCACGTCGCCGAGCGGCGTCTCCCACGGACCTTCCGGCCAGAGCGCGACGCCCGCGCCGAGGCCGGTGTGGTTCGGATTGAGCACGACGACGTGGTCAGGGACGCGCGCGCGCGCGTACGCGGCGGCGGCCACATGGCCGCTGTAGGCGTAACCGGCGTGCGGAACGACAACGCCGACGGCCGCCTCGTCGGAGGCGTCCTTGAGCCAGCCGGAGAGCAGCCGTCGAAGGCGGTCGCCGTCGGACGGATACCATCCTTTAGCCGCGAACTCCGCTCTGCGTCTCATTGGAACTCCTCCACAGGGTTACGGTCGTGGTCGCGCAGAAGTCGCCGATACGCCTGCCTGTTACGGCCAGCGCCGCGAACTCCACGAGCAGCACCACGTCCGGCAGGCGAAAGAGGTTTCGAACCAGTATCTGAATCGGTCCCGCGCGGCCGCCCTCGACGTCGGTCACGCGGATGCCGAAGAGGTACTTGCCCGGAGTCGCGCCGAGAAGCGCCTCCAGCGGACAGAAGTAGGCGAGTCGGATGAGCGCGAAAAGAGCGGGATGTCCCAGATCGACCTGACGTCCCCACGAAGGCTCGACGCCGGTGAGGAACGGCAGCGACGCGCCGGTGAGGATGAGCATGTCCACTGCGAAAGCGGCGAACCTGCGCCAGGGACGCGCCGCTTCCGCTTCCGCGCTCGGGACGATCGGCCGCAGAGGCGCCTTTCGCATGAGAACCGCGAAGATCACCAGAAGCGTCGCGATGAAGAGCAGAACGACGCCGAAGGCGCCGAGCAGCGCTTTCACGGCCCAGCCGGCGTCGGCCACCTTTATGAAGCGTCCGTCCTGCAGCACCGCCAGAATCGCGCCGAAGTGGCAGATCACCGCCACGCCTCCGCCGAAGGAGACCGCCTCCATGTCGATCACGGGCCGCCGCCAGAGGAGCGTTCGGAACGGCGGCTTGTAGCGGCCGACCGGACGCGGCGAGGTTCCGTCCAGGACGTATTCCGCGACCTCGCTGCCGCCGTCGTCGGCCTTCTCGACGGTGAAGAGATGCCGACGACCGTCGCGATCGACCGCGGCGCAGAACGCGCTTTCGGTCTTCAGCCCCAGATCGGTCGGAACGCCGCTTCTCGAAAGGAGTCGCAGGCGACCCTCGGCGTCGGCGCACAAGAAAACGACCCCCTCGGAGATGCGGAGCGGCTGGACGCCGAAAGGCCGATCGAAAGTCGAAACGGAGGAAGTCGTCACTTTCGTGTCGCGCTCGGGCGCGAATCGCGCCCATTCCAGAGCGTAGCCGTCGTCGGCCTTTCGCCAGCCGCAGACTATCACCGCGTCGCCGTCGGCGACCAGAGCGGCCGGCGTCAGCCCCTTCGGCAGCGCCAGTGAGAAAAGCCAGTATTCCTCCTTCGGCTCGCGCAGGTAGCGTTCGTCGTAGACGGCCACGGAGTCGCCGGACGCTATGACGAACCTGCCGGAGACCAAAGTCGACGGTCCGATGCGGAGGTCGAGATACGCTTGCCGTCCCCACGCGGTCGGCTCCTCGGCGCTGAGACAGGAGAGACGTCCCTCCGCGCCGAGCAGGGGGTTCCGCGCATACAGCAGATAAAGACGACCTTCGCCGGCGAGGAGTCTGGGAGAGTAGGCGTACTCGTTCCAGAAGGCGCCTTCCGCCATGCTCACCAGCAGAAAAACCGCGCCGGCGGCCAGTCCGATCGAGAGTCTGCGTATTCTACTGCGGCTCAAGACAGCACCCCACGCGAACGTCATGCTGGATTATAGCGGGCGGCGGCGGAAGCGCGAAGCCGAAAAAGCCGCCGACGCGCCGCCCTCGCCCCAGGCGGCGATTTTCCGAATGTGAGAGGAGCCTCCGGGAGTATAATACAGGGAGAGCGAATCGTTTGTGGGAGGAAGGCGATGAAACGGCTGGCGGCGGTGGCTCTCGCGCTGTTTGTGGCGGTCTGCCTCTTCGCGGAGCAGTTGGACAAGAAACAGTGGTCGCGTCTTAGACGGAATCTGGACAAGGCGGTGCGCATGGGCGACGCGGAGGCTTTCAGGGGCGTGGTCGCGGAGATGGCGCAGGACGACTCCGAACGCGCGGTGGGGATGCTTTTGAAGGCGGTCAGGGCGGTTCAGGACGAAGAGACCTTCAACGCGTTGCGGGACGCGCTGGCCTCGATGCGCTCGGACGAAGCGACGGCCGCGCTGCTGAAGGAGGCGCTTTCCGGCAGGGACGCCAACATGCGCGTGATGGCGGTGGAGGCGATAGCGGCGCGGAAGGACGTGAATCTGCTGCTGAAACTCGAGTCGGTGCTGACCGCCAGAAAAGAGAATCCGCTGGTGGTGCGGACGGTGCTGGAGGCGATGGGCGAGGCGGGCGACCTGCGGATCGCGGAGATGCTGATAAACTATCTCGAGCGGATAGAGAAGGAGCGGAAGGGAGCGTTCATAAAAGGGACGGACTGGCTGGAGGCGGTGACGGCGCTGAAGCGGATAGCGGGCGGCAAGGTCGAGTACCACACGGCGGCCGACTGGCGGAAGTGGCTCGAGGTCGCCAAGGAGGGAGCCAAGAGCCGCACTCCCGGAAACACGTCCAATCCGCGCACCAGTGTGGTGGTGGTGCCCGCGCCCAGACTGTTCAAGAAAGAGGTGGTCTCGCGCACGCCCATCTTCGTCATCGACACCAGCGGCTCGATGAACGAGCAGGACAAGATAACCGCTCAGGAAGCCGACGAGATGCGACGCGGACCGATGCCGAGGAGGACGACGGTCGTCAGAAGCGACGACAAGGACGGCAAGAAGAAGCCGCCTTCGCCGCCCGCCGGCAAGGAGATGCTGGTGGCGCGGATAGAACGCGCCAAGTTCCAACTCGTGAAGTTGATCTACGCGATGGACAGCGGCGTCTCCTTCAACATAGTCGCCTACGACAACAACATCCGCTGCTTCGACAAACGCATGGTGAAGGCGACGCCGGCCAACAAGAAGAAGGCGATAAAGTGGGTGAAGGGACTGACCGCGCAGTACATGACGCACACCGACGAGGCGCTCGAGAAGGCGTGGGAGTTCGTCAAGGACGGCTGCGACACGATATATCTGCTTTCGGACGGCTGGCCGACGCACACCGGCGATCCGAAGAAGGACGGCGACCTGCTGGAGGAGAAGATACTGAAGTTCTTCCGTCGCAAGAACTTCATGAAGAAGATAAAGGTGCACACCCTGGGATTCAAAGGCGCGCACAAGTCGTTCATGAAGCAGTTGGCCAAGGAGAACGGCGGTACTTACGAGGACATCCGCGGCCTGCCGAAGTGAGCGGCGACGGGTCCGCGGAACCGCAGAAACGCAAGCCGGCCGCGTCTACGGACGCGGCCGGCTTTTTTTGTCAGTCCCGCGCGTTCTTCTCAGAACAGCGGATCCATCTCCAGCGCCGGATGTCCCACCTTCTGCATGTGCTCGAGCACCTCTTCCTCGGTGAGGGCCACGGTTTCGTCGGCGATCTTGTCGATGAAGTCGGGGATTCCCAATTCCTCGCAGCGTTTCTGGAGAAGTTCACGCAGATCCTCTTTCATCTTTTTAGGCATCCATGCGATCCGCTTGAGTCCGCCGTCGGCGCGCATGTATTTGCGTGAGGCGACGTACCGACGCGAGTGGCCCATGAAGCCGGGCGTCTGGTTGCCGCCGCCGACCATCCCGGCCAGCGTGGAGAACTTCATTCCGCAGGGCGTCTCTTTCGCGTAGTCGCGGTCCACCACCATCCAGCCGTTGGTGACCGGCAGAATCGCGGCCACCGCTTCGAAACAGCCGCAGGAGGTCATCGGGTCGATTATCATCGAGTACGCCGACATCTTTTCTATGCTCTTCTGCGACTTCTCGTAGATGAACTGGTTGACACCCTCCCACTGGCCCAGTTTCTCGTCGGTCGTCTTGCCCTTCTTGATGGGCTGGTTCGGGCCGGCGGGATTGATCTCGTACGCCGCGCGGCAGTCGAGCCAACTGAACGCTCCGCAGAGTCCCGGATGCTCCGGCGTCACCACGCAGACGTGCGTCGGCGCGAAAGACTGGCACAGGGTGCAGGAGTAGTAGGTGTCCACCTCTTCGTCGGTCATTCCCTCCAGACGCTCGTCGCGTTCGGTGTATATCGCGCGCGCCGTCTCGATCAACTCTTCCACCTTCGCCGGATCGGTGTAGACGGTCACCTGGACGCGGTCGAGGACGGCGCCGAACTCCTGATGGAACTTGGCGTGGATTATCTTGCCGAGGTCCGCGGCGCGGATGCCGGCCTCGAACGCCTGCTTGGAGACGCGCATCCAGACGATGTCGCGCTGGCCCATGTGGAAGAGCCCCTGCGCCTGGTTTATGAAGTCGTGGACCCGCCGCTCCAGGATCGGCTCGAAGTCCTTCTGCATCTTCCGTCCGGCCACCTCGACCATGATGCCGATCCGCTGCGTCGATCCCTCCTCCATCTCGTCGAAGTCCTGTCCCACCACTTCTATCTTGTCGTCCTGCACCTCCGACATCTCGCGCATCTGGACCAGTTCGAATCCCATCGATTTCGGACCGCCCAGTTCGACTTGCATGTCGTCGCGCTTGATCCGCTCTCCCTCGAACGCGGGCGAGTACGGCACCGGCACCGGAACCTTCGCGATGCTTATCTTCAGGCCGCGCACCTCTATCGCCTTGTCGACTATCTCGCCGGCCGGCACCGGACTGATGACGTGCTCGTAGGTGGTGATGCCGGTGGGCAGTATCTGGTCTATGTCTTCCTCGCTTATCGCCGGGAAGCCGTAGTTGATGGCGCCCGCGGCCTGGGCGTGCTTCTCGTCGTCCACCGGTCCGAAGGCCAGGGCGAAGGCGTACACGCGCAGTCTGTTGTAGCGGAGGACTTTCCTGTAGTCGCCGGGCTTGGCGCCGCCGAAGGAGAGAGCCGCGCGCGTCGCGAATCCCAGCGCGTGAATCGTGGCGGTCACGTCTTCGCCGAACGGCACCAGACGAACCGGCCAGCCCATCTGCACGCCCGCCTCCTGCAGTTGGTAGGCGAACGCCTTTCCGTCGGTTCCGGCCGACATGAAAACGTAAATGCAGCGCTCCTGAAGTTGTCGCGCGACCGTCGCGGCCGTTTCGGCGTCCTTGCAGTGGCCCACGATCGCGGCGAATCCGGGAGCCGTTCCGTCCACGAACTCGATGCCGCGCTCGCGCATGATCACGTCGTCGGCCGCGCCCAGCCACAACTTGCCGTTCTCCGGCTCCTCGGCGCCGGGCAGATAGGGGCACGGATCCTCGGTGTACTTGATCGCCTCTATGATCTCGTCCGCGAACAGCGTGGCCGCGCCGGCGTCCAGCACCATGCCCAGATACGGCAGATTGTTCTCCTCCTCCGGCAGCCACGGCTGCTCCGGAAGCGGAACGTCCTTGCCCTCGAACCGCCAGCGCTTGTGCGGGGGAAGGAGCAGCAGTTTCGTCTTGCGCAAAAGCGGCTCCATCTCGCCCAGTTTGGTTATCTCCATTCCCAGCAGGCCGTGCGATATGGGCAGATAGTAGCCGGTGTTGGGGAACTCCACAGGCGTGTCGGCTCCTTTGGCGGAAAGGGCCTTGTCCAGTTCCTCCTGGGCGCGCTTGGTCAGTTTCCACGCGCCGCGCAGAACACGTGTCGCTATGCGCTTGCTCATCCTCCCGAGCCTCCAAGTTGGTCGTCGGTCAAGATTATATGCGGGCGTAACGCCGGTTCAAGCACGCCCGCCTTTTTGACGCGACGGTCGCGCCGCCGTCCGTCGCGTACGTCCTCGCCGTCGCTCTCCGCCGTCGCTACTCTTCCTTGGGTCGCGGCATCACCTCGCCGAACAGGTCGAAGGTCATCTCGCGTCCTTCCGCTATCGCGCGACGATAGCCTATGAAGTCTATCGTGTCCTTGCCGGTCTTCTTGCGCGTGTTGAAGGCGTGGAAGCCGAGAAGCGCCTCGTTCATCATGTTGACGGCCAGCCAGTGACGGCTGTCGTTCTTGCGCAGGTCCCAGAAGAAACGCTTCTTGGCGCGAATGGCGTCCATGGACTTGATGACGCAGGCCGGAAACAGATTCGCCAGATGCCAGACCATTCTGTCGATCTCGGCGTCCAGTTGTGAGAAATCGACTTCTCCCTGCGCGATCAATTCCTTCGCGGCCGCCTTTTCCTCGCCGCTCTTCATCTCGCCGTAGACTATCTCTCCGTTCTCGACCCAGCGGTCCGTTATCACCAGAGGATTGCGAACGAATTCGCCGTTCACCTTCAGCACGGGTACGGCCTTGGTGATGAGTCTGAGACGGTACATCTTGTACGCGCTCCAGAGTTCGCAGGAGACGCAGTTCCACATCGCGTCCTCGATCGAGAGATACCACGGCAGGAAGTCCGAGGAGCCGCCGTCGGGCACCGAGCCGTGACGCGGACCCGCCTGGCCGAAGAGCGCCATGTCGCTGGCGACGGCGAGGTCGCACGCCATGCCGATCTCCTGGCCGCCGGCGACGCGCATGCCGTTCACGCGACATATGGTCGGCTTCTTGCACATGAGTATGGAGTCGACCATGCCGTTGAAGAGTTCCATGTAGGCGCCGTACTCCTCCGGGCGACCGGCGTAGTACTCGGCGTACTCCTTGGTGTTGCCGCCGGTGCAGAAAGCCCTGTCGCCCATGCCCGTGAAGACCGCCGCGACCACCTCGCGGTCGGTGGAGGCGTTACGGAAGCCCGCTATCACGCCCTTGACCATCTCGGTGGTGTAGGAGTTGTACTGCTTCGGATTGTTGAGCCAGATCCACGCCGAGTAAAGACCGTCGACGGGCTTGCCGTCGGGGTCGAGCAGGGGGCGTTTCTGATAGATGACGCCCGGCGCCTCCTCGGAGAAGTACTCCGGTCCGCACAGGTCGTGGTTCTTCAACTCCGCCTCTCTCGGCAGCCAGTCCAGACCGCTCATGAAAAACCTCCTAACAAAAACGGCGCCATTCTTTGATTTCCTGATCGTCTTCTCAGAAGTCGGGAACCAGCACGACGCGGCGCATGAGTTTGCCCGCGTGCGCCTCTTCGAACGTCTCCACGATGCTCGACATCGGCCGCGTCTCGACGAACGGCTCTATCTGCACCTTGCCTTCGAGAACCAGTTTGAGCGCGTCGGGATAGTATCCCGGCAGGCAGCCCCAGGTGCCGATTATCTCCGCGTCGAAGGCCATCAGACGCGAGATGCTGTACTCCACCTTCGCCGTCGTGAATCCGACCACCACCAGTTTGCCGACGAATGACAGAAGCCCGAGCGCCATCTCCTGACCGGCCCTGGAGCCGGAGCACTCGAATATCTTCCAGCCCCAGTTGTGCGGCAGGCCTTTCTCCTTGCAGTACGCCTTCACCTCTTCGCGGACGGCTTTCGCGTCCTTGTCGCGGGAGTTGATGGTGAAGTCCGCGCCGTACTTGAGCGCTCTTTCGAGTTTCTGTTCGTTACGCGCGATGCCGATGACGGTGCTCGCGCCGAAGGCCTTGGCCATCTGCACCACGTAGCCGCCGACGCCGCCTGCGGCGCCTATCACCACCACTCGGTCGCCTTCGCGCAGGTCCGCGCGCCTGGCCGCCTGGTACGGCGTGGTCACCGCGTCCGCTATCACCGCGAGATGCGAAAGCGGAACGTCGCCCCGGTCGCCCACCTCACACAGGTCCTCCGACGGGACGGGAATGTGACTCGAGAAGCCTCCGTAGACGCCGAGACTGTTGCCCGGCATCTTCTGCGACAGACATCTGTTGCCGCGGCCCATCTCGCATATCGGACACCTGTTGCAGGGCATGACCGCGGGAACGATCACCTCCTTGCCCAGCCACTTCTCGTCGCCTTCCACCACGACGCCGCTTATCTCGTGTCCCAGCGTGAGAGGCGGCTTCTGCACCGTCGGCACGCCCATGTAGAAGTATCCCAGGTCCGTGTGGCAGACGCCGCAGCCGGCTATCTCCACCAGCACTTCGCCGTCCTTCAGTTCCGGGACGGGAATGCTCTTGCGCTCGATGACGCCGGGCGTCTTCTGCCCGGTTTCCCTGTCCTTCGTCCAGGGCCGAACCATTTGGTAGGTCTGAATCTGCGCGACCGCCATGTCGAGCCTCCTTACGTTTTCTGCTGCGGGTGTAGATTTTGGCCGGCGGCCCCGCTGCAGTCAAAGACAATCCGATTTTCGCTTTTCAGGGGCGACCGTCGGCCGTCCGATATCTGCGGCGTTCGAGATGCAGCGCGAGCGCGCAGCAGGCGGCGGCGTAGAGGAGCGGCGACAGCAGCGCGGCGAACAGATGAGCGGACGAAGGAAGTCGGCCCACGGCGATGAGCGACTGCACGTTGCTCACATGAAAGTTGGGCAGCAGCGCGCCCACCGCCGGCAGACACGGAGAGGACGCGGAGAAGTACGGAATCATATGGCTCGCCGCGAAGATCGACAGCAGTATCACGATGGTGGCCACAAGACCCACCCGCGGCGCCAGCAGCAGTACGAGACCGCAGGAGCAGAACGCGGCGGGAAGCGCGAGCGGCAGGACGAGATGCGTCGCGGCCGGCGTGAGGGCTCCTGCGAGGAGGGAGGTGACGTAGAAGGTGGCGGCGAGAGCGGCGAGTATGGCCCAGGTCATGAGTGTGGTGCCGACGAGGACGCCGAAGACGAGTGACGCCGGCGCGACCGGACGCGTGCGCCATAGAGCGGCCGCGCCCGCCGCCTCCCGCTCCAGATGGTCGCCGAAGCAGAAGACCGGCGCCAGTATCACCACAAGAAGCGCCAGTCCCGCGTACACCTCCGGAAACAGCGTGGAGACTTCGCCGAGCGAGAAGAGATCGTAGAAGTGCGCCAGCACGCACAGCGCGCAGACCACCGCCGTAAGCACCCAGAAGTTGACGCGTTTGTACGCGGCCTTCACCGTCAGAACGAGGAACGGTACCAACTGACGATCTCCTGCTTGCGCGTCGCTACGACGAGGGAAGATCCGGGGCCTCTTCTTCGGGCTCCGCCTCCGCCTCCGTCGTCGCCTCGGCGACCGCGTCTTCCGCCGCCTCTTCGGGAGCGGGCGCCTCCACTTCCACCTCCACCTGCTCCACCGCTTCCGCCTCTTCCTCTTCGATCACCGCGACTTCCTGCACTTCCTGAGGCTCCTGGACGGCGTCTTCGTCGAGCACCTCCATCTCCAGCACGTCTTCGCCTTCGGCTTTCGCCGACGCGTGAGTCTTTTTGTGGCGCTCGATGAGATGCTCGGCGAGACGGTGCTTCACGTCGAGACGCTCGAGTTTGCTACGCAACTTCTCGTACCAGAGCGGATGGTGCAGTTTGAGAAACTTCTCGGTGACGGTTCCCGAGGTGAGCATGGAGAAGCGGCCCGGCGTGGCGGCGTAGAATAGATAGACGTAGAAGAAGGAGCCGGCGGTGAGGATGAGCAGCGAGAGAAAATGCAGGCTGCAGAGCGAGCGGAACAGATGCGGCTCCATCAACGTGGGCTGGTGAATGAGCAGACCGCTCAGGCCGACGAGCGCGCTGAAGAGCAGGGCGAAGAGAGCGAACAACTTCTGGCCGGCGTTGAGTCTGTCGGCGGGCGGAACGGGGGAGTACTTGCGCAGATATCCGCCGGACTTGCGCAGCCAGTCGAAGTCGTGCTTGCGCCAGATGAGCGCGAGGGGCAGTCGCAGGCCGAACATGAGGAATGTGGCGACGAGGAAGACGACGCAGGTGACGAAATGGGCCGTGTAATGCGTTCGATAGCCGCCGATGGACCGCGGAAATATCTGAACCTCGCGCCACTGCAGACCGACCTCCAGCAGGAGCAGGAAGAGAAACGAAGCGACGTAGAGCCAGACGCGGAATCGCATGAAGGCGTCGGCCACGGGTATCCGCTTCTCACGTTTTATCTCGGCGGGTCGGCGTCGCGCCTCCATTCGCGCGACACGCGCCTTCGCTTTTTGTTTGGTCATCTTCCGACGCGGTCTTTTCGCCATGTTTTCACCTCCGCCTTCTTCTTCTGCCGCCGGGTTTGCGTTTTTTCAGTCTTCGCGCGGTACGCTTGTCGTAGTCGGCGGCCAGTCTCTTGCCCTCTAATCGCTTGGCCTTTATCATGCGGGCGTATTCCTTCTCGCTGATCTCCTCCTCTTCTTCCTCTTCGACGACGCGCACGCCCAGCGGCCCTATCGTCATCCTGTGCAGCAGCATGGCGATGAACACGAGACCGAGCAGCACGAACGAGGCCGGCCTGAGGAAGGAGCGCCACCACCATGTGCTGCGCGGAAAGGAGGGATGAAGCGACTGGAAGTAGTCGCGCGGGTCGTCCGATTCGAGCACGTAAAGCAGGCCGAATCCTCCGAGGAGATTGTCTTCGCCGTAGACGCGGGACGCTTTACCGGCGTTCTTGGCGCGATCGCATCGGAAGACCGCCTCGCCGGTACGCGTGGCCTTGTTGAAGATGAGCGGCCGTTCGGCGAGCACCAGCGCGCCGGTGGGGCATGCGGCCACGCACGCCGGCAGCCAGCCTTTGCCGAGCCGCTCCCAGCAAAGATTGCATTTCGACTGCCGCACACCCTTGGCGGCCGGCGTGAGGACGCCGAACGGACAGGCGTGCGCGCAGTACTGGCAGCCGATGCACTCGGTGTCGTTGAGGATGACTGCATCGCCGAAGACCGGATCGCGTTCGATGGCGCCGGGCACGGGACAGACGGCCAGACACGGCGCTTCGTAGCAATGCAGACACGCCTGCATCGCGTAGAGCACCACCACGCCTCGTTCGAAGACCGCTTCCCGCTGGAACAGTCTGTTCATGACGCCGCCGCCGAGGTCCGTCCGCTGATGCGCGAACCGCTCCGGCGGAGACCAGCGCTGCCACTGCGAGCACGCGAGGACGCAAGCGCCGCAGCCCGTACACCGTGTGGTGTCCACCAGGAGCGTGGCTTCCTCCAGGACCACCTCCTGAGCCGCCTCTTCGGGGGCCACCTCCGTCGTGCCTTCCTGCATCATGACGCTACACCTTCTTCAGATTGCCGACGGCCACCAGCGACGCGACACCGCAGTCCGGATCGAGGGCCGTCGGGAATATGACGTTTTCCTCCAGCATCTCCACCGGCACCGCGACGGTTCCGAGACGGACGCCGCTCCAGTGATAGGAAGGCAGTCGACGCACGATCGTCGCCTTTCCCTCCACGGCGCCGCGAACCGTCTCGACTCTCACGGTGCTTCCTTCGCCTATGCCGAGAGCCTCCGCCGTGTCGCGGTCCAGTTCTATGAACGGTCCGCCGGAGACGGCCGTCACCGACGCGAGTCTGAGTCCGAGTCGGCCGTGAGCCTCGCGCGTCGGATGACGCGTCGCGATCACGGCGACCGTTCCGGCTTTCGTGCTTCCGCCGTCGCCCGTCGTCACTCGTCCGCGGACTTCGACCACGGGCGGATGAGGCACGGGCGGAGTGAACAGGTTTCCGAGCGGCACGTCCGGCTCCTCGTAGTAGGCGGGCAGCGGTCCGCTGGCCAACTCCGGCGCGAAGAGCCGCGCCAGCCCCCGCATCGTAAGGGTCTTGCGCGGGCCTCTCTCGCCTTCCTCCTTCATGAAGACCACATCCAGAGCGGAGGTCATGAATCCGCCCTGGGCGGGATCGTCGGCGCCGTCGACGACGTCGGATCCCGACCACACTCCGTCGACGTAGCGGACGACTCCGCCGGTCGAGAGAGGATCGCCGCTCACCTTCACCGACGCTCTGTTGAACATCACGCAGACCCCGTCCGGCGTGGAGTGTCCCCAGCCGCGGTAGAGGCCGGCGGCGGACGGATCGCGATTGCTGTTGCCCTTGAGGCGCTGGCCGCAGCCCGCGTACGACCAGCAGAAGCAACGCGTGCTCCCGTCCGCGGCGAGGTCGGCCGAGGAGGCGAGAGGCTTGTTGTTCTTGAGGTTTTTGCCGCCCAGGACGGGCGCCAGACGCAGAGGGTCGTCGGCGTGCTCGTCCCGGCGCAGTTTGGCGAGTCCCGCCGACACGCCTTCGCGGGACAGCAACTCGTCGTGGAGGCGGTTGATGAAGGTGATTCCCGCGGTCGGCACTTCAGCCTGTCCCATGACCACCTCCGGCTCCGTCCACTGCATCCTGCGCCAGAGTGTGGTGGTGGTGCCCGCGCGTCCCCAGAAGAGGCGTCCCGGCACCTGTATCACCTCCGTGGAGGCGGAGCCGCGGCCTTTCGCGGTGAAGAACTCAGCCGTTCTGTTCGGCAGCGGATCGAAGACGACCAGCCATTTGAGTTTGGCCGCCGCCTCCAGCCACCGTGCGCCGTGCGTCTCCGCGGGATCTTCTCCCAGCAGTATCACGCCTTCGAGGCGTCCGTCGTCGGCGGCTTCGATCATCTCCTCGATGGAGCCGGTCTTGCCGGCGGGCGGCTTCGGCCACAGACGATAGGCCTCCTCCGGATCGGAGGTGTCGAAGGTGTCTATGAGGCAACTGACGATTCGCTCTTTCAGGCCGACGCCGGCGTGCGTGGCGTCCGCGTGGCGTTTCAGATACGCTTCGAGCGTCGGCTCGGCCTCGGTCGGAGCGGGAAGGCAGCCGGGCATGAAACCGGCGAGGAAGCCGAGGTCCGCCGCGCCCTGACCGTTGCCCTGCGGGAACACGGGAAGGAGACCCGCGCCGGGGAATCCGACGTTGGAGAGCAGCAGTTGCAGGATACAGAGTGCGCGTACCGCCTGCGTTCCCTGCGTGGTGGCGGTCAGTCCGCGCCCGAAGACCACGAGACCGGGCACCGAAGGATCGAAGGTCGCCGCGCAGAAGGTGCGACAGATGTTCTCGAACTGTTCGGGCCCGATGCCGGTGACGCGGCAGACGGTGGTGGCGTCGTAGACGGCGAAATGTTTTCTCATGACGTTGATGAGGGTGCGCGGATGAAGCATTTTATCGTGGGCGAGCACCCGGCCGGACGGATGGCGGAGGTAGCGCCACGTACTCGTGTCGTAGCGGCCGTTGGAGAGGCCGCTGAAGACGCCGTCGGCGTCGGCTACGGTTCTGAACGAGTTGGAGATGAGCAGGGCCGCGTCGGTGTTCTTCTTGAGGTAGTCCGGCGTGAAGGCGTTGGTGGAGAGGACGAAATTGATGAGTCCGAGCACGAGAGCGAGTTCCGTTCCCGGGCGCACCTGCGCAAAGACGTGCGCGCGCGCGGCGAGTCCGTCCTGTCTGGGATTGACGACCATCAAACGCGCGTCGTTCGCCTCCACCGCTTCGAATATCCATCGCGCCGCCACCGGCGCTTCGGCCGGCACGTCGGCGCCCACCACGAGGACGCGTTTGGCGAGTTTGACCGACGGCAGCGGAATGGTGGCGCCGGCTCGTCCGAAGGTGGCCAGCATCGCCCGCGTCGTGGGGCCGAGCACCTCCGAGGCGGTCGAGTCGACCGCCCAGATTCCGAGGCCGGCGGCGAGTTTACGCGCGAGATAGCACTCCTCGTTCGTGAGGCCGGCGCCGGCGACCATCGCCACGCCGCCGCCTCCGCCGGCGCAGGAGCCGCTTATGAGATCGGCGGCGGCGGAGATCGCCCGGTCGAGTCGCACATCTTTCCAGTCGGAGCCGGCGCGCGTCCTGCAGGAGCGCAGAAACACGTCTTCTTTCTCCGCCGCGACGAGGTTCAGCGCGCGGGCGCAGCCGCTGACGTATCCGTTGAAGGGAGAGTTTTCGCCGCCGTGGACCCAGTTCATTCCGTTCACCGGATGTCCGAATCCGCCTCCGGCGCAGACGACCCGGTCCTTGAACAGGTCCATTTTCAGTCCGCAGCCCACCGGACACAGCGCGCAGATGGTGTTGAGAGTCCCGCCGCCCACCTGGTCGCAGACGATGTCGAATCTCGTCACCTCTTCGCCGCCGTTTTCTTCCTCCTGCGCCCGCAGACCGCTCATCGCCAGTCCCGCGGCGCCCCCCGCGAGACTCTTGAGAAACTCCCGTCTCGTCATCTTCATCGCGACCGGCTCCACATATGAAATCCGATGAAGGATTCTGACATCGCGCGATGGCCGTGTCAAGTGTGGTTTGCGCTTGACGGAAACTGCCTAACGTCACGTGACACAGTCGCGACGGCGACGCACCTTTCCCGCTCCCTTCATCCTGTTGGTTGTGCTCCTCGCATGAACGTCCTATAATAACTGAGCGGGCGAATTTGCGCCGCCGACGAAGGCGGCCGGCGAAAGAGGGAGGATGCGGCCTTGGAGGCCAAAGGCGAGAAAGTTTTCGGCATGATAGCCAAGAAACTGGGCTACCTCTCGAAGGAGCAGATCCGCGAGTGCGTGGAGGAGCAGCGGCGGCGGATGCGCTCGGG
Organism: uncultured Planctomycetota bacterium; assembly: GCA_964412125.1. Classification (GTDB taxonomy): domain Bacteria; phylum Planctomycetota; class SKW154; order SKW154; family SKW154; genus CAYPNR01. The sequence continues at coordinate 45,533 of CAYPNR010000003.1, read as the reverse complement.
CGAGAACGTCCGACTCGGCGAGGTCTGCGTGGAGAAGGGTTACCTGACGGTTCAGGAGGTGAACGAGATTCTGCAGGAGCAGCAGCGCAGCGTTCTGGTCTGTCCGGGCTGCGGCACGCCGTACAGCATAGAAGGCTTTCCTGTGGGCAAGCGCTGGCGCTGCAAGGTCTGCGGCTCGATGCTGGAGGTGCCCGGCGCCACGGCGCAGGCGGAAGCGACCGCGGGCGGAATGTTCGGCGACGCCTCCTCCGACGGCGACGCCGGCCCGGGAGTGATCACGGCGATATACGAAGAGCGCCTGGCCGAAGGTCGTGTGCCCGACGAAAAGGAGTTCGGCAACTACGAGATCATCGAGAAAGTGGCGCAGGGCGGAATGGGCATCATTTACAAAGCGCGACAGAAGGGACTCGACCGCATCGTGGCGCTGAAAGTGCTGCTCGGCGGCGACGCCGCCTCCGAGGAGATGATAAGCCGGTTCTATCTCGAGGCCAAGTCCATCGCCAGACTGCGACACCCGAACATCGTGCCCATCCACGACATCGGCGAGTTCGAAGGCAAGCACTACTTCACGATGGACTTCATACACGGCCAGAGTCTCCGGGCGCTGCTGAATGAGAAGGGAAGACTGCCGGTGCCGTTCGCGCTGGAGATGGCCCGGAAGGTGGCCGAGGCCATCCACTACGCGCACGAGCAGGGCGTCGTTCACCGCGACATAAAGCCGGAGAACATACTGATAGACGAGACCGGCGAGCCGATGATAACCGACTTCGGTCTGGCGAAGAACGTGGAGATCGATCCGAATCTGACTCGCGCGGGCATGGTGATGGGCACGCCTGCGTACATGGCGCCGGAGCAGGCGCGCGGCGAAAGAGACAAAGTGGACCGCACCAGCGACGTCTACTCGATAGGTGCGGTGCTGTACGAGATGCTCGCCGGACGTCCGGTCTACAAGTTTTTCGGGCAGGTGGGGCTCGCGGACCTGTTGAGGGTGATTCAGAAAGACATAACGCAGCCGAGGCGCTGGAATCCGGCCGTGCCGAAGGACGTCGACACGATTGTGATGAAGGCGCTGGAGAAGGAGCAGGAGCGCCGCTACCAGACCGCCAAGGAACTGGCCGACGACATTCAGCGTTACATGCGGGGCGAGGCCATTCTCGCGCGGCCGCCGTCGATAACTTACAGAACGTGGAAGAAGTTCCGCAAGTACTGGTACATCACCGCTCCGACGACCGCCGCTGTGATAGCGGTGGTGGCGATAGTCGCCTACTTCATCAGTCTGCGTCTGGAGGAGAGGGCGCGCAAACAGGAGTTGATCGGGGAGGCGTTGAAAGCGGCGACGCAGGCCGTGGAACAGGCGTCGGTTCTGCTCAGGAAGAAGGACTTCGACGGCGTGAAGAAACTTTTGAGGACCGCCGACGAGAACGTAAGTTACGTATTGCGGGAGAACGTGCATCACGTGAAGGCGAATAAACTGAAGTGGGAGTCGGAGCGTCTCGGCCGACAATTGGAGTCGCGACGTGCGGTGGAGGAGGTACGCGCGCGCGCGCGCAAGGCGATGGAAGAGGGACGTCGCATGGTCGAGGAGGGGATGGAACTGATAAAGGAAGGCAAGAAATGGGACGGGATTCTGAGGATATACGCGGCTAAGGGCAAATTCGACAGGGCGCTGGCGGACTGGCGCGACTTCGCCACGGCCAGACGCGCCAAGTACGAGGCCTGCATGCGGCTGGGCGGTCTGTTCGCCGGCAGACGCGACTACGGCACGGCCATACTGATGTACACCGACGCACTCGGCATGGGCGTCGACGACGAGAGCGTGAGGAAGGCGCTCGACGAGGCGCGTCGCGCGAAGGAGTACATGGAGCAGTTCGAGACCGTCAAGAAACGCGCGGACGAGGCCTTCGGCGAAGGCAGATTCGACGAAGCGGTGATGCTCTACGAGCAGGCGATGAAGTTCAAAGGGATGACGCCGGAGGAGAGGGCGAGTCTGCAGCGGAGCATGAAGAAGGCCCAGTATCAGAAGCATTTCGTACGCGGCGAGCAACTGCTGCGCGAGGGCAAGAGCGACGCCGCGGCGGAGGAGTTCCGGGCGGCGGCCAGGCACGTCGAGACTGAGGACGTACGAGAGCGGCTTCGGACGATAGAGTATCGTCATCTGATGACCGAAGCGCGTCAGGCCGAGGCCCGCGGCGAGTATCTCGAAGCGCTGAAGCACTACGAGGACGCGCGGGGCTTCGCTTCCACTCCCGACGATGTGGAGACCGCCGTGGAGCAGTGTCGCGACAAAGCGTTCCGC
>CAYPNR010000003.1:17441-43137 GCA_964412125.1 uncultured Planctomycetota bacterium | reverse complement strand
TGGACCGACACCGCGTACAAGGAGGAGTTCAGGGTCGTCAAGGGCGGAAGTTTCGGTTTTTCCGAGGACTCCCTCGTTCGTTTCGCGCGCAACACGAAACGGAAATGTCCGGAGCCGCTCTACCGCTCGCCGAACGTCGGCTTCCGCTGCGCGGTTTCGCCTTAGGACGTGTGGGGAGAGCGAAAGGATGAAAAACACGGTCCTCGCAGGCGCGCTTCTTCTGCTGCTCGGCTGCGCGGTCAACGAGCCGTTCGTGCCGCTCGAGAAGGAGCCTTATCTGGCCTCGCTCGAGGCGGCGGAGCCGCTTCCACAGAAGGTCGCGATAGCCCCCGTCGTGGTGGATTTCGATCCGCAGAAGACCAACGCCGCATCTTCCAGTCGTTTCGCCATGCGTCCCGACCCGGGCCGACTCGCCCGTTTCGTGGACGAATGCGTGAGACGTGCGACGCTCTTCTCGAACGTGATCGGCGTGGAAGGAAAGTCGGTGGAGGAGCGGATCGAGCGCGCGTGGGGCAAGGACGCCGACGTACTGCTCGTTCCGCACCTCGCCCGCTACGAAGTCTTCTACGCCGGCGCCAACAGCCTGTACATATGGAACGTCGTCAACTGGATATTTCTATGGGTGCCTTCGTGGTGGCTGCGCGACGAGATCTACGGCGTCGGCGGAACATTCGATCTGAAGTTCTATTCCACCCACTCCGGCCGGCTGCTGCACACCGAACGCGTCTCTTTCGAAGCGAGACTGTCGCTGGACGACTTCCAGCGCGGCTGGCGTTTTCTGGGCATATTCACCGTTCCCGGCTCGCTTTCGGAGTCGAACTGGAGGAAGATCGAGCGGACGCTGCGCGAGCGGACCGACAAGGAGATGAGACTGGCGCTGCTGAAGGCGCTGAACGAGTCGACGCGCGCGGCGCTCCGCGCCGCCGGTGCGCTGCGGATGATGGGCAAGCGCGTGGTGGCCGTCGTCGGCGTTTCGCGATACAAGTCGCCTCGCCTTCCGCCGCTGTCGTTCGCCGCCGACGACGCCTCGACGGTGCATCGTGTGCTGTCGGAGGCCGCTTCGAGCCGCGTCGAGCGTCGCAACGTACATCTTCTGTCGAACGACTCTGCGACCCGCGCGGCGTTTCTGTCGCTTCTGGCCGAGATGGTGCGTCGCTCCCAATCCGCCGACGAGTTGATAGTGTACTTCGCCGGATACGGCATGCGCGGCAGGACCAGGATGACCGAGACCGACCGCGGCGCCGAGGTCGTCGCCGGCATGGCCGCCGCCGTCGCGCGCTCCCTTCTCGGACTTGCGGTGCCGCCGCCGCCGGCGCTCCACAAAGAGGTGGCGCGCGAACGCCGATACATTCTCCTCTACGACAGCGAGCCCGGCAAGCCGGAGACGGCGGTCGCGCTGAACGACGTGGCCGGGTTGCTGTCGCGCGCGCGCGCCGCGAAGGTCGTGTTGATGGTGGACGCGGGTTTCGGAGTCGAGCGGGAGTGTCGCGGCGCTTCGTCCGCGCCGCAGAGCGCGCCGCTCTACGATCAGCCGATTCGCGCCTTCACGACGCGGCCGGGACGCCTCTTCGTCTCCGCCTGTCGCCACCCTTGCGAGGGCGCCGCGGAGTTCGACCATCACCGCCACGGCGTCTTCACTCATTACCTGCTGGCGGGACTCGGCGGCGCGGCCGATCGCAACCGCGACGGTACGGTCACGTTGAAGGAAGCGTTCGCCTACGCCTACCCGCGGGTTCTCGAAGAGACGCAGATGGAGGGATGCGCGCAGTATCCCGAGATGCTCGGCGAGGGCGCGCAGGAGGTGATCCTGCACAAAAAGGTTCCGCGTTGAGGCCGCCGCCTGCAGGGTGTAGGATGTCCCCGGCACGATGATGAAAGGAGCAGTCCATGAAAAAGGATCTCGACCGCCTGATGAAGAAACGCGACGTCGACACGCTGGTGGTGATGGGCGAACCTTCCACGTGTCGCGACTTTCGCTACCTCGCCGGCCCGCTTCACCTGACGGGCGGCTATGTCGTGAAGAAGCGCGGCGGGAAGCCGATTCTGGTGGTCGGCCTGATGGAGCGCGACGAAGCCGCGCGTTCCGGTCTGCCGGTGCGCCTCTACTCGGAGATGGGCTGGGCCGCGGCGCGGAAGGGCGCGAAGTCGCCCGCGCACGCCGCCGCTCGCTTCATCGTCGGGATGCTGCGCGCGCTCGAATGCGGCCGTCGTGTGGCGCTCTACGGCACGGTCGACGTCGGCCCGTTCGCCGCGATGCTGCCGCATCTCAAGCGCTGCCGCGGATTCGAGTTCGTCTTCGAAGGAGCCGACTCGATAATATCCGTCGCGCGAATGACCAAGGACGAAGACGAGATAGACCATATCAGAGAGGTCGGTCGTCGCGCTCAGATGATCTACCGGGCGGTGGTGGAGCGTTTCTCGTCGTGCCGCGTCGGCCGCGGCGGTGCCCTCAAGTATCGCGGAAAGCCTCTCACCATCGGCGCGATGAAGAGGTTAATCAAGAAAGAGGCCGACGACCTGGATCTGGACGTCTCACGAGAGGAAGTGATCTTCTCGGCCGGTCGCGACGCGGCCGTGCCGCACTCCCGCGGCGATCTCGAACACGTCTTGCGCGTCGGCGAGACGATCGTGTTCGACTTCTGTCCGTGCGAGCCCGGCGGCGGCTACTTTTTCGACATGACGCGCACCTTCTGCGTCGGCGAGGTGCCCGAGCGCGCGCGTACGCTCTGGCGGCAGGTGCTCGAAGTCCAGACCGCCTGTCTCGACGCGCTCAAGCCCGGCGCGCGGGCCGACCGCTACGACAAGTTGTGCTCGAAAATGTTCGAGCGGCTCGGACATCCGACGCCGCGGTCGAAACCCGGCACGCAGGAGGGTTACGTTCACGGACTCGGTCACGGGATCGGTCTGCAGATTCACGAGAGACCGCGTTTGTCGGTCGCCGCCGGCGCCGGCGAGAGACTGAAGCCGGGTATGGTCTTCACCGTCGAGCCGGGTCTGTACTACCCCGACGAGGGCGTCGGCGTCAGACTGGAAGACGTGGTCGCCATCCACGCCGACGGCTCGATCGAGAATCTGACGCCGTTCTCGAAAGAGATACTCGTTCCGTTGCGCAAGCGGCGCGTCACGAGGTCCGGCAAGGGAACCGTGAAGGGCGGCGCGTCCCGCAAGACGCGTGGATGAGGTACGGCGCGACGCGGAGCCGCGGCTTCACTTGCGGGGACTCATCTTCTTGAGTCCCGCCGGATCGGCTTCCCAGTCGTAGGCCTGCTTGGCCGGATCGGTCTCCAGCGCGTCGGTTTTCGGATCGTAGGTGAGGCGGCGCTCCCTGATCTTCAGCCCGGGCCGCTCCGCGACGCATGGGTCGCCTTCGGCCGCCAGTCTCCCGCCGTCCCAACTGCAGCGGTCGCAGCGGAACTTCACCGCGGTCGCGCCCGCTCCGAAAACGCCGTTGACGCCGCCCTCGGCGTATACGCGTTCGAGCACCGGCTTGCCGTCGCGCTCTCCGTAGACGGCGAAGATGCGTGACGCGCTCATCCGCCACGGTCCGCGCGAGGTCGTGCCGGCGGCGGAAGCGCCGCTGCCGAACGTCACGCTCCGCTCATCCAGCGAGATGACGGCGCCGTCCGCCTTCACCGTGGTCTTTGCTCCGCCGTCGCGCTCCACGGACGCCTCGACCGCGCCTTTCAGGGTCAGTGTCCTGTCGGACGGCACGTAGGCGGCGCCGTCCGCTTTCACGCGCATACCGGACCTCTCCGCCTCGAAGCGGCCGGTCCGCAGGAGTTTCAACGCGCGTCGCCGGCTGTCCGCCTCGATTGTGACGTTCCTGGCCGCGAAGCGCCACGTTCCTCCCGCGCCGCGGAACTCGCCCGTCGCCTGCGGCATTCGTAACTCGGCCAGCGGCTCGGGCAGTTCGCCCTCCTGCGCTTCGACGGTCGCCTCGTCGGTCTCCACGCGTATGTTGCGCGCGCGCAGCGTCTGTCTCAGCAGGTCGTGCGTCAGCGTCTCCGCCCGGAGCGTCGCGCCGGACCACCCGGCGCGGGCGTGCTCCGCCGTCAGCGAGCGGAGTTCGTGCCGGCTGAAGCGCGCCCGCAGCCCGGCCCCGCCCACGCAGATCGTTCGCTTTCCGACGGCCGTCACTCCCTGGAACGCGCCGCCGCGGAGCGTCCCTCTTAAGTCGACTGTAAGCCTTTTGACGGTCAGCGTCGTCTCGCCGTGTGTCAGCACGGCCCGCGGCTGCAGGACGACGCAGCCGTCCGGAGCGTCGTAGACGGCGCGCTCGGCGATCGCGACGAGTTGCGGTTCTCGTTCCGTCTTCAACGTGAGGCGGACGCCTCCTGCGGCGGCGACGCGGCTGAGCGTGGTCGTCTCGTCGGCGCGTCGCCAGCGGACCGTCGCCGTCGGCGCCTCAAGCGTCGCCGGGCGTTCGCCTTGCCAGTGCACGGCCACGCGACCGTCGAGCGCGGCCTCTCGGCGGTGCAGAACCGCCCTGTCGGATGAGAAGCGGACCTCGTCTCCTCCGCCGCGCGGCGCGACAAGCGTGACGGAGCGGCCGTCGAAGGAGAGATGCGCGGCGGAGAGCGTCTGTCGCTCGGGGCCGGTCACCGTCAGCGGCCCGTCGAGATCGGCGCGGGTCACGACGGCGTTTGCGCCGCGACGCTTGAAACGGGCGGTTCCGCCGCCGGGAACGTCGAATCTCCACACGGTCCCGTTCTCGTCGGAGAGCCATCCTTTCACGCGACCTGTGAGTACGGCTTCTGCGCCTTCTGCGTCGAACCGGACGTCTATGCGACCCGCGACGAATCTTCCGCGTTCGGCGGCCGCCACGGGATAGCCGTCCAGCAGCAGTCGTCGTTCCGGCGCGTCGTAGAGCAGACGTCGACCTTCCAGGAGCACGCCGGCGCGTTCCGCGCGGACGCCTTCCGCGCCTGCGGCGACGACGCGGAGGAGATCGCCTTTCCTGTCGAGAACGGCGGTCGCGCCCGGCGCCACCACGGTGGTCTCCGCCTGACGCACGAGCACTCCTCCGGTGAGGCGGAGCATCACGCCTTCGCCCGTCTCCTCGGCGGCCAGTCCGCCGGCCGAGCCGGAAAAGCCTTTCTCTCCGGCCCGCGCGAAGCGGACGCGTCGCTTGATGACGATTCTGCGCAGGGCGCTGGTCGCCAGCAGACCTTCGCCGACGACGACCGTGTCGTCGAGCGCCAGGCGCACCGGCGCGTCGGTCTCCAGCCGCGCCTCTCCGGCGTCCGGCCCCACACGCAGGAGCACCTGCGGCGTCTGCAGGACCACAAGAGAAGGACGCGTTTCGGCCCGCGCCGTTATCCTGACCTCGCCTTCCAGTTCGGCTTCGTAACCGTCCTTCGGCAGACTCACCACGGCCCTGTCGGCGGAGAAGTCGGTTCTGACCTCGATACGCCCTTCACGCCAGCGGTTGAAGAAGCCCGCGGGCGCCTCCACCGCGAGACGGGCCTCCTCCAGCGCGCGCGCGCGCGCGCCGCCGGCCCGCCACAGGAGACGTCTGCTCTCCGCGTCCCAGCGCTTCAGTTCCCAGCGCCCCACCTCCCGTACGAAATAGCCGCGTTCCGTCTCCATCACGCGTTTCGACAGGTCGAGATCGGAGCGCGCCGCCTCGCGCCTCGGCAGTCGCGCCAGTCGGCCGAGATCGCCGGTCAGATACAGTATGCCGAGGAAGACCGGCGAGAACAGCGCCAGAAATTCGAGTACCTTCCGCAAACTCCGCCCCCCGGCCTACAGGTCGTCCTCGCGACGCTCGTCGTGTAACTTCTCGAGCACGCGCCTCCACAGGTCCTTCGCGGCGAGCAGCGCCTCGGCCACTTCACGTACCGCGCCGCGTCCGCCGGGCCGCTTCGTGACCCAGTCCGCCGCGCGTCTCACCTCCTCCGTCGCGTCGCTCACCGCCACCTTGACACCCACCTCCCCGAAGAGCGGCAGGTCGTAGACGTCGTCGGCGACGAAGAGAACCTCTTCCGGTTCGAGACCGTGTTTGTCGAGAAGTTCCGCGAAAGGCTTTCGTTTCTCGCGGACGCCCTGGTAGACCTCGCGTACGCCCAGGCCCTCCAGGCGCCTGGCGACGCAAGGCGCGGCTCTGCCGCTTATCACCGCGACCGACACGCCCATCTCGATCATCGCGCGTACGCCGAAGCCGTCCTTGACGTCGAAGAAACGGAGTTCTTTTCCGTCCTCGTCCATGACTATCCGCCCGTCGGTCAGCACGCCGTCCACGTCGAGGATGACCAGACGCACCTTCTTCAGTCTCTCACGCAGGCTCTCGTCCATTCGGCGCTCCTGCAAGGGTCGTCCGCGCCTCATTCTATCGCGACGGCGGTCCGCGTCAATCAGAACACCGTTCGGTCCGCGCCCGGCTCCGGGCGGCGCCTTGACCGGCGTCGCCGCAGCGCGGATAATCGTCGTCCGCCTCGGACGCGCAAGGGGACCGAAATGGCCGTCATCGTCGGCACGAGCGGTTATCAGTACGCGGACTGGGTCGGTCCGTTCTACCCGGCCGGCACCGCCAGGGATCGAATGCTGTCCTACTACGCGACGCAGTTCGACGCGGTGGAGATAAACTACACCTACTACGGAATGCCTTCGCCGAGGAGCGCCGCGCGGATGGTCGCGGAGACGCCGCCGGGATTCCTGTTCGCGGTGAAGTTGAACCGCGCGCTGACCCACGAAGTGGAGGAGGAGAGCGTCGAGGAGGTCGCGACGCGCTTCCGCGAGGGAATCGCGCCGATGGTGGAGGCGGACAGGCTCGCGGCGCTTCTGGCCCAGTTTCCCAACTCGTTCCGCGACACACTCGAGAACCGTCGTCACCTTGTGCGGCTGAGAGAGATGTTCGAGGGACTTCCGCTGGCCGTGGAGTTCAGAAACGCCGCCTGGCAGAAAGACCCCGTCTTCGACCTGCTGGCGGTGAACAGGATGGGATACTGTTGTGTGGATCTGCCCGCGCTGCGCGGACTGCCGGACCGGCGGGCGCGTTACACGGCCGAGCCGGCGTACGTGCGTTTCCACTCGCGGAACGCCCGCAACTGGTACGGCGGAAGAGAGTCGCGTTACGACTACTCCTACGGAGAGGAAGAGTTGGCCGGGTGGGTGCCGAAGGTACGCGCGCTGGCCGGCCGCGCCGGTCGCGTGCTGGTGTTCTTCAACAACTGTCACGCCGCGTCCGCCGCCGGCAACGCACTCGTCTTCCGCCGCCTTCTCGGTCTCATGTGAGTCGGTCGTCGCTCCGCCGCGACGTGAGGTATTGCTTTACCGACGGCGGTCGGTGTGTATAATTCTTGAGCGTCACAGGAGGAGACCTTCGCTTGGCGAGGCTGGTTTTCGTGACCGGCAAGAGGATAAGCGAAGACGTGGTGGTGAAGGACGGCATGGTGGTGGGGCGCCACAAGGATTGCCGTCTCACCATCGGCGACGAGAAGGCGAGTCGCAAGCACGCGCGTATCGTCAAGGAGGGCGGCCGCTACTTCATCGTCGATTTGAAGTCGTCCAACGGAACGTTTCTGAACGAGATGCGTGTGAAGAAGAGCGCGCTCAACTACGGCGACCGCATCCGCATCGGCAGAACGGTACTGGTGTTCGCCGGCGAGCCGGAGGACGAACTGGTCGGCGGCACTCTCGGCGGCTTTCAGGTGATGAAGAGGTTGCGTCTGGGCGAGACCGGCGTCTACTACCTCGGCCGCCAGGTGGCGCTCGACCGCGAGGTGACGCTGTACGTGCTCGACCAGCAACTGGGACGGGACACCGCCGCCGTTCGGGCGTTCGCGGAGCAGACCAAACGCGCCTCGACCCTGCGGCATCCGAACATTCTGCAGGTCTTCGACGTCCAGAGCGCCGACGGTCGCACCTTCTGCGTGATGGAGCACTTCGGAGGAGAGCCGTATCCGGACTTCGCCGGCAAAAACGAGCCGTCCATGCACGACCGTCTCGTCGTCGCCCGCGGTTGCGCCAGGGCGCTCGCGCACGCGCACGCCCACGACGTAGTGCACGGGGCCGTCTCGCCGGCGAACGTGCTGGTGGACGACTCGCTGCAGGTGAAGGTGACGGGGTTCGCCTTGCTGGCGCAGCGCGTCTCGCTTTTTTCGCGGCCGGTTCTTTCGCTCGCCTACATGTCGCCGGAGGAGGCGATGGGCAAGAGCCTGAAGCCGGCGAGCGACGTTTACTCGCTCGGCGCGTGGCTGTACGAGTTGGCCTCGGGACGCCCCATGTTTTCCGAGAAGACGGCGGCGGCCATGGTCAAGGCGCATTGCGAGCGGACGCCGGAGGCGCTTTCCGGCGTTCCGGCGACGCTGATGCACCTGGTGGGCCAGATGACCGACAAGCGCGCGGATGCGCGGCCGACGGCGGCCACGGTGGAGAAGGCGCTCGTGGAGATAGTCAAGAACATGGGCGGCGCCCGGCGTCCCGCGGCGGCCCGCGCGCGTGTCCCGCGACGGCGACCCGTACGCGCTCCGCGGCCGCACATAGACAGAGTGATCGGCGTGGATCGACTCCCTCTTTACGCGTGGCTGGTGCTCTGGCTGCTGGCGCCGGCCATAGCGTTCGTCGTGGCGTATTTCGTGGCGCGTATCGTGCTCGGCTGAGGTCGCGGACAGTTTTTTTGTCGCTCCCCGGAGGAAAATTGTTGACAGCGCGGCGGACCGTTCCTATTAGGGGTTTCAGTCCCAGGCGGTCCTTTTTGGAGGTCACAGATATGGCCGTCAAGATAGCCGACATCGAGGCGTGCACCGGCTGCAGCGCGTGCACGGAGGTCTGCCCCTACGAGGTGCTGGTGGTTCGCGAGGAGAAAGTGGTCGTGGCGCAGCCCGAGGAATGCGTCGAGTGCGGCGCCTGCGTCGACGAGTGCCCCAACGAGGTCCTCGAACTGGAGGAGGAAGAGTAGCCCCGACGAACGGGAGGTATGGTGCAGGGCGGAGGCGGTCGGTCACACTCCGGCCGCCGTCCGTTTTAGCGGAAAGCGGACCGCCGCCGGCGCCGGAGGGATGTCTTTGATCGGAGGACACAGGTCATGGAACTTGCGGAGTGGACGACGCAGGTGGGGCCTTCGGCGACGCTGGCGCTGGTCGCGCGCGTGCGCGCGAAGCGCGCCGACGGCGTCCACATTCACGACTTCGGAGCGGGCGAGCCCGACTTTCCGACGCCGCCCGCGGTGCTCGAGGCCGCTTTCGAGGCGGCCCGCGCCGGCGCCACGCGATACACGCCGGCCGCCGGCACGCCGGAACTCCGGCGCGCGTTCGCGGAAAAAATTCATCAGATTCACGACCTGCGATACGATCCCACATCGGAGGTCGCGGTGACCGCCGGCGCCAAGCAGGCGCTGTTCGTCTCTCTGTCGGTCGTGCTGCGTCCCGGCCGGTGCGTGATCGTGCCCGCGCCGGCGTGGGTCTCCTACGCGCCGATGGTTCGTATAGCGGGCGGGCGCCCCGTCGCTTTCCAGTGTCGGAGCGAGGACGACTACCTGCCGGACCCGGAGGCGCTGCTCCGGCTTCGGGACGAGACGGACGCCGTCGCCGTCGTCCTCAATTCGCCGAACAATCCGACCGGCGCGGTCTATCCGGAGGGGGTCGTGAGACGACTGGCCGGGGCCGCGGTGGAGCGCGACTTCTGGATAGTCTCCGACGAGGTCTACGACAGACTGATCCTGGACGAAGGTCTCCGACACACGCCGCCCGCCCGATTCGCGCGGGAGCGGACGCTGGCGGCCTACTCCTGCTCCAAGACCTACGCGATGACCGGCTGGCGTGTGGGCTGTCTCTGCGGGCCGCGTGAGGTCGTGCGTCACGCGGCGAATCATCTGGCGCAGTCCACCAGCAACGTCGCCGCGCCGTCGCAGCAGGCGGCGCTCTTCGCGTTGCGCAACGCCGACGCCGACGCCGACGCCATGCGGCGCTCCTACGTCGCGCGCAGGGACCTCATATGCCGATTGCTCTCCGAGGCCGGCTTCCGGTTCGTCCGTCCCGCCGCGACCTTCTTCCTGATGCTCGACGTGCGTCCGTATCTGGGCAGGAGCACGCCGGCCGGCGCGGAACTGGCCACCGACGAGGACTTCTGCTCGGCGCTGCTGGAGGAGGCCCGAACCGCGGCGGTCTTCGGCTCGGCGTTCGGCGCGCCGGGCTTCGTCAGACTCTCCTTCGCCGTCTCCGAGGAGCGGATAAAGGCGGGCGTCGCCGCGCTCTCCGGCTTCGTCGAAGGGCTCCGCGGCTGATCCGCCGCGCTTCCCTGTGTCGATGTCATACGAAAACCGGCGGACGTCCCGGTGACGTCCGCCGGCTCTCTTTCGGGTCCGGAATCTTCGGTTGTTACGTCTTAGAACCAGACTCCTTTGTCTTTGACGCCGTGTCTGCGGCGCGGCGCCATCTTCTTGAGTCGCTCCAGAAGCGCTTTCTTCAACATCTCCCTGGGTCCGCCCTGCGCTCCGGGTCCGCCGTGCCGCCGCAGGAGACGAGGCTGACCTTTGAAGGGAGGCGCTTTCTTCAGCCGCTGCGGGCGCCGCCGCAGCGTCGGACCTCTCCGGCCCGAGCGCCGGTGTCTCAGTCTCTCCAGCAGTCCGCCGCGAAGCCCTTCCCGATGGCGCTGAAAGAGTTTGCGCAGCGCGCCCAGCCGGCGCAGCATCATCCGGCGCCGGTGCATCCCACGCAGATTACCGTCGCGTCCGCGCAGCCAGCCGGGCCGGCGGAACATGCCGCGGCGGGGCGTCCGACCGCGACCGCCGCGCTGCATCATTCTGCGACGCAGCATCTCGCGCAGCCGCTGTCCGTCGCGACCCTTCAGCCACTCCGGCGCCCGACGCGCGGGCTGCTTCCGTACGAGACGCTTCTTCTGCGGCGCGGGCTTCTTCGGCTGCGGCTTCCGCGGCGGCCTCTTAAGTTGAGGTCTTTTCTGCTGCGGTCCGCGGCCCGCCTGTCTCTGGAAGGACTGCAGTTGCCGCTGCAGTTTGCCCACCTCGCCGCGCAACTTCTGCAGTTGCTTGCGGGCCTCGCTCAGTTGCTTGCGCAACTGTTCGTTCTGCTTCTTCAGCCGCTCCTTCTCGTGGTTGTCGCCCCGGCGCGGCTGGAACATGTCGTATCCGGCCAGAAGAGGCGCCGCGGACAGCATCGTCACAAGAATCACAAACCTGCGCATGATCGCGCCCTCCAATCGGTTCCGACGAAGTTAAACGGCGGGCGGCCCGGACGGTTGCGCTCCGCCGACGAAATTTCGACTCGGGAGCGCGTCGCGGGAGAAGCGAATCGCCCGGCGGCGCGGAAACGTTTGGGATGAGGGCGCGTACGTGCCGGAGACGCCGCAACAGGTTATGTGCCGGGCAACGGCAACTGACACGCCGTCCGGCGCTGCGCTTCTATCATCTCCATCGTCTCTCTGTCGACGTGCGTCGGATAGTCTCCGTCGAAGCACGCGGTGCAGAAATCGACCGAAGAGGAGCCGCGCACCGCCGCCACCAGGTCGTCGAGTCGCTGGTACACCAACTCGTCGGCGCCTATCAGTCGTGCGACGTCCTTCTCGGTACGACTGCGGGCGATGAACTCGTTGCGCGTCTGCATGTCTATTCCGTAGAGGCACGGATGCCGCAAAGGCGGCGAACAGACCGCGAAGGACACACGCGACGCGCCGGCCGTGCGGACCAGTTCGACTATCGCGCGGGACGTGTTGCCGCGTACTATCGAGTCGTCCACCAGCATCACGTGCCTGCCGGCCAGTTCCCCGCGTATGGGGTTCAACTTGAGGCGCACCGACGTGCGCCGCTTCGCCTCGTGCGGCATGATGAACGTCCTGCCGATGTAGCGGTTCTTTATCAGCCCTTCCCGATAGGGTTTGCCCACCGCGTTCGCCAGCGACAGCGCGGCCGCGCGCGCCGTGTCCGGCACCGGCACCACCACGTCCACGTCCAGACTCTTGCAGCGCCTGCCCAGTCGCTCGCCCAGGCGCAGTCGCGCTTCGTATACGCTTATTCCGTCTATCACGCTGTCGGGTCGCGCGAAGTAGACGAACTCGAATATGCAGAGCCGCTGTTTCGTCTCGGGACCGACGCGTCTTCGCACCACCGCCGTCGGGTCGGCGGCGGGCGCGAACATCGCCTCGCCCGGCGCGATGTCGCCTTCCGCCGAAAAGCCCAACGTGTCCAGCACCACCGACTCGGAGGCGAACGCCACCGCTCCGTCCGCGCGCCTGCCCCAGACCAGAGGTTTTATGCCGCGCGGGTCCCGAAACGCGACCATTCCGTGGTCGGCTATCAACGCGACCGCCGAGTACGAGCCGTTGACGCGCTCCGCCAGCGCGCCGATCGCCTCGAACAGGGCGTCCACCGAAAAACCCGTCTCGGTCCGACGGGACAGTTCCTCGGCCAGTACGCTCAAAAGCAGTTCCGCGTCGCACTCGGAGTTGAGAAGTCTCCTGTGCCGGACCCACAACTCCTCTTTCAACTGCGCGTAGTTGACCGTGTTGCCGTTGTGGGCGAGGGCGATGCCGAACGGCGCGGTGTGTATGAAGGGTTGAGCGTCCTGCTCGCCTCCGCCGCCCACCGTCGGATAGCGGACGTGTCCCACGCCGGAGGCGCCCGGCAGCCCGTGGAGATGCGCGCGGAGCGTCTCCGCGATGCCCGCTCTCTTGCTGATGTGGAAGCGACCGTCGTAGGTCGCCATGCCGGCCGCGTCCTGTCCCCTGTGCTGAATTGCGACCAGGCCGCTAAGCAGGTCCGTCGCGACCGTCTCGCGTCCGATCATCCCCACGATTCCGCACATCCGAAGGGCGCTCCCGAACCGTACCGCGTCCATTATAGCGATCCGCCGCCCGCCGCGCCAGTCGCAACCGCTTCTTCGCGTCGCCGTCGGCTCGTCGCGGCGCGCGCGAATCCGCTTCATCCGCGCGACCGGTTCTGGTTTAATGTCCGCGGGAGGCGTTTCGGGAGACCCGCATGGGCAGGAACTGGAAAGAGGTGCTCGCGGTCTGGACGGATACCCGCAGCATCGTCGTCGTGGCGGTGGTGGCGGCGCTGTACGCGGCGCTGCGGCTGCCGTTCGCCGCGTTCCAGATAATACCGACGTTCACCGAGATAAGACCCGGAGCGGTGGTACCGCCGCTGGCCGGCGTTCTGTTCGGCCCGCCGGCGGCGTGGGGCGCCGCCATCGGCAACACCATAGGCGACGTCTTCGCGGGAATGATCTCGCTCGGCACCGTCGGCGGCTTCGTGGGCAACTTCCTCCTGGCGTACGTTCCGTACAGGATGTGGTCGCGCAACCTTCGCCGGCACGCCGGCGGCGAGCCGTTGCGTCCGGCCGCGACCGTTCCGTCGCTGATGGTGGTCGGCGTCGTCGGCGCGCTGGTCTGCGCTGCCGCCATCGGCTGGTTCGTCGACGCGATGGGGCTTCTGCCGCTTTTGCCGCTCGCACTCGCCATACTCTTCAACAACGCCGTCGTCGGAGTGGTTCTGCTGCCGGTGCTCTATCCTCTGATTCTGCCGCGCGCCAGACGCCTGCGGATGCTCGCGTCGCCGCCTGAGGAGAGCGCGGCGTCGCGGATACGATCGATGCTCGGCCTCTACATGACGGTCGCCGGAGCCGCCGCCGTCGTCGCGACGGCGGTCTGCTTCTACAGAGGCGATCCGTCCCGCGTTCTCGACTTCGGCGGCTCGCCGGGAGGCGTGTGGGCGCGTTGCTGGATGTGGTACGTGTTGATGATGGTGGGAGTGGTGCTTCTGTGAGAGCCGTGGCGACCGGGGCGCTTTCGTTCACGCACGAGGGCGCCGCAACTCCCGCCGTCAAAGGGATCGATTTCGCGCAGGACGAAGGCGAGCACACCGTTCTGCTCGGCGCCTCCGGCGCCGGCAGAAGCACTTTCCTGCATTGCGTGAGCAGGGCCGCGCCGAAATACTTCCCGGGAACCCTTGAAGGCTCGATCTCTCTCTTCGGCGAGGACGTGACGGCCCGCAGCACGGCGGAGGTCGCGGGTCGTCTTGCGCTGGTCTTCGAGGACTTCGAAAGCCAACTCTTCTGCGCGACCGTGGAGAGCGAGACGGCGTTCGGCCCGGAGTCGCTCGCGCTGGAGCCTGAGGAGGTACGTCGGCGCGTGGCGTGGGCGCTGGAGATGGTCGGCCTTCGCGGTCTCGAACGAAGGCCGCCGTGGACGCTCTCCGGAGGACAGAAGCAGCGACTCGCCATTGCGGCCGCCGTGGCGATGAAGCCGTCGCTTCTGCTTCTCGACGAGGTCACCTCGCAACTGGACCCGCGCGGCGCGCGCGACATAGTCGAGACGCTTGCGCGGCTGCGGGGCGGTCTCACACTCCTGTCCGCGGAGACTGAGCCGCGTCTCGCCGCGGACGCCGCGCGCGTCGTTCTGATGAAGGACGGCCGCATCGAAAAAAGCGGCCCTCCGGAGGAGGTGCTGAAAGACGTCTCACTCCTGCGCGCCTGCGGAGTCGAGCCGCCGGAGACCTGTCTCCTCTTCGAGGCCCTCGGCGAGGCCGAACGACCGCTGGTCGCGGAGGACGCGGTGGAGATTCTTCTGCGGAAGGGCTACGTTGCGGCGCCGGTTGTCGAGGACGAGCGGGAAAGCGAAGGCGCCGTTCTCGCGGAGACGAACGAACTGACGCACGTCTATCCCGGCGGCGTCGAGGCGCTGCGCGGAGTCTCGGTCCGCTTCCGCGCGGGCGAGTTGCTGGCCGTGGTCGGCGAGAACGGCTCCGGCAAGACCACGCTCGCCAAGCACCTGAACGGACTGCTCGCGCCCACAGGCGGGCAGGTCACGGTCAAAGGCGTGCCGACGCGCGACTATCGCGGCAACTCGCTCCAGCGCGTCTGCGCGTATCTGTTTCAGAATCCCGACGAGCAGATATTCGCGCGTTCGGTGGCGGAGGAGGTCGCTTTCGGCCTGCGCAACTTCGGCTTCCGCGGCGAGAGGCTCCGCGCCGGAGTCGAGGAGTCTCTGGAGCGGGTCGGCCTGCTTGCGGAGGCCGACTCGGATCCGCGTTTCTTGAGTCTCGACCGGAAGCAGCGACTCGCGGTCGCCTCGGTGACGGCTTACGAGCCGGAGATACTGATACTCGACGAGCCGACGACGGGTCTGGACGCCGAAGGCGGACGCCGAGTGATGGAGTTGGCGCTTGCGGCGCGCGCGCGCGGGGCGTGCGTCGTGCTGATCACGCATTCGATGCGCCTGGTCGCCGGGCACTGCGACAGGGCGCTGGCGCTTAAGGACGGAAAGGTCGCCTTCGACGGCGCTCCGCGGCGGCTGTTCTCCGAACGCGGCCTGCTGGACGAACTACGCCTGGCGCCGCCGGACCTCGTGCGCATCGGATGGGGCTTCGACACGGTCTTTTTGAGCGTCGCGGAGGCGGCGGGGCGACTGCGGAAGAGGAGGGCCGGCGAGTGCGGTACTCCCTCTACGTAGACAAGGATCGCTGGATGCACGGACTTCATCCGGGCACGAAACTGCTCGCGTTGCTCTCCGTCTTCGCGGTCGCCGCCGTTCTTCTGCGTCCCGCTCACGTTCTCGTGCCGTTCTGCGTGGTGCTCGTCGCGCCGTTCACCACCGGCGTCGCGGGCGCGTTCCGCAAATTCGCCTTTCCGCTGGTCGCCGTGGGCCTGCTCTGCTTCGTGTTGTGGGCGGTGTTCGCGCCGACGCCGGCCGACGCCCGGCCGTGCCTGACCGTCTTCGGCCTCGGTCTGTCGAGAGACGCGCTGCTGTTCGCCGCCGCCATGACGATGCGCATCCTCACGATGATCATGGTCGGCGTCCTGTTCTTCGCGACCACGACCTTCGAGGAGTTCTGCGCCGCGCTGATGAAAATGGGCCTGCCGCAGCCGGTGGCCTTCGCAGTCGCACTGTCGTTGCGACTGTTTCCGACCTTCGTCCAGAACGCCTTTCGCATACTCGACGCCCAGCGCTCCAGAGGTCTCAGGCTCACCGGTAATCCTCTCCGGCGCGTCCTCGCTTACGTGCCGCTTATCATTCCCGTCTTCGTCAACTCGGTCGAGCGGATGCACCGCCTCAGTCTGGCGATCGAGACAAGAGGATACCGGCCCGGCCGGCGCAGAACCTCCATCCTCGAGTTCCGTTTCGGAATCGCCGACGTGCTGGTGCTGTTCTTCTGCCTGGGCGGTCTGGCCTGCGCGGTGGTTGTCCGCGTCGTCTCCTCCGGCGCTTGTTGAGCCGACTTTTCGAAGGGGGGATGAAAACGACCGCCGCAGAGCGTATCATTGACTTTCGCCCGGCATGGGATCGACGAGGTCGGCGCTTTTTTGCGGAGGACGCGGAAGTTGATGCTGCTGGAGCCGGTGCTGCTTGAGAAGGTGTGGGGCGGCGACCGCCTGGCGCGGTGGTTCGGACGCGCTTCCGCTCCGGCCGGCGCGCGGGTGGGCGAAGCGCTGCTCCTGCACGCGCACGCCGGCGGCTCCAACCGCGTGGCGTCCGGTCCCCACGCCGGCGGGACGCTCGCCGAAGCGCTGGCCGCGGAGCCGGAGCGGATGCTCGGCGGCGGCGCGGGCGGGGAGTGCCCGCTCATCTGCAAACTCCTGCACGCGGGGGAGGGACATCTTTCCGTGCAGGTTCATCCGGACGCCTCGTGCGCCGCCTGCGGGGAGCGCGCCAAGGAAGAAGCGTGGTACGTGATAGAAGCGCTGCGCGAGGAACCGGTGGTGGCGGGTCTGAGCACGTCGGCCGCGGAGTTCCTGCTCGGCGGCGCCCGCCGTCGCGCGTTGCGGTACCTGCCCGCCGCGCCCGGCGACGTCTTCCACATACCGCCCGGCGCGGCTCACTCCCTCCTGGCCGGCACACTGGTCTTCGAGGTCTCGACGGTGTCGGAGACCACGTTACGCTTGTGGGACTGGGACAGACGCGGCCGCCCCGTGCATCCCGAGCGCGCCGCGAAGTGCATCCGTCCCGAGCGGACGGTCGCGCCGGTGCGGGGCGTCGAGAGAGAGGACGACGACCGCGCGATCACCGCCTACGAACTGCCGTTCTGCAGACTCCTGGAAGTGGACTTGATGAGCCAGTGGCGGCTGTCGCGACGCGACTCCTTCTGGTTCGCGGCGGTGTTGTGGGGCGAGTTGGACGTCGAAGGAACCGCACTCGGCCGCGGAGCGGCGCTCTTCCTGCCGGCGGAGGACGAGTGCGTCATCCGCGCCGTCTCGCCCGCGCGACTGCTGGTGGTGATTCCCCGCTGAAGGCGGATCAGAATCCCAGATCGGCGTCCACCAGTATCACGCTTATCCGTCCGCTCAGGCGCACGCGGCGGATCACCTGGTATATGTTGCAGATCCGCTCCGGATGGTTGCAATCGTGGCACTTGCCGTCCTTGGTGCACGGCGTGTTCTGCTTGAACCTGACGGCGTTGCGCGGGGCGGCCACCTCGCGTATGCGCCTGAAGCCGGCGTCCACGTCCGGCACCAGTTTGTTTCGTCCCACGACCACGATCGCGCGTTCCGGGCCGAACGCCAGCGCCGCCACGCGGTTGCCTATCCCGTCCACGTTGACGAGACAGCCGTCCTCGGTGACGGCGTTGGTGCCCGTGACGAAAAAGTCCGCCGTCAGTCCGGCGCGCCGGCGCCGCATGTTCTCGGCGCGGTCTATCCCTTCTTCGTACTGGTCCTTCAGATCGTATTCTCCTTCGCGCAGCGCCTCCAGCAGTCCTGTCTCCCTGACGGTTTCGGAGCCGCCGAGGCCCACGGTCGCGCCTTTCGGTATGAGGGAGAGCGCGATCCCGCGCGCCTCCTCCGGATCGGAGGCCAGGTGCACGTCGAAACCGTTTTTCTCAAGCGCCCGCGCCGTTTTTTCCAGTGACCGCATGGTTTTCTCCTTCAGAGGACACAAGCCTTCCGCCGCAACTTCATTCCTCTTCGGGCTCGACGCGGGCGACCGAGACGAGTGTGTCGCCGCGGTCGAGACGTATGAGGCGGACGCCTTGTGTGGCGCGACCCGTCGGCCGGATGTCCTTGACGGCGAATCGGATCATCATGCCGGCCTCGGTGATCATCATCAACTCGTCTCCGTCGTGCGCGCAGAGGAGTCCGACGACGGAGGCTCCCTTTTTGAGACGCGCGTTGATGATGCCCTTGCCGCCGCGACTCTGGGCGCGGTACTCCGAGAAAGGCGTCCGCTTGCCTTTGCCGTTGTTGAAGACGGTCAGCAGCGTGCCGTCGGGCTCCGCCACGACGGCGCCGCAGACCGCGTCGCCCTTGCGGAGCCTGATGCCGACGACTCCGCGGGTCGCGCGGCCCATCGCCCTCGCCTGGTGCTCGTGAAACCGTATCGCGTAACCGGCGTGCGTCCCTATGATCACGTCGTCGTTGCCGCCGGTCACCAGCACTTCGACGAGACTGTCGTTCTTGTCGAGCACGATCGCCACGATGCCGCCCTTGCGGGGGCGGGAGTAGGCCGCGAGACGCGTCTTCTTCACCACGCCGTTGCGCGTGACGAACAGAAGGAATCTGTCGTCGAAGTTGCGCACGGCGATTATCTGCTGGATCCGCTCGCCCGCGCCCATCTCGACGAGATTGGGAATGGCGCGGCCGCGGGTCTGCCGCGCCGCTTGCGGTATCTCGAACACGCGTAACCAGTACACCTTGCCGGCGTCGCTGAAGATGAGCAGCCAGTCGTGACTCGAACAGACGTATACGTGCTCGACGAAGTCCTCCTCCTTGGTGCCGGCGCCCACCACGCCTTTGCCGCCGCGTAACTGCCGTCGATAGGAGTCTATGCTGGTCTGCTTGATGTATCCGCAGTGCGTCACCGTCACGGCCACGTTCTGCTCGGGTACGATGTCCTCCAGCGTGATCTCCTTCGGCTCCTCTTCGAGTATCTCGGTCCGCCGCGGGTCGCTGTACTTCTCCTTCATCTGGTGCAGGTCTTCGACGATGATGTCCATCACCGCCTCGCGGTGGGAGAGAATGTACCAGTAGTCCCGCATCTTCTCTTTCAGGTCGTCACGCTCCTGCAGGAGTTTCTCGCGTTCGAGCCCCACCAGCCGCGCCAGTTGCATGCCGAGAATCGCTTTCGCCTGCTCTTCGCTCAGTTTGAAGCGCTGCATCAGTCGCTCCTTCGCCTCGTCCTGCGTCCGACTGGAGCGAAGCGTGTCGATGACGGCGTCTATGAAGTCGAGCGCTATGAGCAGGCCGGTGACTATGTGGAGGCGCCGCTCCGCCTTGTCCAGCAGGAACTGCGTCCTGCGCGTCACCACTTCGCAGCGATGGTCGAGATAGGACTGCATGAGACCCTTGATGCCGGAGGTGACGGGTCTGCCGCGCACGAGCGCCAGGAGCGTGGCGCCGAAGGTCGTCTGCAGCACCCCGCGCTTGTAGAGTTTGTTCAGCACCACCTGAGCGTTCTCGCCTCTCTTGATCTCGATGACGATACGAATGCCGTCGCGGTCGCTCTCGTCACGCAGGTCCGAGATGCCGGAGAGATGACCGTGGCGCACCAGTTCCGCTATCTTCTCCAGGATCCGCGTCTTGTTCACCTGATAGGGAATCTCGGTGACGACGATCGCTTCGCGTCCGCCGCGCAACTGTTCGAGATGGCAACGCGCGCGTACTATCATCCGACCGCGACCGGTCTCGTAGGCCTCGCGGATGCCTTCCCGTCCGCAGACGATGCCGCCGGTCGGAAAGTCCGGTCCCGGCAGCGTCTTCATCAACTCCGCCACCGGGATGTCGGGATTCTCCACGACCTTGATCAGCGCGTCCACCACCTCGCCGAGGTTGTGCGGCGGTATGTTGGTGGCCATGCCGACCGCGATGCCGCCGGCGCCGTTCACCAGCAGGTTGGGAAACTTTCCGGGCAGGACCACCGGCTCGGTCCGCGTCTCGTCGTAGTTGGGCTCGAAGTCCACCGTTTCTTTGTCCATGTCCTCGAGCGTTTCGACGGCGAGAGCGCTCATCCGCGCCTCGGTGTAACGCATGGCAGCAGGCGCGTCGCCGTCCACCGAGCCGAAGTTGCCCTGTCCCTGCACCAGCGGACAGCGCATGTTGAAGTCCTGCGCCATCCGCACCAGCGTCGGATAGATCACTCCCTCGCCGTGGGGATGGTAATTGCCGCTGGTGTCGCCGCATATCTTCGCGCACTTGCGAAACTTCGCGCGCGGGCCGAGTTTGAGATCGTTCATCGCCACCAGTATCCGCCGCTGCGACGGCTTGAGTCCGTCCCGCACGTCCGGCAGCGCGCGACTGATTATCACGCTCATCGCGTAGGTCAGATACGCTTCTTTCAGGCCTTCTTCTATCTGGAGGGTTTTCACTTTTTCGGGCATCTGGCGATCTCCTGCCGCGAACCGTGATATTTTGCTTCCGCGGGCCCGCGCCTTCAATCCTTATCCGGGGTTTGTGCGGACGGTGCGCGCGGCGGCGACTGCGGATTTTCGAAGGATTTTCGCTTCCCAAGCGGCGTGCCGGGCGTGTAAAATCGCCGTGCCGCGACGTGTTGGAGGAGCGCGGGGTGGAAAGAATCGTCGGGGACCTTTTGGCGTTCCGCAATCTGGTGTATGCGCCGAGCACCCGTCAGGCGGTCATGTTCCTTTTCGGGATGCTCAGCGGCGAATTGGGCCTGTACGTCGAATGGATGGGCGAAGGCTGTCCGAACTGCGAGTTACGCGAACGGGCCGACGGCGGCTGGAAGCGCCTCCGCGCGCAGGTGGAGTTGAAGGCGAGCGACCTTTTGAAGAGCGGCAAGCCTGCGGACTGCGACATGGTCGTCTGCTGGGAGGACGACTGGGGCGCGAAACGACCGCCGGAGTGCGGACATCTCGAGGTGCTCGTGCTGAAGAAGACCGTTGTGGAGTCAGCGGACTTTTTTCGTTCGATGAGGGGCGCGGAGTCCGGAACGGAAGCCGGTGAGCCGGACAAAGCCGCGCCGGAGGAGACCGCTTCCGCCGCGAAGGCGACGTCGTCCGTAAAGGCGTCGCGGACCTCCGGAAAGCCGGCGGCCGCGGAGGCCTCGGCCGGAACGCAGGGGAAGGAAGCCGCGCCATCCGCCGGCGTCGCGGAGCCTCTTACGCGGGCTGAGTTCGACAGGTGGATCGAGAACTCTTTTCCCGAGGAGACCAGACGCGTCTTCGACGACCTGGAGGCGGCCATCGTCGAACTCTCTCCCGAACTGGACTGGCGTCCGACGCGCCTGTCCGAGAGCGTCTCCGGCATGGTCTGCTACTCCGGCGACTCGCCTTTCGTCTATATGTATCCGGTCAAGAAGCACGTGAACATCAGTTTCTTCTGCGGGGAGACGCCGCTGTCCGGCATTCCGAGCCAGCCTTCCAACAAGCGGTGGACGCGTTACATGGCCGTCCGCAGCACGGCCGACGTGTCCCACGTGACGGAGCACGCGAAGGAGGCTTACGGCAGGATGAGATCCTCACGTCGGAAGGGCGCGCTCTCCGGCGAGGAGACCTCGGAGATAAAACTGTAGTTCGACCCGCCGCGGAGGACGCCGTGCTGACCCGGAGGGAGATGAAAGAGATACTTCTGGCCTCCGGCCTCCGGCTGAGCAGACGTAAAGGACAGGTCTTCGTGACGAGCCGGAAGGTCTTGACGGCCGCGGCTCGGGCCGCGCTCGACGGCGTGGAACGCGAGGCCGCCGTGTTCGAGTTCGGCGCGGGACTGGGCAATCTCACGCGGGCGCTGGCCGAACGCGCCGGCTGGGTCTTTTCGGTGGAGATCGACGCCGGTCTGCTGCGGCAGGCCTCTCGGCTGCTGTCCGATCTGTCCAACGTGAGCCTGGTCGGACGCGACGGCCTCTCGGGCGGGAGAATCGACCCGGAACTTCTGGAGGAGTTCGTCGAGTGCGCCGACGAACGTGGTCTGCGGCGGCTGGTATTCGCCGGCAACATACCGTATGCGGCGAGCGGCGCGATTCTTCTTTCGCTGCCGGCGTTGCCGGCGCGGTTCGAGCGCTGCGTCGTGATGGCGCAGGCGGAGGTGGCGCGTCGCATCCAGGCGCGGCCGGGAAGCCGCGAATACGGCCTGCTGGCCGCGGTCGTGCAGCGCTCCTTCGACGTTCGACGGCTGATGCGGGTCGGCCCGGAAGCGTTCCATCCCACGCCGGAGGTGTCTTCGGCGCTTCTTCTGCTGCGCCGGACGCGCGTGGTGGAGCCGGCGGAGCACCGGAGGCAGGTGAACGTCCTGGAAGGCGTCTTCTCGATGCGCCGGAAGACGCTGCGCAGTGTGTTGCGCGGGCGGTTCGGTCTGACGACGAAGGAGGCGGAGGAGATGCTGGAGAGCGTCGGCGTCGGCGTCGACCGACGCGCCGGACAACTCGAGGAGGATCAGATTTGGAGACTGGTGGACATGCTGGCGGAGCGGTGAAGTTTCTGTTGCTCTTCGCGGCCGCGGCGCTGGTTTCCGGATCCGCGTGTTCCGCTCCTCCCGCGGCTCCGTCCGCGGAGGAGGCGCCGCCGCCCGCGTTCGGCCTCGAGCAGGCGATAGAGAGGGCGAGCGCCGCTCATCTCAAACTCGACGAGATAGAAAGAGAGTTGCAGAAGCGACCCGACGAGTCCACGCGATGCTATCTGCTCGACATACGCGACTATCATCTCTCGCTCATGGGCGAGAGTCTGCGCGTCGCCGAGAAGGAAGCGCCGAACGATGTGCGCGTCATGCTGCTCCGCGCCGCCTGGCATTTCTGGCGCGGAGAGTACGAAAAAGCGCTGGAGACGAACAGACGGATACTGAAGGTCGAGTCCGGCAGCCGCAAGGCGCGTTACAACGCCGCGCTGTGCCTGAAACGGCTCGGAAGACTGGAGGAGGCGAAAGCCGAGTGCGAGGCGGTTCTGAGACTCGACCCCACCCATCGCGCGGCGCAGCGCCTGCTCATTCGGGTCGAACGTCTGCTCGCCCGTCGGAAGCCGTAGGCCGCATCCTGCCGTATTTGCGCACCAGACAGTCCAGCACCGTCTCGGGCACGAATCTGCTCAGGTCGCCGCCCAGGGCCACCGCTTCCTTCACCATCGAACTCGAAAGATAGGAGTAGGTCTCCGACGGCATCACAAAGAGGGTCTCGATCTCGGAAGCGAGGCTGCGGTTGGTGAGAGCCATCTGGAACTCGTACTCGAAGTCGCTGAACGTTCTGATGCCGCGCAGTATCACTTTCGCGCCTCTCTTGCGGCAGAACTCGACGGTCAGACCGCTGAAGGCCGCGATCTCGACGTTGGCGAAACCGGCGGTCAGCCGTCGCAGCATCGTCAGGCGCTCCTCCACCGAGAACAGCGGACCTTTCTCCGGATTGTTCGCCACGCCGACGATGAGATGCGAGAACAGCCTGGCGCCGCGCTCTATCACGTCCAGATGTCCGTTGGTGGGCGGGTCGAACGTGCCCGGATAGACGGCCGTCACCGACTGCGCGATCCGCTCCCCGCCTTTCTCTTTCGAGTCTTTCATCTCCTTCTATCCTCCAGTGGAGTCCTTGTCCGACTCGTCGCGAAACCCGACCTCAGCGGCTTCCCACCTCCTCTCCCCGGACGCGGACGCGACCCGTCTCCATTCCGGCGGGCCCCAGCCAGAAATGAACGCTGTACTTGTGCTCCACCATGTCCCGCTCTATTCCGAACATCAGACTGAAACAGTGAAAGACGCGTGTTACGCCCATACGGCAGGACGCGGTCGCGCCCTCCCTGAGATCGAAAACGGCGCTCACGTACGGACGCCAGCGTCCCGTGTCCACCCGGAAGGACGCCGTCAAAAGATGTCTGCCCCGCGGATTGTAGTCCTCCGAGACCGACATACGAACGCCTCCGTATGAGAACGCGCCCTTGAGCGACCTGTAGGCGAGTCGTATTCCCTCGGTCAGGTGACGCGTGCGCGTCTCCAGTCCGAGCCATGCGACGGGTCTCGCGGAGAGCCACGTCGTCAGTTCCGCGCCGCGTTCTATGTGGCGTTTGAGTCCTACGGAGACGCTGAGAAGGCGTCTGTTTCCGCTCTCGATGTGGTTCTGCACCTCGGCGAAGAGCCAGTGTTCTCTTTCTGTGGCCTCCGTCTCGTCGAACGGCACCATCACCTCGGACGGGGCGCTCAGATGGAAGCGGCGGAAGTACTCGACGCGCGGCTGGACGGAGTGGCGGAACGCCGGGTACTGTCGCCAGAGAAGCGTGGAGAGCGAGAAACGGCCGCTCGCCTCGCTGCGCCGCAGCGGACCGTCGAAGTCGCGGATACGGGAGTACTCCGCCGCCGACCCGGAGACCGTCGCGTCCGCCGCCACGGGACCGAGGCGGCACGGCAGTGAGCAGGCGACGTCGGCGACGCCTCGCGTGGCCTCCTCCGGCGGAATACCGGTGGAGTCCGGCCACGACCGCCGCAGGCGTCCGTATCGGACGAGCGTCGAGAGCCGAAACGGTCCCGCCGGAATCGCGAAGGCCCGACCCGCAAACTCCGGCAGTCTTTCGGTCTCCTCGACGAACGTTTCGGGCCGCCAGACGGTTATGAAATCCACCAGGAGATGCTCGGTGTATGTGCGGCCGAGGAGGAAACTCCGCTGCGGCTCCGCGCGGCGGTAGTCGGTCGGAAAGAAGTTGCGCAGCACTTCCTCGTCGCTTGCGTGATGATAGTGAAGGACGAAAAAATGCGTCGCGCGTCCCGTTTCGGCGGTCGAGTCCTCGTCGGCCGCCCCGTCCCGCGCGGCGCGCGGCGCGTGACGCGCGCGCAACGCCACGCGGTAGCGGCGTCCTTCCGGCACGTCCAGACCGTGACTTACGCCTTCGTCGTCGATGCCGAACATCTCCAGTGAGACTCTCCGGCCGGTCCGGCGATGCGAGACACGCACCCCGAAAGCGTCGCCGCGAAGCGAGTAGCGGTCGTAACGCAGATCCAGCGTGAAGGCCCGACTGTCGGCGAGCCGCACCACCGTCAGCAGCGTGTCGCCGTAGTCGCTTTTCCGGCCCCACGAGAGCCGCCGCAGCGGCGACCACCAGCCGCGCTCCACCTCCACAGGGGGCAGCGGCAGTCTCACGGGTCCGAAAAAGATACTGTTGCCCTCCGCCTCCATCTCGCCGGTCCGTCGCAGGCGTATCCGCCTGCTTCGCAGTCCCCAGTGCGGCTCGTCGTAGGTGCAGTTGGAGACCACCGCGTCCTCGGCGGCGAAGCGCAGCAGGTCGTCTTCCGAGCGGATCGTCGCCGCGCGTACGAAAAGCGCTTTCATGCCCTTCGTCATTCCCGCGACGCCTTCTCTGCGCTTGCTCAGTTCCGACGCCGGCAGGTGCAGTCGGCCGTTCACCAGTCGTCCGCTCCGCCGCGGGAAGTCGTAGGTGAGAAAGTCGGCCTCCAGAACGGTCTTGCCGTCGCTCAGTCTCACCGTGCCTTCGGCGTAGAGACGCAGCGCGCCTCCGTCGCCGCCGAGCCAGACGACCGCGCCGTCGGCGAGAAACTCCATCGAGCCGCGCTTTATCCTTACCGAGCCCCAGAGAATGAGACATCGCTCCCGCAGCAGGTAGCGTTTCTGGCGGGCGCGCATCCTGAACTTGGTGTCGGGCGGCTGCTGCGCCGCCGCGCAGGCGAACGCCATCGCCGCCGTCGCGACCGCCAGTCTCGGCAGGATTCCCACGCCGCGGGGAACCGTTCCGGACGGACGCCCGCAGAAGGCGGCGTCGGGCGTGCGACGTATCGCGCCGCCGGCTTCAGGGGACTTCTTCAAGCGGCCGCGTCCTCGAACGTGCGCCGGACAAGCCTACCCGCCGCGTCGGGTGCGTTCAACAAAAAAGGACGCCGCCTCG
>CAYPNR010000003.1:0-17341 GCA_964412125.1 uncultured Planctomycetota bacterium | reverse complement strand
GACGGGTTCGTCGGCTCCGCTTACTCCGCGACGCTTTCGGCCGTCGGCGGCGTCGAGCCTTATCGGAACTGGCGTCTCGACTCCGGAGCGCTGCCGGACGGGCTCGCCCTGGATCCCGATACGGGGGTCGTCTCCGGCGTTCCGTCCCTCGGCGGTACGTTCTCCTTCATCGTCGCGGTCGACGACTCTCGTCCGCCGGCCGGAACCGCGCGTCGCGCCCTCTCCATCACGATTCATCCTCCCGGCGGCTCCACGCAGACCGTCACGCTCGACGCCGTCGCCGACGCCATGATGGCCGAAGGCGACCCGGCCACGCCGTCCGGCGCGGAAGAGTACATATGGTGCGGCTACGACGACGAGTACGGGTTTTTCGACGAGTACGCGCTCGTCCGCTTCGACGTCTCCTCCATACCGGCCGGCTCCACCGTGCTGTCCGCCGTGCTGCTGCTCGACCGCAACGACACCTACAACAAGATAGGCGCGGGATTCGTTTTCGAGGTGGTGGCCGTGACCTCCGACTGGGACGAGGCGACGGTGACGTGGAACGCCGCGCCGTCCTGCGGCGCCGCCGCGGCCGTCTTCTTCGGCGGCGACGACGGCGAGACCGGCCCGGTTTCCGTCTCGCTGCCGGCCTCGCTCGTCCAGGGCTGGTTGTCGGGCGGCAACCACGGTTTGTGCGTCAGACGCACGTTTCAGCCCGTCTCCGGGAAGTGCAACGAACTGGACCTGAACAGCCGCGAGTCGACGGTCGGGAACCCGCCGCGACTGGAGGTGGTGTATGAGACGCCGTGACCGCACGATCGTCCGTTGAGGAGGGGGCGTGTGCTGCGCTACGCCGTTTTCGACACGAGAATAGGGACGCTGTTCGCCGCGGTCGGCTCCCGCGGCGTTGCGGCGCTGCAGTGCTTCACCGAACAAGAGGCGCATCTGTCCGACCTGCGTCGCCGCTTTGGTGTCGAGCCGCTTGCCGACATGGACATAATCCGACCGCTGATCCGTTACGTTCACGACTACGAGGCGGGACTGGTGCCTGTGGAGCCGTGGCGGCCCGACCTGCGTGGACTGCCGCCGTTCACCGTTCGCGCGCTGGAGGCGGCTCGTCGTATACCCCGCGGTCGCGTCGCCACTTATTCGGACGTTGCTGCCGCGGTGTCGACGGCCGGCGCCGCGCGGGCCGTCGGTCGGGCGATGGCACGTAATCCCGTGCTCATGCTCGTGCCGTGCCATCGTGTCGTCTCCGTCGCCGGCATAGGCGGTTTCTCCGCGCCGATGAGTCTGAAGGTTACGTTGCTTGCGGCCGACGGTCTCGCCGCGGACGTCGCTTCTCTCCGCCGCGCACGAATAGGCCCGGACGCCCTCCGCCCGAAGTGAGGGCGCCGGGCCGCGTATGCTCCGCTTCCGCGCTCCTTATTTCTTCTTCCGCGTCACCTTACGCTTCCGCGGCGTCTTCGGCTCCTCCAGGGTGAACTCGATCTCCAGTGTCACCCAGTACTCGTCGATCGCTCCCTTCTTCACCGTCACTTTCTGATCCAGCACCGTTATCTCGGTGAGGTTGCGAAGCGTCTTGTTCGCCCGTGCCAGTCCCACCTGAAGCGCGTCCTGCCAGCCTTTCTTGCTGGACGCCGAAATCTTGGTCACCCGTCGTACGGCCATTGCGAATCCTCCAAAAGTCCAGGCGTAAACGCCGCCTCCGTATCGTATTCGCGCGTCCGCGACGCCGCAGACGTGTTCCGCGTTCCGCCGAGCGGCCCGTTCGGTCAGTCGGCCTCGGACGCGGGACTCTTGCCCTTCTTCTTGGGAGGAATTATCCTGATGCGGTCGAGCAGCATCTCGCGTCCGCCGGCGATCGGCGTCTGTTCGGGAGCCTCGGAGCGCTTTTTCATCTTCTCCAGTTCGTTTCGCAACTCTCCCAGTTTCTCGTGTTTGGAGCCGGCCTTCCTGAGACGGTCCAGCATCCAACTGGCCAGGCCGAGATCGTGTCTCTTCAGCGCCGTCTCGGTCAGTCTCAGCAGAAGCGACTCCAGGCGTTCGAGTCTTTTCTGGCGCTCGTATATCTCCGCCAGCAACAGGAGGGTGCCCAGGTCGGCGGACATCACTTCGCTGGCCCTTTCGAGCATTTCCTCGCCGGATCTGTAGTCGTCCATACAGATGAACAGCCAGGCGATTCGGCGGAGCAGTTCGCCTTCGCGTTCGCGATCGCCGGTGCGTCTGTGGACCTCGGCCATCAGATGGAAGGTGTCTATCCGCAGCGGCTCGGCTTTCCGCGCCTCTTCGAGATAGCGTAAAGCGTCCTCGTGAGCGTCTCTGCTGAGCGCGGCCAGCGCGAGTCTCTCGTACTGGTTTATCGCCTTCTGCGACATGCCGACCTCGATGTAGGCGCGCGCCAGTTCCTCCTGAGCGTCGGCGTCGTCGGGAGTGTGATGCACTATTCGCTCCAGGACGTGGACGAACTGTTCGTCGCGCTGATTTTTGCGACGCATCAGGTCGGCGGCCTCGCGCCAGGCGGCCAGCGCGCGTTCCGTGTTGCCGCGACTCTCCTCGGCCTCCGCGAGTTTCAGCCGCACCTGAAGATTCTCAGGGTCCAGCGTGGCGACGCGGCCGTATACGTCCACCAGAAAAACGAGATTGGCGGACTCCTCCATTATGCCCGAGCGGGTCAGCGTTTCGGCGAGTTTGTGGTACTCGTCGAGCGCCTCCTGCGCCCTGCCGGTCTCCGCCAGCGTCGCGGCGAGCGACATCCTCGCCTGAACGCATTCCTCGTCCAGTTGGAGAATCTTCTTGAAGACCTTGACCGCCGCCTCCTTTTCGCCGCGCAGGAGATGCAGTCCGGCGAGGTTCTCCAGTTCTATTATCGCCTGCACCGTCTCGTCGTACTTGAGATGCAGTTTCGCCAGCGCCTCGTAGGAGTCGGCCGCGTCGGGAAAGGCCTCCTGCACCTGATGCCAGACGGCGACGGCCCGCTCCTTTTGATTCCTCGCGAGATATTTGGTTTCGAGCCTGCGCGCGTGGCGGATCACCTCTTCGCGACGGTTCTGTTTTATCAGCACGCCTATGAGGCGCTCATGCCACTTCATCTCCTCCGGATCGAGTTGGATGATGCGCTCGTAGGCGTAGACCGCCTGATCCATCTCGCCGTCCCGCTCCTTACGACGTGCGTAGGCCAGATACTTGGCTATCGCTTTTTCCGCGGCGCCCATCGCTTCGTAGGCGCGCGCCAGTCGGTGATCGACGTCGAGCCCTTCGACGCCCAACTCCTCGGCGCGCTCGAACAGTCGTATCGCCTTGCGTATGTCGCCCTGGCCGGAGTGCTGCAGACCGAGTTCCACCAATCGCGCTCCGGAGACGCTTTCTATGTCGCCGTTGGAGGCGAGTTTGTAGACCGTCTTGAGCGCCTCGAACTTGGGCATCTTCGCCTTCTGTATTATGTCCGCCACGTCCTTCACGCCGTCCACCAGCGACAGCACCTCACGCTCCGGCTCCCATCCCTCCTCGTTGGCGTAGCGGAGGCTGGCGGGAGTCGCCTGAAAGACGTCCTTGGTGGACGGAACGATCTTCTTTATGATCTCCCACTCGTCCACGCGCCGCGCGGCTTCCATTATCAGGCTCTCCGGATTGACCATCACCTGTATTCCGTGTCCCAGCAGTTTCTCGATCTCCGGCAGCGCGCGGTCTTCGAGAAACTCGCAGTCGGCGCTCTGCCACGTGAAGACGTCGCAGACCTCTTCGGTTATCTGGAAGACCACCGCGTCGCGGATCTCCTTTTCGGTGAGGATCTCCTTCTCCACGAGGATCTTGCCCAGTTCGCCGCCGTTCTGCCGCTGGTGCGCCAGCGCCTCCTCCAGACGCTCCTCGGTGAGGCGGCCGTACTTGATGAGCGCCTCGCCCAGTTTGAACTTGCGATGCCGCGCGAGCACCAGTTCTATGTTGCCCTTGTTGAAGTAGAGCAACTTTTCGTCGTCCGGCCCCTCGATGCGGAGCGTGCCGGTTCTCTTCTGCGCCGACAGCGTCTGAATGATGCTGGAGAGATCCATTATGTTCATGTTGCGCTGAGCCGTCATCGCCCTTCGCCCTCGACATGTTTTCTCAGTTTGTCCAGAAGCGCCTTGAAACGCGCGTCCTCCCTCAGACTCGCGAGATCGTCGTCCTGCGCCATGTGTTCCGCGTCGTCGTAGCCGCGCTCCACCGCCTTCTTGAGGTGTTCGATCGCCGCGTCTCCGTCTCCGAGCAAGGCGTATGCACAGGCGGTATTGTAATGCACGATAACGTCGTTCGGCCGCAACTTCAAGCACTTCTTGAAGTACTTGAGCGCCGAAAGATGGTGTTTCAGAAACAGATGACACATCGCCGCCTGGTAGTTCGCTTCGAAGTCCTCCGGCAACTCCTCCAGTATCTTCTTGAACTCCGCCAGCGCCTCTTCGTATCGCTCTGTGTCCATCAACTTGACGCCCTGGCCCAGCAGCAGTATGTAGCGGTCCGGCGGAGCGCTGGCGAATCGCTCCAGACCTCTCTCGCGCAGGAACTTCAGGCCTTCGAGGTCGCCGACCCGAACGAGCGCGTTGGCGGCCGCCAGCAGCACCGCTTCCTGTTTCTCCTCTTCCAGCACCCGCTTTATCGTCTCGACGGCGGCTTCGCCTCCCAGTTTTTCGAGTCGCACCACCGCCGCGACCTTCCTGCGCCAGTTCCACTTCGGAAAGTCGCGCATGGTGAGTCCGGTTCTGCGTCGGAGCGTCTCGCTCATGCGATAGCGGCAGAGCCAGTAGAGTCTTTCGGCTTCGCCGCCTTTGTCCTCGGCCGCCTTCAGGAGTCGCTCCGCCGTCGCGGGCGCCGCGAGAAGCGCCGCGCGCGCCGCTTCCCGTTCGTCTCCGCCGCGGTCGAGCGCTTCGACGTGTCGCTTCAGCACCTCTTTCAGCAGCGGCGTCGCTTCGTCGCCGGCCTTCTTCAACGCTTCGACGCCCTTCGCGCCCAGCGCGACTATCTTCTCCGCCAGTTCCCTGCGTTCGGCGCCTCGCGCTTCGAGCGCTTCGCGGCAGATCCGTTCCGCATCCTCCGCGAGAAGCGTTCCCGCGGCGAGGACGACGACGAGCAACCCGCGCATCTTTCGTCTTCCCACCGGACGTATGATATTACCACACGGCGGCCGTGTTTGTCCATTTTTTCCCGTCGGCGGCGCCCGGCGTCAGTGCGGGGAGGGACGGCGGCGGCGGAGATGATAGGCGCGGGCCAGCGCATCCGCCTCTCGCTCGAGGGCCAGGAGACGCCGCTGCAGTTCGAGTCTCCGCTCCTCGAACTCTTTTTCGGAGAGGCGCCGCGGCACATAAAGCGGCTCTCCGAAGGCGACGACGGCGCAGCCGAACGGATACGGCAGCATGAATCGATCCCACGAGGACAGCAGGCGACGCGGATGAGCGGCGGAGATGACCGGCAGTATGGGCCGCCCTGAGAGTTGAGCGGCGGCGATCACGCCGGGCTGCACGACGTGACGGGGTCCGCGCGGGCCGTCGGGGGTGACGGCGCCGTTGTAGCGCCGGAGGACACGCGCCATGGCGCGAAGCGCTTTTCTGCCGCCGCGCGTGGTCGAGCCGCGGACGGCGCCGAAGCCGAGATGGCGGGTGACCTGCGCTATCAATTCGCCGTCGCGATGCTCCGAGATCATTATGTGTATCTTCTGTCGCCGGTGCGTCCACGACAGCAGCAGCAGACGCGCGTGCCAGAACGCGTAGATGAACGTTCCCTCGCGCAGCAGGCGCCGTTCGACGTCGCGGCGATGGAAGCGGATGGCGAGAGTCGCGCCGAGCAGGTTGAGCAGGAAGTATCCGAACCAGCGGGCCAGAAAATAGAGCAGTCGTTCCGAAAGACTCACCCTTCTACGGCCTTATGACGACCGGACTGCCTTTGGGGACGGTATTGGCCAACTCGTCCACTTCGTCGTTGAGCATCCGAACGCAGCCTTTCGAGACGTCCTTGCCGATGGAGTCGGGATCGTTGGTTCCGTGGATGCCGAGGCCCGTGACGGGTCCCTTCAAGCCGAGCCACCAGTCGCCGATTATGTTTTCGGGGTCTCCGTAAGGATGGCCCTGCCACTCCGGATGATGAACTTTTTCGCGGATGGTGAAGGAGCCGCACGGAGTGCGTCCCTCGGCGCCGAGGCTCACCCTGTAACGCTTGACGAACAACCCGTTTATGAAGACGCTCAACGTGTGCTCGCTCTTGTCCACCTGAACCGAGGCGCGCATGCGCTCGGCCTTCGGCGGAACGGGTATCTTTATACGCTGACCGACGCGCAGCAGCGTCTTCTTCAAGCCGTTCATCCTCATGATGAGTTTGTGCGGCACGACGAAGCGGTCCTGCAGCGTGCTGAGGTAGTCTCCCGGCTCCACCGTGTGATGGCGGCAGCAGGGAATCTCCCGGAAACTGAAGAAGAGTTTTTCCACGATCGGATTCATCTTCTCGGCCCAGGCCTCTCTCGCCTCGGCGTCGTCGCTCGTCCGATAGGCGTGGGACAGGAGCGTCCAGACGAGGTATTCGCGTTTCGCCCCCAATCGCCCGGCGGCGGCCGCGGCGGAGCGGACCGAGTCGGCCGGTTTTTGTTTCCGGAGCGCGGCGAGCAGTTTTTCGGCGCAGACGCCGTCGTCCGGCTCGGACTCGATGATTTCGATCAGATCCTCTTCAGGGCTTTTACGGACCTGCGGCGGCGCTTCCCCGTTTTCGCGCTCCGGCTGCTGTTGCGTCTCGGTTTGAGCCGGCTCCGTCTGCGGCTCCGGAGTTTCGGGCTCGGGTTCGGGGGCCGGCTCGGATTGCGTTTGCGGCTCCGGCGCGGGGCCTCTTTCGGCGGCGGCGCCCTCCGACGAGGAGCCCTTTTCCGCCTCTTTCCCACAGAAAATGCGGGTGTAGGCGAAATACACCCCACCCGCCAGCAGGACCAGAACGATCAGGCCGGCAAGGCTTCGCATGTCCACCCCCTTACGCGATCAAAAGAATTTGACCTTACGCCTCTTCGGCGCCTCCTTCCTACTTTCGTCAGGGGCGGACGACTCCTTTTTCTCTTTTTCGGGTTTCAGGCGCAGAATCTTCTCGAACTCCGGCTCCTCACGCAGCGACGCCAGATCGGGATCCTCCTTGATCCGATCGCGGTCGGGAAAGCCGGCCAGGACGGCCTTGCGCAGCGTCTCCAACGCGGGTTTCTTCCTGCCGAGCCGGGCCAGGGCGCACGCCTTCGTGTAGAGCGCGTAATAGTCCTCCGGATACGCTTTCAATATCTTCTCGCAGACCTCCAGCGCCTTCTTGAAGCGCTCCGCCATCAGGTGGTTCACCGCCTCCGTCTGGAGGCTCCGCCACTGCTCGCGGGTCATGGGCTCCTTCCGCTCCGGTTTCGGTTTCGGCTCGGATCCTTTCTTTCTGACCCAGCGCTTCCCCTTCTTCACGAATCCGAGTTTGGCGCGCGCGCGCGCGTGGTCCGGATCGTAACGGATGACGTCCTTCAGCGCCCTTTCCGCTTCCTTCTTCATGCCGTTCTTCTCGCACCACAACGCCAGGCGGAACAGCGCCGCGGCCACCTCTTTCCTGCGCTCCGCGTAGTCGCTCTCGATCGTCCTGGCGCCGGTTATCTTCTTGATGTCGGCGGTCGGTATCTCCAGCGTGCCGTATTTGGTCTTCAATACGATTCCCTTTTCGGTCTTCTTGAGTATCTTGCCCTCCAGGACGTCGCCGGTTTTCAACACGACTTTGTCCTGCGCCGCCGCGAGCGCCGCGACCAGTACGCCGATCGCGATCAGAATCGTCCTCATGAGTCCCTCTCCTCCAATCGAATCGCCTTTCGATAGGATTATACCGTCGCCGGGCGGCGCCGTTGGGCGGAGTTCGTCCAAAACGGCGATAAAAAGTCTCCGCGGGCGCCGCGGTGACCTCATCGCGCCAGATGGCAGCAGACCGTGTGCGTCGGAGACAGTTTCACGGCCGGCGGATCGGTCCTCTCGCAGATCGGTTTTCTGTGCGGGCAGCGCGGATGGAAGCGGCAGCCCTCGGGCAGCGCGGCGAGCGAAGGCACCTGTCCGCGCAGCGCGGCAGTCTCCCTGCGGCGGGTCGGGTCGGGCGCCGGCACCGCGTCCAGCAGCGCACGAGTATAAGGATGGGCCGGCCCGGCGTACAACTCCTCCGAGGCGGCCGTCTCCACTATCCTGCCCAGATACATCACCGCCACGCGATCGGAGATGTGCTCGACCACGGACAGGTCGTGCGCGATGAACAGATAAGCGAAGCCGTATCGATCCTGGAGGTCTTCGAGGAGATTGATTATCTGCGCCTGTATGGAGACGTCGAGCGCCGAGACCGGCTCGTCGCAGATGATGAATTCCGGCTTGAGCGCGAGCGCGCGCGCGATGCCGATGCGCTGACGCTGGCCGCCGGAGAACTCGTGCGGATAGCGATTGACGCAGGCGCGGGGAAGACCGACCTCCTCCAGCAGGTCGGCCACGCGGCCGCGTATCTCCGACCAGGAAAGTTTCTCATGGATGCGAAGGCCCTCGCCGACGACGGCCGCGACGGACATACGCGGATTGAGCGACGCGTAAGGGTCCTGGAAGACCATCTGCATGTGACGGCGGACGGCGCGGAGTTCTGCGCCGCTCATCGCGCGGACGTCGGCGCCGCGGAACAGTATCTCTCCTCCTGTCGGCTCGATCAGCCTGGCGATCGACAGCGCGGTGGTCGTCTTGCCGCAGCCGGACTCGCCGACCAGGCCGAGCGTCTCGCCGGGACGCACGCTGAAGGAGACGCCGTCCACCGCTTTCAGGCGGCCGACGACGCGTCGGAGGACGCCGCGCCTTATCGGAAAATACGTTTTCAGGTCGCGGACCACCAGCACCGCTTCGTCGCCGTTATCGTTCATGTCCGCCTCCGGAAAACGACGCGGCTTCCGCGTGCCAGCACGCGACCATGCGGCCGCCGTCGTGCTCGACCGGCTCCGGAGGCCGCTTGCGACAGACCTCGCTCGCGCGCGGGCAGCGCGGATGAAAACGACAGCCCGGCGGAAAGGCCGCGGGGTCGGGAACCTCGCCGGGTATCACCGGAAGTCTGCGTCTCTTCTCGCCGAGTTTCGGAATCGACTCCAGCAGCGCCTGCGTGTAGGGATGAAGCGGAGCCGCGAAAAGCGAACGCACGTCGGCCGCTTCGACCAGATTTCCGGCGTACATGACCGCCACGCGATGGGCGGCCTGCGCCACCACTCCGAGATCGTGGGTGATCAGGAGTATGGACATGCCGAACTCCGCCTGCAGGTCGCGCATCAGACGCAGTATCTGCGCCTGAATGGTGACGTCCAGCGCCGTGGTCGGCTCGTCCGCTATCAGAAGCGAAGGGTTGCAGACGAGCGCCATGGCTATCATCACGCGTTGCTTCATGCCGCCGGAGATCTGGTGCGGATACTCGTGGAACCGCTCCGCGGGCGCCGGAATCTCCACACGCGCCAGCATCTCCACGGTCTTCTCCCGCGCCTCCCGCCGGGACAGTCCGAGATGGAGCATCGCGGCCTCCGCTATCTGATGTCCCACGCGGAAGACCGGGTTCAAAGACGTCATCGGCTCCTGAAAGATCATCGATATACGATTGCCGCGGACGCGGCGCATCTCCGACTCCTTCAGCGAAAGCAGATCCCGTCCCTCCAGCAGGATTCGTCCGCGGACGATCCTGCCGGGCGGGTCCGGTATCAGGCGCATGATGGAAAGCGCCGTCACGGACTTGCCGCAGCCGGACTCGCCTACGAGCCCCAGCGTCTCTCCCTTGCGTATGTCGAAGTCCACGCCGTCCACCGCCCGTATCGTCCTGCCTTCGCTGCGGAAGTGCGTCGCGAGGTCGCGTACCTGCAACAGTGTCTGCGGCGCTTCCACCTCTCACTCCTTCAGTTTCGGATCGAGCGCGTCGCGCAGGGCGTCGCCGAATATGTTGAACGCGAGACAGACCACGAACATGGCGCAGGTGGCGCCGGCCAGGGGCCACCAGACCGCGGGGTCGCGGGCGAGTTCGGCGCGCGCCTCCGTTATCATGCGTCCCCAACTCGGCTCGTGCGCCTGCGCGCCCAGCCCCACGAACGTCAGCACGACCTCGCCCATTATCGCGTTCACGAATCCCAGCGAGAAACTTATGATCACGATGTGGAAGGTGTTGGGCAGAATGTGGCGGAACATGATACGCAGGTCGCCCGCGCCCTGTGCCCTGGCGGCCAGTACGTATTGCCTGCCCTTGTGCTTTATGTACTCCGCCCGCATCAGCCGGCACAGACCCACCCAGCCGACGGCGCCGAGCGCTATCGCCACGTTGGTCAGTCCCTTGCCGAGAGCGAAGGTCAGGGCGATCAAAAGCAGCAGGCCCGGCACGCTCGCCACCGTCTGGTAGAGCCACTGAATCAGATCGTCCACCCATCCGCCGAAGTAGCCGGCCAGCGCGCCGAGCGCCACGGCCACCGCGATGTAGATCATCGACATGATAAGCGCCACCCGGAGCGAGATCCACGAGCCCTGCACCACGCGGCTGAGCACGTCGCGGCCCTGTATGTCGGTTCCCAGCAGATGCTCGGACGACGGCGGCGAATACGAATCGAGTCTCTTGCGGCCTCCCGGCTCCGTCTTGTAGGTCGGCTCGTCGTAGTCGGCGGCGAGTACGCCCGCGCCGCTCAGCACGGCCACCACGACGTAGGCCGCGATCACGAAAAAGCAGACCACTGCGAGACGGTTCCTGCGCAGGCGGACCACCGCGTCGCCCCAGAGCGAGCGGCCCGGTCCCTCCAGCGACTTCGACGCCGACAGTGCTCCGCTTTCGTTCATCTCTACTTCAACTCCACACGCGGGTCGACCACCGCGTACAGGATGTCGCCGACCAGGTTCGCCAGAACGTAGATGATCGCGCCCACGAACGTTATCGCTTTGATCACGGCGAAATCGTTGCCGTCTATGGCGTTCAGCGCCATCGCGCCGAGACCCGGTATGCCGTAGAAGTCCTCCAGCAGAAGACTGCCCATGAACAGAAACGGCAACTGCACCACCACACGGGTGATGATCGGAATCATCGCGTTCTTGAGGACGTGTTTGAACAGGACGGTGTTCTGGCTCAGTCCTTTGGCGTGCGCGGTCCGGACGTAGTCGCGGTTTATCTCGTCCAGGACGACGGTGCGGTAGAAACGAACGTTGACGCCGAGAGAGGCGGCGGTGTAGATGAGGCCCGGCAGTATGAGGAACTTGAACATGCCCGGCCCCCATTCGTAGCCCGCGACCGGAAAGTATTTCAGTTTGTAGCCGAGGATGTACTGGCCGAGGATGATGTAGGCCAGAAACGGAACGGACATACCGACTATGCAGGCGACGACGGTGAGCCGATCTATCCATGTATTACGATAAAGAGCCGAGAACAAAGCGATCGCGACCGCCACCAGCAACGTGAAGACGAACGCCGGCAGCATCAACGAGAGCGACGGCCACATTCCGTCCCAGATCATGCCGGTTATCTTCTGGTGCGTCACTTCCGAGCGGCCGAAGTCGAAGGTGAGCAACTCCTTCATGTTGTTCAGGAAGCGGACGTACCACGGCTTGTCGTAGCCGTGCGCCCGTTTGTAGTCTTCTATCTGGCGCTCCGTCGCGTGCTGTCCGAGCCGCTGCTTGGCGATCGCGTCGCCGGTGGTGACCACGTTGAAGAGGATGAAGGTGAGCAGACAGACGCCGAGGACTATCGGCACCAGATACAGGAGTCGCCGTATGATGTAGGCGCTCATCGCGTCCTCACTCGCTCTGTTTCTTCACCTTGTACACGAACAATACCGCCACCGCCGCCGCCAGCGCCAGCGCGACGTACGCCGGCCACATCGTCGGACGGTTCCACTCGCCGCTCAGCCGCGCTCTCAACTCCGGGTCCACCGTGTGGTACTTCATCGTGTTGTACGCGAACGCGTGCGGCTTGAAGTTCCTCCGCCAGCGGTGGCAGAGTGTGTATGAAAAGTAGTTCAGACCGAAGATCCACGGACAGTCCCGGGTCACTATCTCCTCCATTTTGCGGCACAGGGCGTATTTCAGTTTCGCCTCCTCCGGATCGAAGTCGGAAAGGTTCTTCATACGGTCGTACAGCCTGTCGTATTCCGGATTCACGTAGTTGGCGTTGTTCGGGTTCGGACTCTTGTTCGGCCCGTAGAACAGTTGCAGAAAGTTCTCCGGATCGGGATAGTCGGCGATCCAGCCCAGCGCGTAGACCTGGGCGCGGCCGTCGCGGATCTTCTCCTGAAACTCCGTCCAGGTGTTCTGGTTTATGATCACCTCGATTCCTATTTTCTTCATCTCCTGTCGGAAGAAGTCGGCGTTCTGCTGCGTGGATGTGCTCGCGCCGGTCGTCTCGAAAGTCAGTCTCAGTCGCTTGCCGTCCGGTCCCACGCCGCCGGGATAGCCCGCCTCCGCCAGCAGCCTTTTCGCCTTCTCCACGTCGTATTCGCTGCAGGGGTTCTTGAAGTTCGGATCCCAGCCGTTGAAGCCCGGCGGAATCGGTCCCTGCGCGGCCGTGGCGCGACCGTTGGCGAAAATCTCTATCCGCTCCGGTCGGTTGTACGCCAGACTCATCGCCTGACGCAGTTTCCGTCGCCGCTCGTTCTTCTCCGGCAGGTGCGGCAACTCCCGTTCGAGGGCGTCCGCCTCCGCCCGCAGCCTTTTCGCTTCGTCTTCGTCGCCCGCGGCCGCCGCCGCACGCGCCGCTTCACGCTTCTCCGCGATCTCGCGCCGCGCGACTTCGGGATGTTTGAAGCCCACCACCGGGTTGTCCATGTTGAACGCTACGTAGTACACCGAAAAACTGCGCGTCCGCCACAGTTGCACCCCTTTCGCCTTCATCTCCGGCGAGAGGTCCATCAGCGAACTCATCGCGGTGTTCCAGTTGTCCTTCGGTATTCCGGAGATGTCCACATAGCCGCTCAGAAAGTACAGCCACGCCGGCTGGTCCTGCTTGATTATCGTGTAGACCACCCTGTCCGCCAGCGGCAGTCGCTTGCCGGCGTCGTCCAGAAGTCCTCGCTCGGCGTCGCCCGGCTCCCCTTTCGTGGGGTATCTGTCCTCGCGGTAGGTGGGGTTCCTCTCCAGTATTATCCTGTGCCAGTGGTCCCATCGTTTCAGGCGGAACGGACCCGTTCCGACTGGATGGTTGAGGAACTCTTCGCCGTAGAACTCGACCGCCTCGTGAGGCACCGGCGCCGTGTAACTCATCGTCAGCACCCACAACAGTCGCGGATACGGCTCGGTCAGCCGCACGCGGAGCGTGTGGCGGTCCAGCGCCTTGAGACCTTCTATCTCCATTGAATAGTCAACCCTGCGGCCTTCCTCGGCCGCCTCGACGCTCGCTTCGTGGAAGGCGTCCATGCCCGCTATGTAGCCCTGGAAGATCCAGTAGCCTTCCGACCTGTTGGAGACGTCCGCCAGTCGCTTCCACGCGTAAACGAAGTCCGCGGCCACCAACTCCCGACCCTTGCCGCCGCTTGCGCGGAAACACGGATCGTCCTGGAAAAACACGCCCTTCTTGATCCGAAACAGATACGTCTTCTTGTCCGCGGAGATCTCCGGCATGCCTTCCGCCAGGCACGGCTCGATCT
Source organism: uncultured Planctomycetota bacterium (assembly GCA_964412125.1). Taxonomy (GTDB): domain Bacteria; phylum Planctomycetota; class SKW154; order SKW154; family SKW154; genus CAYPNR01. The sequence continues at coordinate 3,735 of CAYPNR010000003.1, read as the reverse complement.
TGTACGGCCGCTCCAGATACGAGTACTGGTACAGCGTGTCGTAGATCTGCGCCAGGAAGCGGTTGGAGAGCACGTCGCTGGCGCGTACCGGATCGAAGCCTTTGGGGTCCTGACTCTCGCGGTTGTGCAGGACGATGAGACCCTCCTCCAGCGCGTACGGATCCGACATTCCGCCGCAGCCGGCCGCCGCGCAGAAGGCGCTGCAGAGCAGAGTCAGAAGGACAGGCGGTCTCATACGTCTCTCCGATTCCGGCGGCGACACCTCAATCATAGACTCCCCGTGCCGGCTGTCAAGGCGCCGATCGTCGTCGGAAAGTCGTTCCGCTGTTAACGCGGGAGGTCGTCTTCGCTATAATCGGTCGTCGGACGTTGTCGGAACCGAAAGCATGGGATACATTCCGCTGCAGAAGGGCGTCGTCTACGGACCGGTGAAGTCCAAGCGTCTCGGGCGCTCTCTCGGCGTCAATCTGACGCCGCCCGGCGTGAAGGTCTGCACTTTCAACTGCGTCTACTGCTTCTACGGTCCGACCACGACGCATCGCGGCGAAGGCTTTCCGGAGGTGGACGACGTCGCGCGCGCGCTCGAGACGGCGCTCAAAAAAGATCCGCGGGTGGACTACATCACGTTCGCGGGAAACGGCGAGCCGACGCTCCATCCCGCTTTCGACGCGGTGGTGGCGGCGGTCAGACGCGTACGCGACCGACACGCCTCCGGCACTCCCCTCGCCCTTCTGTCGAACGCGACGACGCTTCGCAGGGACGCGGTCGTCGACGCCCTGCCGTTTGTGGATTTCGCGGTGCTCAAACTCGACGCGGCCGACGAGCGGACGTTCCGCCGGATAAATCGTCCCGTGATTCCGATCACGGCGGCCGAGATCGTGGCGGCGCTCCGGGAACTGGAGACGCCCGTCATACAGAGTGTGATGGTCTGCGGAAGCGTCGACAGTCATCGAGGCGAGGCGCTGAAGGCGTGGACGGCCGCCGTCGAAAGCATCGGTCCGCGTCTCGTTCAGATCTACACTCTCGACGGACCGATCGAGTCGCTCGGAATCGGCCCCTGCGACTGGACGCGCGTCCGGGAGGTGCGACGGCTCCTGCTGGAGTCGGGCGTTCCCGCGGAGACTTATCGCGATTAGGCGCGCGGACGCCAACATCCGCCGTCGATTCCACGTAGGATATAGTCGGGATGTGTTGGGGGTGACGGTCATGCGCCGGTGTGTGATCGCTCTGAGCGTACTGGTTATCGCGGGAGCGTCCCTCGCCCAGGGAGCCGATCCGCAGGGCGGCTCCGACGACCAGGACGAGATCGCACGCCTGGTGAAGCGGCTGGGCGCCGAAGACTTCGACACCCGCGAAGAGGCGATGAAGCGTCTGGTCGAGATCGGCCGGAAAGCGGTTCCCGCTCTCGAGAAGGCCGCAAAGAGCAAGGATCCGGAGACGGCGTGGCGCGCGGAAGAGGCGCTCAAGCGGATCCGGGGGACGCGTTCCGCTCCGCAGGCCGAAGTTCCTCGCGGGACCGGAGGAGCGGGCGAGAAGGAGACTCCTTTCGCCGGCGAAGGATTCGAGCGCTGGCGCAAGCGGTTCGACGAGTGGTTCGAGAAGCGCCGCAAGGAATGGGAGCGCCTGTCGCCCGGCAACCTGCCGCTTCCCGAGGACGTCGAAAAGTGGCTCAAGCGGCTGGACGAGCGGTTCGACAAGGAGTTCGGCGAAGATCCGTTCAAGGGAATGCGACGCTGGGTCGAGCGGATGGAGAAGGAAACGGAAGAGTTGAGAAAGGACCTGTGGAAGCGCTTCAAGGACTCGGACGAGAAGCCTTCTCCGCCGATGGGAGGCGCTCCGGGCGCCTCGGGTCTGCGGCTGGTCCTCCGGTTGGACGGCGACGGCAAGATGACGGTCAAACGTTTCGTGCTGCGCGACGGCAAATGGGTCGAGGAGGAGGAGCGCAGGTTGATGTCGGGCGAGCGCACCCTCGGCGCCGTCTTCGTGCCCGTGCCCGAGGTCCTTCGCTACCATCTTAGACTCGCAAAGGGCGAAGGACTGATGGTGGATCACCTGGAGAAGCACGGACTGCTCGCCGGCGCGCATCTGCAGCGGGGCGATATCATACTCAAGGTGGACGATAAGCCGATAACCTCCGTGAAAGACCTGCTGGAGGCGGTGAAGGGCAAGGAGAAGGTCTCGGCGGAGGTGATCCGCGAGGGAGAGAGGGAGCGGATGGAACTGCCCCTCAAGTAGGTTCCGCTCGGCGGGACCGGACAGGGGACTTTTCGAGGAGGTGTCGGAGATGAGAGTGGTCGTCGCGTTTGCGATGCTTACGCTGGTCGGGGCGGTTTTCGCGCAGGAGGAGGCGCCTCCGCGGCCGCCTCCCGCGCAGGACGAAGTGGCGCGACTGATAGAGCGGTTGGGCGCGGAAGAGTGGAGCGAGCGACAGGCGGCCAGGAAGGCGCTCGCGGAAAAGGGCCTTGCGGTCACCGGTCGCCTGTTCGAGGCGCTGTCCAGGGCGGAGGACCCGGAGGTCCGCGCCAGCCTCGGCGAACTGCTCGACGGACTTCACTATCCGACCCCCGACGCCGTCGCCGAGATAGAGAAAGCCGTGGAGGAGTATCGCGGCCTCAGGGAGAAGGGCCTGGAGCGGAAGGTGTTGCTTGAGAAGTCCCGCGGGCCGGTGAACAGGATCCGCCGGCAGAAGCACGCCGCGCATTGGATGGTGGAGCGTCTCGCCGACGCCGAGGACGCGCGACGCAAGGCCGTCGCGGAACTGCTGGCCGGCGTCGTGGGCGAGGCCGACGACGGGAATATGGTTTTCCGCGGCGCGGGTCCCGGCGTCCGCGTCCAGAGAGTCGTGGTGGTGGTCGGCCCCGGCGGCAAGAAACGGGTCAGGGTCTGGAAGAACGGCAAACTGGTCAGCGGCGGCGAGGTCGATCCGGACGCGACGCCGCTTACGGCGCTTCTGAGGGTTCTTGAATCGTCCGACGACGACTATCTGCTCGTCCGCGCGCTTCGCGCGCTCGGCGCGCTCGGCGACAAGCACGCGGTCGGCGGCGTCGTGGCCCTGCTGAAGAAGGAGTCCGTCTCCGGTGAGGTGCTCGCGGAGGGGCTCTCCACCCTCGCAAAACTGACGGGCAACTCGTTCACCGGCCGGCAGAGTCCGGAGGAGCGGTGGGAAGCGTGGCGGAAGTGGTGGGAGCAGAACAAGGACGACGAAGCCTATCGTCCGCCGGCCGGCGCGGGCGGCGACCCGGCGCGGCCGGCCGTCGACGAGGAGGATTTCGCCAGGCAGTTACGCAAGAGCATGGAGAAGTTGCGCAGGATGATGCAGGAAGAGTTGCAGAAGAAGCGCGTTCCGCCGCCGCCGCTTCCGCCTGTGAGGCCGGCTCCGGAGCCCGAAAAGGATCGGAAAGGTCCGCCGCCGGACGACGACGACGGAGAGGAGTTCTGAGCGCGGGATCGATCTTTGGAGGATTCGCAGGTGAGATGGTTTATGTTGATTATGTTCGCCGCCGTTCTGCTTCCGTCGGCCCTCGCCGACGGAGATCGCGACGACGGGCCGGGCAGGGACGGAGCGCCGACCGCCCGTCTCGCGGGGGACGACGGCGCGGACGACGGCGGAGGCATGTTTGCGGGTCCGCGTCGCGGATTCGGTCCGCGTCGGCGTCCGCGGCCGGAGCGTCTCGCTCCGCGCGGCGACGCGCCGCGCGGGCGTATGGAAGTGGACCCCCGCGTCTACAGGTGGCT
>CAYPNR010000002.1:54822-68019 GCA_964412125.1 uncultured Planctomycetota bacterium | reverse complement strand
CGCCGCCGCGGCGGTTTCCTGACCGTGCACACCGATGCGTTCGTCATGACCTTCGAATACATTCTCGCCACGGACGATCCGCGTGTGGGCAAACGCGGCAACGACTCGGAGGGATTCTGCGTCGAGACGGGCGTCTCGCTCGGCCTGATCTCACGGTCTCTGAAACCTCTCTGGCTCGTCGCGCGCTACGAGGTCTTCAATCCCGCAAAGAACTCCATCTCCGGCGTCCCGCTCGACCGTTGGGAGAAGGTCTTCAGCCAGTGCGTCGCCCTGCGATGGAACGTGGACCCCCGCGTGAGCGTCGTACTGGCGTGGGAGAAGATCGACCAGGACGAGACGAGATACCCGGTGGGCGTGGAAGTGGGGGAGGCGGACGAGAACTTTCTCTTCCTGATATCTTTCCGCTACTTCTGAAGCGCCGCGACGAAGCGGACGGCCGCGTTTCGAGCCGCGTTCGCGGCGCTTTCCGCGGTGACGGAACAATTTCGTGTTGTGGGAGGCGACGCGGTGAACCTCGTTCCGTTCCAGGAGTTCAGCCGGATCAGGATGCGCGTCGGACGCGTCACCGACGTGGAGGAGCATCCGGCCGCCGACAAACTGTTCATTCTCAAGGTCGACGTCGGCGACCGCGTGATTCAGTCGGTGGCGGGACTGAAGCCGTACATGAGCAAGGACGCCCTCAAAGGAAAACTCGTCGCGATGGTGACCAATCTCGAGCCCGCCATGCTGAGAGGCGTTCGCTCCGAAGGCATGCTGCTGGCCGCGCAGGAGGGCGAACGTGTTGTACTGCTGGTGCCCGAAAGCGACCTCTCGCCGGGCGCCGAGATAAGATGAGCGACGAGCGAATAGGAGACGTCTCATGGACGAAAGCCGGGAGGACGCCTATCTGGTCGACCTGATAACGGCGGTCTTCAGACGCTGGTGGATCGTGGCGCTGGCGACGCTCTGCGGCGGAGCGGCGGGACTCGTTCTCGCGCTGTTCATGCCGGCCGAGTACGAAGCGGTCGGAAGCGTGGTGATCGCGCCGCCCAAGTTCAAAACCGAACTCACCCCCTCCATTCTCTCGGTCGAGGCCTACCGCAGCCTTCTCCTCTCCGACGGCCTGCTCGCCGACGTGCAGCGGACGCTGGAGAAAAAGGCGCCGAAGTCGGAACCCCCGTCGATCGGTTTCAAATGGAGCGCTGAAGTGGAACTGGTCGACCAGCCCGGCCGCAAGCACGCGCCGGTGCTGATTCTGAAGGCGCGACACGAGGACCCCGCGGCGGCCGCCGAGATAGTCAACACGTGGCTGAAAGAGTTCCGCTCGCTGGCCGCGTCGCTCACCGTGAGTCAGGCCGCGACGATGGAGAAGTTCATCAGGGAGCAGTTCGCGGAGGCGCGACAGAAACTGTCGAGCGCCGAGGACGCCATGCGCGAGTTCAAGTCCAAAAACAGCATCGAACTTCTCGACCGCCTGCAGGAGGAAATCCTGACCGGCATCGCCGAATGCGAAACCGAACTGCGCAAGACCAGACGCGAAGAGAAGCGTCTCGCCGAAGACCTGTCTCTCATAGAGGAGCAGATAGCCGCGCAGACCGTCGACGGACGCTGGGCCGGCGAGGCGGGCGTGAAGCCGTCCGGCGGCGGCGGCGGGTTCGGCGCCGGCGTGCGCCGGCAGATCCTCGATCTGGCCAGGCGATATGAAAACTGCCGCAAGAGACTGGATGACTTCGCCGCACGGAACGACCCCGAAGGCCTGGAGAGGCTTCTCCAGGCGCTCTCCGACAGGATAAGAGCCTCGGAAGGACGGCTGCGGGAACTGGACACGCGGATCCCCGCGGTGCGGGCCGAGTTGAGCGCCGTTCTCGCCGCACTCAAGGACGTTCCGTCGCGTCTGGCGTTCACGCGCTCTCCGAAAGACGAGAGCATCTGGGAGTCCATACTGGGCGGCAAGGGAGCGGAATGGACGAAACTGCGACTCTCCGACGAGGAGCCGAACCCTCTCTGGACGACGCTCAAGAAAACCGAAGCGAACCTGCAGGCGTCCATCTCGTCCATGGAGTCCGAGAAGCAGGCACTTTCCGAGTCGCTTTCCGGGCTGCGGGAGGAGCACAAACGGACGCGCGCGGAACTGCAGACCATGCGCAACGTCGAAAACACGCTTATGGAGAGGTTCACCGCGGTCTCGACCGAACTCAGTCTGGCTCACAAACAGTATCTGGCGCTGTTGTCGGAGCGGCGCAGCAAAACCGTACTGCTGGAACGCAACAAACGGCACGCGGCGCTTCTGGAAAACGAACTGGCCTCGCTGAGGAAAGAGCATCTGCAGTTGCTGAACCGGCTGGAGACCGCCAGGCAGAAGATGTCCGAACTGACCCGTTTGCTGGAGGTCAACCGCCGGCCTTACGATCTTCTCAAGGAGAAAGTGGAAGAGGCGCGTATCGCCAAGGCCGAGTTTCCGGAGGACGTTCGAATAGCGTCCCCCGCCGTTCCGCCCGACAGGCCGGTATGGCCGCAAAAGTGGACCTTCGCAACGATCGGGGCCGTACTCGCGTTCATCGTCTCCGGAGCGTGGCTGACTCTGCGTGAAGCGGCGCGTCTGGTGCGCTCACCGGGCGAGTCTCAAGCCGCGTGAGAGGGCGTGGTCGCGCAGCCGCAGAAATCGGTCGCGATCTATGCCGCGGTTGAGTTCCGGATAGCGACGCGCCCGGTGACACGGTCGGTACTGCGCCATCAGATTCAGATAGGTGTTCTCCGAGATCTCCTCCGCGAGGAAATCCACCACGTCTCGGGCGCCCGATATGTCTCCCGGCAGCACCAGATGCCGCACCAGAAGGCCGCGTACGGCTATGCCGCCCGGCGCGTCGAGGTCGCCTACCTGCCTGTGCATCTCGCGCAACGCCGCCTTCATCACGTCGGGATAGTGGTCCACGCCCGAGTAGCGTCGCGCCATCTCAGCGTCCGCGTACTTCGCGTCCGGCATGTATATCTCGATCCATCCGTCGAGCGCCGCAAGCGTCTCCGGCGAGTCGTAGCCGCCGGAGTTCCAGACCACCGGCACCTTCAAGCCTTCCTCCCGCGCCCTTATCACCGCGCAGAGCAGTTGATAGGAGAAATGCGTCGGACTGACGAAGTTGATGTTGTGCGCGCCGCGCCGCTGGAGCGCCAGCATGGTCGCGACGAGATCCTCCTCGCTCGTCACGCGGCCGCTCACCCTCTGGCTTATGTCGTGGTTCTGACAGTAGACGCAATGCAGATTGCATCCCGCGAGGAAAATCGTGCCGCTGCCGCCGATTCCGACCAGAACGTCCTCCTCGCCGTAGTGGAGGAACGCGCTGGAGACCACCACGCGGTCGTCGACGCGGCACGCGCCGCGCTCGCCGTCCGCGCGCCGCGCGCCGCAGGCCACCGGGCACATCCGGCAGGCCCGCATCTCCTTCTCCAGTCTCGTCCGCGCCCGGTCGTAGTCGAGCAAGTCACCGTCCTCCCGGAACAGTCGCCTTCCCAAAGTGATATGCCGCAGGCGGGAAGGAATCAAGTCCGCCGCCGGCCCGGCGCGAAAACTTTCCCCGCGCGGCGCGGCGCCCGCGGCCGTTTTCGCGTTTAGACCTTGAACGGCGGCGCCGGCCCTCCACAATCGTCTCTTGCTACGGCCTGTTGGAGGATCCATCGATGGCCGACGAAAAAGAGGAATATCTGGCGAAGGCCCGTAAGCCCGCGGAGATGGCCGCGAAACTGCATCCGTTCTTCCGCGGCAAATTCGAGATCGTCCCCAAATGCGTGGTGCGCGACTTCTCCGACTTCGCGATATGGTACACTCCGGGAGTGGCTCAGCCCTGTCGGGAGATACACGCCGATCCGGAGAAGGTCTGGGAGCACACCAACCGCTCCAACTACATCGCCGTCGTCTCCGACGGCACGCGCGTTCTCGGTCTCGGGAACATCGGACCCGAAGCCGGCATGCCGGTCATGGAGGGAAAGGCGCTTCTGTTCAAGTACCTCGGCGGCGTGGACGCTGTCCCGATCTGCATCTCCGCGCACGACGCCGACGACATCATCCAGTGCGTGAAGTGGCTGGAGCCGTCGTTCGGCGGCATCAACCTCGAAGACATCTCGCAGCCGAAGTGCTTCAAGGTGCTCGACACGTTGCGGGCGGAGATGAACATACCGGTCTGGCACGACGACCAGCAGGGAACGGCGGCGGTGACGACGGCCGGTCTCATCAACGCGTTGAAACTGGTCGGCAAGGACATCGACAAGGCGAAGATAGCGATGGTCGGCGCGGGCGCGGCGAACATCTGCATAGCGCGCGTGCTGATAGCCGCCGGAGTCGATCCGGAACGAATCGTCATGTGCGACAGCAAGGGCACGCTGCACAAGGGCCGCACCGACCTCAAAGAGACGCACACCGAGAAGTGGCACTTCGCGCAGACCACCAACGCCGAAGGCATAGCGGGCGACATTCCGGCCGCGATGAAGGACGCGGACGTGTTGATAGCGCTTTCGAAGCCCGGCCCCGGCACCATCAAGAAGGAGTGGATAGAGTTGATGGCGAAGGACCCGATAGTGTTCGTCTGCGCCAATCCCATTCCGGAGATATGGCCGTGGGAGGCGAAGGAGGCGGGCGCGCGCATCGTCGCGACCGGGCGTTCCGACTTCCCCAACCAGGTGAACAACTCGCTCGGCTTTCCCGGCATCTTCCGCGGAACACTCGACGTGATGGCGCGCACCATCACCGACGAGATGTGCATCGCCGCCGCCCACGAACTCGCCAGGTGCGCCGAGGACAAGGGCATCCACGAAGAGTACCTCATCCCCACCATGGACGAGTGGGAGGTCTTCCCGCGCGAGGCCGTCGCGGTCGGCATGAAAGCGATCGAGCAGGGCGTCGCGCGGCTGGAGATGACGCGTGAGGAACTCTACAAGACCGCCGAGAAGATAATCAGGCGCGCGCGCGAGGAGACGACTCTCCTCATGGAGAACGGCATCATTCCGACGCCGCCGGCCGAGTGGAGCCTGTAGTCTCGTCCGTCGCGGCGACTTACGGAAGTCCGCGTCGCTCCTTCGGCGCCCGGACAGCGTTCGTCCGGGTCCGTTGGTGTTGACGCGGCTCTCCGTCGCTGCTAAACTTGTCGGGATATCTCGTCGAGGCCGAAACGTTGGACGAACGGGGAAAGAGTAACGATCCGCGGCCGCCGCAGCAGCAACCTCCGCAGCCGCCGCGCGCGCGCTCGATACTGACGCCCGTGGTCATCATCGCGATGCTGGTCGGACTCTTTCTGATAGGACAGCAGGCGCTCGGACCGGAAGAGAAGGAAGCGACGGTCAAAGAACTGTTCGAGAAGGTGCGGATGGGCGGCGTGGAGAAGGTGGTCATCGGCGAGCACACCACGGTCTACACGGTGCGCGACGGCAAGCGGACGCAGTATCAGGTGACGGTGCCGAGGGCGGACTACTGGAAGCCGGAGAAGGTGGACGCGCTCACCGGCGGTCCGAACCCGCCGACGGTGGAGTTCGAGGAGCCCAGCGGCTTCTGGACGAGTATGCTTGTGACCTTCGGCGTGCCGCTGCTTCTGATCCTGTTTCTGTGGTTTCTGCTCTTCCGCCAGTTCCGGGGCGGCGGAGCCGGAGGCGGCGTCCTGCAGTTCGGCCGCTCCAAGGCGCGACTGGCCACACGCGACAGGACGCGGGTGACCTTCGAAGACGTCGCGGGAGTGGAAGAGGCGAAGGAGGAAGTCAAAGAGACGATCGACTTTCTGAAGCATCCGGCGAAGTTCCGGCGGATGGGCGCGCGGATACCGCGGGGCGTGCTGCTGGTCGGACAGCCCGGAACCGGAAAGACGCTTCTGGCGAAAGCCGTGGCCGGCGAGGCGGGAGTGCCGTTTCTGTCGATATCGGGCAGCGACTTCGTCGAGATGTTCGTGGGCGTGGGCGCCTCACGCGTACGCGACCTGTTCCAGCAGGCGAAGAAGAACGCGCCGGCGATCATCTTCCTCGACGAGATCGACGCCATCGGCAGGAAGCGCGGCGTCGGCATCCCCGGCGGCGGCCAGGACGAACGCGAGTCCACGCTGAACGCGATACTGGTGGAGATGGACGGATTCGACACCGACGAAGGGATAGTCGTGATGGCGGCGACGAATCGTCCGGACATGCTGGACCCCGCGCTGCTGCGGCCGGGCCGTTTCGACAAAGTGGTGCAGGTGGACATGCCGGACATGAAGGCGCGCGAAGAGATACTGAGGGTGCACGCGCGCAAGGTACGGATGGCGCAGGACGTTGACCTGAAGGTGATAGCGAAGACGACGCCGATGTTTTCGGGCGCGGAACTGGAGGCGTTGATAAACGAAGCGGCGCTGACGGCGGTGGCCCGCGAGAAGGACTCGGTCGACATGGAGTGTCTGGAGGACGCGCGCGACAAGGTGCGCTGGGGCCGGCAGCGGAAGAGCCGCATGATGGAGGACGAGGAGAAGAAACTGACCGCCTATCACGAAGCGGGACACGCCATATGCTCTTATCATCTGCCGGCGGTGGACAAACTCCACAAGGTGACGATAATTCCGCGCGGGCCGGCCGGCGGAATGACGATGCTGATGCCGAAGAAGGACGTGCGTCTCGTCAACCGCCAGAGAGTGCTGGCGGAGATAACGCTGGGGCTGGGCGGACGCGCGGCGGAGGAGGTGTTCTTCGACGACATGACCAGCGGCGCCTCCTCCGACATACAACGCGCGACCGAACTGGCGCGGATGATGGTCTGCGAGTGGGGCATGAGCGAGCGCGTCGGACCGGTGCGCTACGGCATCACGCAGCGCAACGTCTACCTCGGAGCGGACTTCGTCGGCCGCACGGAGTTCTCGGACGAGACCGCGCGGATAATAGACGAGGAGGTTCAGCGCATCGTTTCGGAGTGCTACGAGAAGGCGAAAGAGATAATAACCGAGCATCGCGAGCAGACCGAACTCATCGCGGAGGCGCTGATGCGTTTCGAGGTACTCGACGCCGAAGAGGTGGAGACGCTCTTCAGGGAGAAGAGCATCGAAGCGCTGGCGCGGGCGAGGGGCAGGAAGGGAGAGGTCGGTGGAAGCGGACAGAGCGGCGATTCGTCACAACATACGCGTCATGCACAGTGACCCGCCGTGGCCCGAGAAGGAACTGGGACTTCTCGGCCTGTCGCGCCGGCGAGTGGAGAGAATTCGTCGGCCGTTCCGTCAGGCGTGCGTCGCGCTGGAGCGCGTCCACTTCTCGACGGCGACGACCCTGAAGGAGGAGATGGAGGCGGCGGGCGGCGCCGGCGCGGTGGAGGACGCGCTGGCGGCGCGACGGGTGGACGAAGGCTCTATGGTGCTTCTCGGAACCGAGGAGCAGTTCCGGGCCGCGGCCTCCGCCTGCAAGGACATCTCGGAGAAGGTTCACGCGACGGTCTCCGGCGTGCTTCTGACGCTCCAGCGCTACCGAAGACGCACGTTTCGTCTGACCTACCCCCGCGGCGCGCTGGAGGTGAAGAACAGGCCGCTGATAATGGGCGTTCTCAACGTCACGCCGGACTCCTTCTACGACGGCGGCCGTTACGACGGCGTCCGCGGAGCGGTGGCGCACGGCGTGAAAATATGGAAGGCGGGAGCGGACGTGATAGACGTCGGCGGCGAGTCCACCAGGCCCGGCGCGAAGGCGCTGGCGGCGGACGAGGAGAAGCGACGGGTACTGGAGGTGATCCGGCGGCTGAGCGCGGAGGTGCCGGTGCCGATCTCGATCGACACCTACAAAGCGGAGGTGGCGGACGCGGCGGTACGCGCGGGCGCGAAGATGATCAACGACATATACGGACTGAGAAGGGAGCCGGCCCTGGCGGAGGTCGCGGCGCACCACGGCGTACCGGTGGTGCTGATGCACATAAAAGGCGAGCCGGGCACGATGCAGGAGAACCCGCGCTACGACAACATCATGTCGGAGATCTGCTCGCATCTGAGGCGCTCGGTGGAGATGGCGCGCGGCCTGGGCATTCCGGAGGACAGACTGCTGGTGGACCCCGGCATCGGATTCGGCAAAAGATGGGAGGACAACCTGCTGGTGCTCAACCGACTCGAACAGTTACGCAGTCTCGGACTGCCGCTGGTGGTGGGCGTCAGCAGGAAATCGTTCATAGGCGCCGCGCTGGGCGGCGCTCCGCCGGAGGCGCGTCTGTCCGGAACCATAGGCGCGTGTGTGGTCGCGGCGCGCAACGGCGCGTCCGTCCTGCGCGTTCACGATCCGCAGGAGGTACGCGAGGCGATGACCGTGGCGGCGGCCGTTTGGTCGGAGCGTTTCGATGTGGCTGGTTAAGCCGTTCGTCGAGATCGCGATACTTTTCGCCATCATCTACGCCGCGTTGCGTTTCCTGCGCGGCTCGCGCGGCGCGGGCATGTTCCGCGGCATGGCGCTCATCCTCATCCTGCTCTTCCTCGCTCTCTATTTCCTCTCGCAGCAGTTCGATCTCGAACACATCAATTTCATCCTGGCGCGTTTCCTGGAGGTGGTCGCGTTCGGCCTGATCATCGTCTTCCAGCCGGAGTTGCGGAGGGGTCTGGTCAGACTGTCGCAGACGCCGATATTCGGTCGTCTCTTCCGCTCCGGACGCACGGTCATGGACGAGACGATAAAAGCGGTGGTGCGTCTGTCCAGGAACCGCGTCGGCGCTCTGATGGTTCTCCAGCGCGACGTTTCGCTCGCCTCCTACGTCGAAGGCGGCATTCCGCTCGACGCCGAAGTGACCGCGGAACTTCTCGAGTCGATATTCTATCCCGGCTCCCCTCTGCACGACGGCGCGGCGATCATCATCAACGACAGAATCGCGTCGGCCGGCAGTCTTCTGCCGTTGTCCGACAATCCCAAACTCGGTCTCGGCACGCGTCACAGGGCGGCGGTCGGCATAACCGAAGAGACCGACGCGGTCGCCGTGGTCGTCTCGGAGGAGACCGGAATCGTTTCCCTGGCGCTGGGCGGAGAACTGACGCGCGACATGGACAAACCGACGCTCGAGAAGCAACTGCGGCAGTTGTACGCCGAGAAGGTGGAGGACGCGCGCGGATGGTGAACTGCGGGGGACGCACGAGATGCTGAAGGTTCTGCGCGTGATTTTCGTGGACGACTATCGAACGAAACTGACGGCGCTTTTTCTGGCGGTGGTCATCTGGGTGATTGTCTTCTTCGAAGTCACCGAAAGATACGTCAGAGACGACATCGAACTGAAGATCGTGGCGACCGAGAACGGCAAGCCCATGGAAGACGTCTGGATAGAGCCGTCGAAGGTGCGCGTGCGCGGCGAGTTCCGCTGTCCGCGGCGGATAGGCGAGAGTCTCTTCTCGCGGGGCGTGCCCATAAACGGCGTGAGAAGCATCGAGCAGCCGGCCATAAACGTTCCATACAGGATAGATCTGTCGCTGGAGGACTTCGGTCTTCCCTCCGACGTGCATGTGATAAAATTCGAGCCGTCGTACGTCGAGGTTCGTGTGCTGCGCCTGATGACCAAGCGGCTGCGCGTGATTCCGGACTTCGTGGACAGTCTGCCGGAGGGATACAAACACGCGACGCCGCCGGAGGTGCGTCCGATGTACGTGACGGTCCGCGGCCCGCGTAAGGTTCTCGAGCAGGCCGAGACCATCAAGACCGAGCCGATATCGCTGCGCAACAGGCGGCTGCATTTCAGCGTGGACGCGGGCGTCTCCAGGACGGTCGGCGGCGCGCGTGTGGAGTGCGGCAGCCGCGTGGTGGTCTCGGTCTGGCCCGGGGAAAGCGACATAACCGCCGCGGTGGATCTGCCGCTGCGGATACAGGTTCCGCCGGACTATCCCCACACGGTGGTGGTGAAAAACGGCATAACCGCCGGCAACATGGTGAAGGTGAAACTCAAAGGCCCTCAAGGCGTCCTTTCGGATCCGTCGCTGTTGAGGAAGAGCAGGAGCACCTGCGTGTACGTGGAGATAGACCCGGCGATCCACAAACTACGGGAGCCGGGCGCCCGGGACGTGCCTTACAGGGTGCCTCTGATGCTGCTGGCCCCCGACTTTCCGGAGTTGCGGCTCGCCGACGAACCCGCACTCGAGGTGCTGATAAAGCCGGCCGACGAAAAGGAGAAGAAGCCATGAACCGGCTGTTCGGGACCGACGGCATACGCGACCTGGCGGGTCGAGGCAAACTGACGCCGGAGAACATACTGCGGATAGGCAGGGCGGTGGGACATCTGCTGTCGGGACGCCCTGAACTTTTTTCGCGTTCCGGCCGCGTCTGGCGCCGCCGTCGGCCGCGGGTGCTGCTGGCGCAGGACACCCGCGCATCGGGCCACATGATCCGCGGCGCCATGATCTCCAGTCTTCTCGCCTCCGGCTGCGACCTGATCGACTCCGGGGTGGCGCCCGCGCCGGTCTGCTCGTTTCTGGTGCGCCACTTCCGATGCGACTGCGGCGTGTTCATATCCGCCAGTCACAATCCCAACGAGTACAACGGCATAAAGTTTTTCGACCGCGGCGGCTTCAAAATCACCCGCGTTCTGGAGGAGGCCGTCGAAGCGCTGGTGGCGGACGGTCCGCCCGAGGCGGCGTCCATCGGCCACTATCAGCATCGACCCGACGCTCTGGAGCACTACATTTCGTCGGTGGTGTCGTGGGCGCTGCGTCGCTTTCATCTGCAGGGGCGTCGCGTCGTCATCGACTGCGCCAACGGCGCCGTCACGCACGTGGCGCCGGAGGTGTTCAGCCGCCTCGGCGCCGACGTGCACACGCTTCATGCGGACCCCGACGGGACCAACATCAACCGCGGCGGCGCGCTGTTTCCCCACAAGACCGCCCGCGAGGTCCGCCGTCTCGGCGCCGACGTCGGCTTCTCGTTCGACGGCGACGGCGACCGCGTGATACCGGTGGACGAGACCGGCGCCGTGCTGGACGGCGACTTCTTGATGGCCATCTGCGCCAGATACATGAAACGCAAACACAGGCTGCGCGCCAACACCGTCGTCGCAACCGTCATGTCCAACATCGGTCTGGAGCGCAGTCTCGCCGAGGCGCGTATCGAGATGGTCCGCACGAAGGTGGGCGACCGTCACGTTCTGGAAGAGATGCTGGAAACCGGCGCGGTCATCGGCGGCGAGCAGTCCGGCCACATCATAATGCTCGACAGGGTTCACACCGGCGACGGAATCTGGGGCGCGCTTTCCCTGCTGGAGGCGATGCACGGCGAAAGAAAGCGCCTGGCCGAACTCGCGGAGTGCATGGAGCGCTACCCGCAGGTGCTGATGAACGTCAGGGTGGGACGACGGACGCCGTTCGAGGAACTGCCGGATGTTCAGGACGCGCTGCGTCGCGCCGAAGAGATGCTGGAAGGGGAGGGACGCGTACTGCTGCGCTACTCCGGCACCGAGCCCCTGGCGCGGGTGATGGTCGAAGGCGCCTGTCGCAGGACGGTCAACAAAGCGGTTCGAATGGTGGCCGAAGCGGTCGCGGCCTCGCTGCCGTGAGTCCGGTCCCGAAACCGTTTTCGCAACGCGTCGTTGACAGCCGGCCCGGACGGCGCTTCAATGGTCTTCCGCCGCCGTGGAGGACGGAGCATGTGGAAGTATCCGCTGTTGGTTCTGGTGGCCGTGGCGACCGGCTGCGGATCCCCGCGGATAAGAACCGGCTCACTTACGCCGCCGGTGTGGGAGGAAGACGTAAGGCGGACCGACGGGATAGCGGTCTGTCCCGTGACGGGATACGCGGAGACGCATCCGGAATACGCGCGCACGATAGCGCGAGGCGTGATCAGGCAACTCGAGCGGTCCCGTCTCTACGACAAGGTGATTCTGTCGGAGGTGGGCGAGCGTGAAGCGGTGCCCATGCCGAGCGGCAAGGCTAAGGCGCTGGCCGCGCGACTGAAGGTGGACGGCCTGCTGGTGTTGCGCGTTCTGGAGATAGACGTATGGCGCACATGGCGGCCGGGGGAAGAGTGGCGCTATCCGGGACCTGCGCTCACCATCAGCGGAAGCGTCAGTCTCGCCGTCGCGTTCCACTCCGGCGCCGACGGCAAGGCGACGAGATCGCCGCTCCGCATCGACCTGACCCACGAGATAGTCACCCGCGAGAAGACGATGGACATAGGACAGGCGGAAGCGGTCGTCAGGCCGCTGATCTCCGGCGCCGTGAGAAAGGTCAGTTCGCTGGTGGTGCCCGTGCTGCACTTCAACGAGCGCCAGTTGCTGGAGGACGAGCACCCCGCGGTCTGCAGGGGCGTCGACGCCGTTCTGGTCGGAGAACTGCTGCGGGGCTACGAGACGCTTCGCTACTGCGCGAAGAAGTTGCCGAACAACCCCCGCGCGATGTACGACCTCGCGGTGGCCGCCGAAGCGATAGGCACGAAACGACTGCTGGAGGCCGCCGAAGCCGAGGCTCTCTGGTACTACGAAGAAGCGCTCAAGCACTATCGCGCCGCGGCCCGGGCGGCCGGCGGACTCCGATTCACACGCGAGACGAGCGACGTCGAGAAGACGGTCGAGACACTGAGGCTGTCGGCGGAGCGCCGGAGGCGGTTCAACGCGAAGAAGGCGGAGGAGCCGCCGGAGAAGCGTCCCGAGAAGCCGAAACCGGCGCCGAAACCGCCGAAACCGGCGCCGAAACCGGCGAAACCGGCGGGGAAGTCACCGAAACCGGCGCCGAAAAAGCCTGCTCCGCAACCGAAGTGAGGTGTCTCCATGCGCGTCGGGCTTCTCCTGCTGGTGCTCTGCGCCGCCGCGCCCGCCGTCTGTCAGCAGCGGCCGCGCGAGAGCGTCTTCAGGGAAATGGACCGCCGTATAGCGCGTCTTGAGGAACGCAGAACCGCCTCGGGCGGACGTTTCTGGATCTGTTACGACTCCACCGGCGAGTCGACGCACGCGGCCTTCTTCACCGACGAGGTCGCTCCCGAGGCGTGTCGCGGCTACGGCGGACCGGTTCCGGCCGCGGTGCTGCTCTCTCTTTCCTCTCTGCGGATAACGGCCGTGCGATTTCCGCCGAACGACGAGACTCCGTCCTACGC
The DNA here is from genome assembly GCA_964412125.1 of uncultured Planctomycetota bacterium. Taxonomy (GTDB): domain Bacteria; phylum Planctomycetota; class SKW154; order SKW154; family SKW154; genus CAYPNR01. Next base: position 55,023 of record CAYPNR010000002.1, on the reverse strand, counting down.
CGGAGCGATGTTCGAGCCGGAGTTCGCGCGTCAGTTCATCGGCAAAGGAGCCGCGGACGCGTTCGAGGCGGGCGGGGACGTGGACGGAATATCAGGCGCGACATACACCACCGGCGCCGTCAATCGCGGCATCAAAGCGGCCCTCGTCGAGGTGAGCGCCGCTCTGCGGAAAGCGCCGCTCGCGCGGGCGCCCGCCCGCGC
>CAYPNR010000002.1:28110-54722 GCA_964412125.1 uncultured Planctomycetota bacterium | reverse complement strand
CCGCCCGCGCGGGCGACGCCGGAAGCGCTCTTCTGCGATCGGCCGTCGTCGTCGCGTTCTTCATCGCCGCGGCGGTCGCGTGGCTGCTGCGGGCGGCGGGCGCGCGTCCGCTGCTGCTGGCGGCGTCCACGGCCGTGCTGGGATTCACCTTCGGCGGACTCATGCTGTCGGCGGGCAACGCGATCGACGCGGTCACGAGCGCCGCCTTCTGGAGCGGCCGCCTCGTGCGCGAGCCGTCGTTCCTGCTCCTCGTCGCGGGCGCGGTCGTGACGAGCGTCCTGTTCGGACGTCTCTACTGCGGCTACGTGTGTCCTTTCGGCGCGCTCAGCGAACTGCTCTGGACGCTCAATCCGAAGAAGATCCGCGTCGGCGTCTCTTTCGCGCGACGGCTTCGGTTCGTCAAATACGGAGTCCTGGGCGTGCTGCTCCTGGCGGCGGCGCTCGCGTGGAAAGTCGATCTCCTTTCCCGCCTCGAACCGTTCGGAGCGACTTTTTCGGCCGCGTCGCCCGTGTTGATGATCGGCGCGGTCGCGATCCTCGCGATCTGCGCGTTCGTCTTCCGCTTCTACTGTCGCTTCCTGTGTCCCCTGGCCGCGATACTCGAAGCGCTCGCGCTGCTGAGAATCCTCCGCAGGCGGCCCCTGCCGCGGACGTGTCACGCGTGCGGCCGCTGCGTCGCGGCCTGTCCGGCGGGCGCCGTGCATCTCTCGAACGACAGAGCGGTCTTCGATCCATCTTTCTGCTTCAACTGCGCCGACTGCGCCGCGGAGCGGAAGGCCGAGGAGTGCGCGTCATGAAAAAACGACCTCCGTGGGACGAATACTTCCTCAGGATCGCTCGTGAGGTGTCGACACGCTCGACCTGCATACGGCGAGCGGTCGGCGCAGTGCTGGTGCGCGACTTGAGAATCCTCACCACCGGCTATAACGGTCCGCCGGCCGGCCTGCCTCATTGCATCGAGATCGGCTGCCTGCGCGACCGGCTGGGCGTTCCGCCGGGCGAGCGTCACGAACTGTGTCGCGGCCTGCACGCGGAGCAGAACGCCTTGATACAGGCCGCCATCCACGGAATCTCCGTCAAGGGGGCCACGCTCTACTGCACCACCACGCCGTGCTCGCTCTGCGCCAAGATGCTCATAAACGCGGGCGTGCTCCGAATAGTCGCCGCGGAGGAGTATCCGGACGACTTCGCGCGGGAACTCCTCTCGCAGGCGAAAGTGCCCGTGGAGATACGACCCATGCCGGCGGACGAGGCGTAATCCGACGTCCCGCTCCGAACGCCCGCTCCGAACGAGACGCCGTCACTCGCCGGAGGACTCCTTCTCCGGCTTCCCGGCGTCGGAGTTCTTCCCAGGCTTCTCTTCGGGCTTTTCCTTGGGCTTTTCTTCGTCGGACGGCTTCTTCTCCGGCTCCACGGAGACCTTCGGTATCGGAACCTTTCCGACGTGGTCGAGCATGCCCCTGGTGCCGCCGCCGACCTTCGCGAAGCGCGCGAAAAAGTCGGATATGGCGTTCACACGCTGCGCGCGGACGATCTCCTGCGGCCTGGAAAGTCCGGCCGCGGCGTAGTCGGCCAGCAGAACAGACGTGAATATGCGCACCCCGCGGGAGAAGTTCTTCTCCTCCAGCCAACTGATGAACTCGCCGGGATCGTCTATCTCGCTTATATGCGGAGCGCCGCAGCCTATCACCAGAACCGTATCCACCGTCTCGTCGGCGAAGACCTTCTTCATCGCCAGAAGCCAGTCGCGACCCGGTTTGGTGTCCTGCTTCCTCAGCCACGTCTCGAATTTCTGCATCTGACGTTCGTCGCCCAACTTCACCGCTTCGCTCATCCTGAGTCCCGCCGAGACCATGTAGACGCGTACGGTCACCCCCTGCGGCAGACTCTTGATGAGCGCCAGCGCCTTCTTCTTGGCGTACTCGATGCGGCTGACGACGAAGTTGCTTCTGTAGCGGGCCTCCTTCTCCTCCTTGGTGGGCGGCTTCTGCGGCCCTTTCCTGGGCGGACGACGAGGCCTGCGCTTCGGCGCCTCCTCGGACTCCTTGCGCATCTCACGCAGCCTCTCGATGATGTCGCTTTTGGGCAGCGCCATCTCCACGTCCATGTCGTTGGAGGCGTCTATCAGTATCGCCAGCGAGTCGGTCTGCAGAAAGGCGGGCATGAACAGGAAAGAGTCGTCCTCCTCCTTCCGCAGGTCTTCGGGAAGCGTTTTCTCGTCGCGCCCGCAGGCGAGGAGGGACCGGGCCGCGAGAAAGCGGACGCGACGGTTGGCGTCCTTTCTGACCAGCCACTCGAGTTTGGAGACCGCGTCCGGCTCCTTGTAGCGTCCGAGATACCGTGCGCAGAGCGCGCGGAAACGCCAGTCGCGGTCCTTCACCCAGCCGAGAAGCAGGCGCTTGACCGACGGACATTTGCCGGCGAAGCCCGCCGCCAGTCGCGCCAGTACGTAACGCTTCTCCGGCGAGCGCTCCCCCTTGGCCGCCTTCACCACCTCGCCCATCGCGCGGACGTCTGTGGTCCTGTCGGCGATGCCCCTGAAAGCCGCGCGACGCACCGAAAACTCGTCGTCGTCCATCGCCTCCCGCAACAGGTGTCGAACGGCGCGGAAGTCGTCGAGTTCGGCCAGCATCTTGACCGCTTTGCGCTTGTCCGAGGCCGTGGCCTTGCGGTCCTTGAAGGTCTTGTCGAACTGTCTGCGCGCCTCCTCCCACTTGCGCAGACTCGTTCCGGCGAAGACGAGCGTCGCCGTCGCCAGAGCCGCGATGAAAAACAGTCGTCTCATTTATGCGTCCTCCTCAAGTGATTCTCTCAGCCAGGCCGGTATTCTCACGGCGCGTCCGTCGCCGTTCACGCTGCCGAGCACCGTCCATCCGTCGGCCAGTGTGTCTCCGCGCTCGTCGAGCACCTCGTAGCGGAACTTCACCCTCGCGCCGCTCAACTCCTCCATCCACGTGCGTATGCTTATCTCTCCGTCGTAGCGTCCCGCGCGACGCCATCTTATGTGGCCTTCCACCAAGGCGAGGAAGATGCCGCGTCGCTCCACCTCCGCGTAGGACAGTCCCCTGCGCCGCATGTACTCGGTGCGGCCGATCTCGAAGTACTCCAGATACTTCGCGTGGTGCACGACCCCCATCTGGTCGGTGTCCGCATACCGTATCCGCGTCCGGCATTCCACGACCCTCGCCATGGCCTCACTTTTCCTATACGTCTCCCGCAGACGCCAATTCTACCATCACCGGCGGGTCGCGACAACCGATTACCGTTCCGCGACGCCGCGGCGGGCGAGCAGGACGCGATCGGCCCCGGAGTAGTCCTTTCTGATCTCGCAGGCGAGACCGGCCTTCCGCGCCGCGGCGGAGACCGCTTCCGCGGTGTTCGGATTCAACTCCAGCACGAGAAGCCCGTCCGGCGCCAGAAGCGGCAGCGCTTCGCGGAAGATACGCCTGTAGAAGAGGAGCCCGTCATCGCCCGCCAGAAGCGCCGCTCTCGGCTCGCGACGCACCTCCGACGGAAGCCGCTCATACTCCGCGGAGGTCACATACGGCGGATTGGAGACGATCAAATCGAACCGCCGACGGGGATCGACGGCGGAGACGAGATCGCAACGGATGAGCCGAACACGACTCGCGAGACGATGGCGCCTGACGTTCTCCTTCGCCACGCGCAGCGCTTCGCCGCTCACGTCGACGGCGGTCACGCGAAGCCGCGGCTCGCCGGCCGCCAGCGCCACGGCCACGCAGCCGCTGCCGGTGCCGACATCCAGCGCCGTCGCCGGCCCGCTCCAGCGACGGCGGCGGCACCACTCGACGGCCGCCTCCACCACGTGCTCGGTCGCCGGACGGGGTATGAGAACGGCGTCGCCGACCAGAAACGACAGCGAGAAAAACTCCTTTTCGCCGACGACGTAGGCGAGCGGCTCGCCGGAGACGCGACGGCGGAGCATCTCGAAATAGCGTCGCTCCGCGTCCCGCGCCACGGGTTCCCCGGGAGCCAGATACAGATGCGAGCGCTCCGGCAGGCCGAGCGCGGTGCGTAGAAGAACCTCGGCCTCCAGACGCGGAGACTCCACCGCCGCCGTGCGAAGGAGACGCGCGCCCTCACGAAGCAGCGCGACGACGCTCCGCTCATCCGCCGCCGCGCGCATCGCCCAGCCCCGCTTCGGCGAGTCGCCGGCGTCGCTCCTCTTCCATCAACGCGTCCACTATCGGCTCGATGTGGCCTTCGAGGAACTCCGGCAACGTGTGAACGCTCAATCCGATGCGATGGTCCGTGACGCGGTTCTGCGGAAAGTTGTAGGTGCGTATCTTCTCGGAACGGTCGCCCGTGCCGATCATCCGCCGCCGCGTCGCTTCGCGTCGCGCCTCGCTCTCGCGTCGCTTCTGCTCGTAAAGCCTGCTTCGAAGAATGCGCATGGCCTTTTCGAGATTCCTGCGCTGGCTTCGCTCGTCCTGACAGTAGACGCTCATGCCGCTCGGCAGGTGCGTCACGCGTACCGCGGAGGCGGTCTTGTTGATGGACTGGCCGCCCGGACCGCCGCCCTTTATGCGATCTATCCGAAGATCGTCCTCCGGAATCGTGAACTCCACCTCCTCGGGCTCGGGAAGCACCGCCACCGTGGCCGCGCTGGTGTGAATGCGACCGCCCGTCTCGGTGACCGGCACCCGCTGCACGCGATGCGTTCCGGCCTCGTGCTTGAGGACCGAGTAAGCGCCTTTGCCGCTGACCGCCAGTATCACCTCCCTGAAGCCGCCGAGGTCCGTCGGTGACTCGTGCAGCGTCTCCCATCGCCAGTTGCGTCGCTGGAAAAACTTCACATACATCCTGAACAGGTCCGCCGCGAAAAGGCTCGCTTCTTCGCCGCCGGTGCCCGATCGTATCTCCATTATCACGCGACGCCGGCCGTCCGACTCGTCGCCGGCCAGAAGGTCGGCCAACTCGGAAAGAAGGCGTCGCATCTCCTCTTCCGCTTCGTCTTTCTCCTCCTGAGCCAGCGAGCGCAGTTCGTCGTCGGCCGTTCCGTCGTCGAGCACGGCTTCGGCCTCCTCCAGTCGGTGCCGCGCCTTCACGTACTCTTCGTAGACCGCGACCGTCTTGCCCAGACGTCCCGCCTCGCGCGCCTTCCGCTCGTACAGGGCGGGGTTCGCGAGGACCTGCGGATCGGAAAGTTCGCGCTGCAGCCGTTCGTAGCGCCGCTTCGCTTCCTCCATGTTCTCGAACATTACCGCGATCCGACAGGAGTATCGTCGAAATCGATCTCAGACGTCGTCGACGTACGCGAAACCTCGTTCTTCGGGAGCGAACGCGCTCGAGCCTCTTCGCCGCCGCCCGTCCGCCTCCGCCGGGACGCGTCTCAGGTGCCGCGCTTCTTGAGGCGATCGCGTACCTTGCCCTCGTCCCAGCCGTACTTCTTCTGGAAACGCTCGACACGACCGGCGGTGTCCACGAACTTGTGCTGGCCCGTGAAGAACGGATGGCAGGCCGAGCAGACCTCGATGTTGATCTTCGCCCTGGTGGAGCGGGTCTTCCACGTGTTCCCGCAGCCGCAGGTCACGGTGCACTCGACGTAGCCGGGATGGATTTTCTTTCTCATCAGACGCCTCCGTCGCTCGTCTCAAGCCGCAGATGCTAACACACAGCCGTCGCGTTGTCAAATGCAAATGCGACGCGCCGCATCGATTTCGTTTGACACGAATCGCCCGTCGTGCTATCAAGATACAGGTCGTCCGCGGGTGTAGCTCAGTGGCAGAGCACCGGCTTCCCAAGCCGGGAGTCGAGGGTTCGAATCCCTTCACCCGCTTTTGCGGCGAGACGCGTCCCATCTGTGTGAGGACACGAAACGTGCCGGCGAGCCTGCGACGCTCCTCCGCCACGGCGAGGTGGATCCGCGTCCTCGGAGTCCTTCTCGCGTCTTTCGCGGGCGCGACGGGCTGCGTTCAGCCGGAGCCGCCTGTCGGCGTCGCGCCGGCGCGGGAGCCGCCCGTTCGACCGATCGGAGAGCCGGTGCGGCCGGCGAAGCCATCCGAAGGGACGGAGCACGCGAGGCGGCCGGGCACTCCCGGGACGTGGCGCTACAAAGTCGAGCGCGGCGACACCCTGTTCTCCGTGGCGAAGCGCTTCGGCACCACCGTCGCGGACCTGAAACGCCTGAACGACTTGAAGAACGACAGTCTCGCGACCGGACAGATCCTTCTGGTGCCGGAGCGACCGGTTCCGGAAGTGGTGGAGGGCGAGACGTTCGGTCCGCCGGTGAACGGTCGTGTGGCCAGTCGCTTCGGCTCGCTCCGCCTTCGGGCCACGTGCTGGGGCGTGGAATACGCCGTTCCCGCGGGCACCCCGGTCGTCGCCTCGCGCACCGGCACCGTGGTGCAGGTCTCCAGGAAGTTTCCCGGCTACGGCGGCCTGGTCGTCATCCGGCACGGACGGTGGCGGACCGTCTACGGATACATGTCGGAGATCGGAGTGCGGGCCGGCCGGCGCGTGCGTAAAGGAACGGTGATAGGAAGGAGCGGTCGCTGTCCGTACGACGGCGCGGAGCGACTCCACTTCAGGATATACGAGGGCCGTCACGCCAGAGATCCGCTTTCTCTGATAAGGAAATGAGCCATGCTGGTCAAACGCGGCGATCTCGAGCGCCGCGAGGAACGCGACCTCGCCCCTTACGCCATGCGATCGAGACTCTCCCGCGGCCGCCGACACAAAGAGCCCGAGGACGAGTTCAGAACCTGCTGGCAACGTGATCGCGACCGGATAATCCACTCGACCGCCTTTCGCCGTCTCGAATACAAGACGCAGGTGTTCGTCAACCACGAAGGCGACTACTATCGCACGCGTCTCACCCACACCATAGAAGTCGCGCAGATATCCCGCGCCGTGGCGAGAGACCTCGCTTTGAACGAGGACCTGGCCTCCACGATAGCGCTCGCGCACGACATCGGGCACACGCCTTTCGGCCACTCCGGCGAGCGCGCGCTCGACCGTCTCCTCGCCGACGAAGGCGGCTTCGACCACAACTGGCAGGGCCTGCGCGTGGTCGACATGCTCGAGCGTCGCTATCCGAACTTTCCCGGTCTCAATCTCACCCACGAGGTCCGCGAGGCGATAGCCAAGCACTGCAGCCGTTACGATCCGGGCACGCGCTATCCGGACATCGAGCAGTTCGAGCCGCGACGCCGCGTCTTTCTCGAAGCGCAGGTCGTGGACGCGGCCGACTCCATCGCTTACGACAATCACGACATCGACGACAGTCTCAAGGCCGGACTCATAACGCACGCGGACCTGCTGGAGACCGCGCTCTGGCGCGAGGTGGAGGCCATTCTGAAACGCGCCTACGGAAAAATGGAAGAGCGGACGATGCAACACCAGGGAATACGCCATCTCATAAACCTCCTCATCTCCGATCTCGTCCGCGCCACCGACAGGCGCCTGGAAGAGGTCGGCGTCGCCGGCGTCGACGACGTCCGCGACTGCGAAACGCGTCTGGTGGGCCACTCACAGGAGGTCGCCGAGATGAAGGCCGAACTCGAACGATTCCTGCACCGGCGCGTCTATCAGCATCATCACGTCGTGCGCATGGCCCGCAAAGCCGAGCGGTTCGTACGCGACCTGTTCGACGCCTACACGAGCGAGCCGCTGCAGTTGCCGCCGGAGTTCCGCCGCTGGGCCGACGAAGTCGGACTCGGACGGGCCGCCGCCGACTACATCGCCGGCATGACCGATCGCTTCGCGCAGGAGGAGCACATCCGTCTCTTCTCGCCTTTCGAGCGCGGCATCTCACGTTGAGCGCCCGCTCCGGGACGCGTCGGTTGCGGAGGTCCGCCGGGCGGCGGTATAATCGCGCGGCGCAGGGGCCCTGATCGGGAGCCGAACATGCGAGTGGAGAAGATAGACGAATACAGGCGCAGGATACCCGCACACGACGGGATGCTCGTCGACGCCGAATTCTTCACCTCCGACGCCCTGCCGGCGGAGGAGTCCGCGCTCGAGCAACTGAGCGACGCCGCGCGCATTCCTTCGGCGCTGCACGTTCTCGGCATGCCCGACATTCATCAGGGCTACGGCGTGCCGATCGGCGCGGTCGTCGGACTGGAGGAGACCGTCGTGCCCGCCGCCGTCGGATACGACATAAACTGCGGCATGCGGCTGATTCTCACGCCTCTCGTCCACGACGAGGTGAGGGGGCGTCTCGAGCGACTGGCGCACTCGCTCCGCCGCGACATTCCGCTCGGCGAAGGCAAGCGCAACGTGAGTCTGCCCCGCGGAAAGTTCGCCGCGATCCTCGAAGGCGGCGTCCGCGCGTATCTCGACACCAAAACCGGCGACAGGCGTCTCGACGAGTCACGCGACCGTCGCGAAGAAGAGGCCGACATGCGCCGCTGCGAAGACGAAGGCTCGATGCCCGGCGACACGCGTTGCGTCTCCGGCAGAGCGATGGAGCGCGGCCGCTCCCAACTCGGCACGCTCGGCGGCGGCAACCACTTCGTCGAGATCCAGCGCGTCGAGCGCGTCCACGACAGGCGCACGGCGGACCGTTTCGGTCTGGTCGAGGGCCGAATCACCATAATGATACACTCCGGCAGTCGCGGCTTCGGCCACCAGGTCGGCGGAGACTACATGAGACTGGCCGCGGAGCGCAACGCCGGACGCAGTCCGAACAGGTATCTCTGCTTTCTCGACGCCGAGTCGGAAGAGGGACGCCGATACATCGCCGCCATGCACGCCGCGGCCAACTTCGCCTTCGTCAACCGCCAGATAATGACCGCTTTCGTCCGCAGAAGCGTCCGTCGCGAGTTCGGAAAGATGCCCCTTCCCGTTCTCTACGACGTGCCGCACAACATCGCCAAGCGCGAGACGCACTTCGGCCGGAAGTTGTGGGTGCATCGCAAAGGCGCGACACGCGCGTATCCGGCCGGCCGCATGAAGGGCACCGAATGGGCCGACGTCGGCCAGCCCGTGCTCATCCCCGGCTCCATGGGCACGGCCAGTTACGTTCTGGTCGGCACCGAGGCGTCCGCCGAGACGCTGCACTCGGTGAACCACGGCGCGGGCCGGACGATGAGCCGAAGCGCGGCGCGCGGGCGCCGTCGCAAGTCCGGCGGAAGAAAAGGACGGCCCGCGCTCATCTCCGACGAGCAGTTCGACGAGTCCATGCGCGGAATCGTACTCGTCTGCGAGAACCGTCGCGCCGTCAAGGAGGAGGCGCCCGCCGCATACAAGGACATAGACGAAGTGATACGAGTCGTCGCGGGCGCCGGTCTCGCGCGGGTGGTCTGCCGCCTCGTGCCGCTCGCCGTGCTCAAGGGTTGAGGCGCCGCGCAAAAAATTCGAGAGCGGCGTTTTCGGGCGGAGCGTTTGCAGCGGGCCTCCGGATGTGGAAAATGTGACTTCGTGGACACCCACCAGGGAGGCGCGTCATGAAGGTTTTCTGCGGAATCGACGTGGGGGCGTCGCAGACCAAAGCGGCGCTGCTGGACGAGCGCGGCTCGCTTCTGGCCGGCGCGGTGCTCAAAAGCGGCGTGGACTTCGAAAAGGCCGCGGAGGGCGCCCTCGCGCGCGCGCTGGAGGCGGCGGGCCTGGAGAGAAAGGCCGTTTCCTCCACGGTCGCCTGCGGATACGGTCGCCACAACGTTCCGTTCGCGGACCGCACACGCACCGAACTGGCCTGTCACGCCAGAGGTGCCTTTCATCAGGTCCGGACCGCGATGACGGTCGTGGACATAGGAGGTCAGGACAACAAGGTCTTGAGGATAGGCGCCGACGGCCGCCTGATCACCTTCAAGATGAACCGCAAGTGCGCCGCCGGCACCGGCGCCTTCCTCGAAGAGATCGCCCTTCGCGTCGACGTGCCGCTGGAGCGCATGAACCACATCGCCGAGGGCTCCGACGGCGAAGTCTCTCTCGGCTCGTTCTGCACGGTCTTCACCGCCACCGAGATACTGGCGCACATACGTCGCGGCGTCGCCCTGGCGCACCTGGTCAAAGGCGCGTTCCGCTCGGTCATCAAGCGCATCGTCGAGATGGACCCCTTGGAGGGAGACGTCTGGCTGGGCGGCGGCGTGGTGGCGCACAACCCGGTGCTGGTGCCGATGTTCTCGGAGGAGTTGGGCCGGCCGGCCCACATACTGGAGCACGCCGAGAAGAACGGCGCGATAGGCGCGGCGCTCCTCGCCATGGAGGACTCTTGAGGTGCGACGCCTCACCGCGACCGCGGCGCTGATCGCCGTCCTCTGCGCGGGCTGTCCGCCGATAGAGAGGCGCACGAACGGCACGGGCGGAACAGTGACGCCGGCGAACCTCAAAGAGGGGCAGGCGGAGATGCTGCGCGGCGAGTACGAGAAGGCTGAGCGGACGTTTCGCGCGGCGCGGGAGAGCGGCGGCGCGCGCGCCGCTTACTGGCACGGTCGCGCGCTCGCGGCGCTGGGGCACTACAAGGAGGCGCGCGAGGCGCTGGACGCGGCCGCCGCCGCGATGTCCGAAGCCGATCCGCAGCGACTGGACGCGCTGCTGTGGGCGGCGGACTGCGCTTACTGGTACGCCGACTGGAAGGACGCCGCCGCAAGGTACCAGATGCTGCTGGGCGGACACGCCGGAGCGCTGCCGCGGACGCGGGTGATGCTCCGGCTGAGCAGGTCGTTGATGCGTTCCGGTCGATGGGACAGCGCCCGCGCGGTCTGCGGGCGTCTGCTGCGGACCGCGCCGACGGCGGAGGTGACCGAAGCCGCGCGCGCCGGACTTCTGTTCTGCGAGATGCGGCGCTACGTCATTCAGGCCGCCGCCTTCAGTAAGAAGTCCGCCGCGGAAAAAATGGCGGAGGCGCTCCGCTCACAGGGCCTGGACGCGCGCATACACACCTGGCGCACGCCGGAGCGGACCGTCCATCAGGTCTGGATAGGCGAGTTCTCCGACTACCGGGACGCCGTGAGGGAGTTGAGTCGCGTCCGCGCGCGCGAACGCCTGCAGGACGCCGTGGTGCGGCCGTGAAAGAGAGCGAAAGACCGACATGAGCCTTACCGGGTTTACCGTATCCGACGTCCCGTCCGCCGCGGCGCCTCAGCCGACCAGGGCCGCGAGCGCCGGTACCGGGTCCACGGCGTGACGCTCGAACATGCACGTCTCCGGAGCCTCGCCGAGCGCGAGCGCGAGCAACTGCGGCAGATAGAGAACGGGCATCTCCGGCGGACCGCCGCCCATGCCGCGGGCCTCGACCTGGCCGCTGTCGAGATTGTGATGGCAGAGGGGACAGATGGTGACGAGCACGGTCGCGCCGGCCGCCGCGGCCGACGACAGAAGCAGGCCGACGCGTCCGGCGGTCGCGGCCGGGTCCTTCACGCGAAGATAAGAGCCGCAACAGTCGGTGCTGCGCGCGAAGCGGACGACGTCCGCGCCGAGAACGCCGAGAAGGTTCTCCACGTCCACCGGCCGTTCGAGGGCGACGGTGCCGGCCTCGCGCGGCCGCGAGTGCAGACAACCGTAATACATGGCGACTCTCAGTCCGTCGAGCGGACGGGTCTGCGCCTCCTTGATCCTCTCGAAGCCGACGACGTCGCGCAGGAACCGGACGAGGTCCAGCACGTCCACGTCGAAGTCGAACTGGACCGGCTCGTCGTCGAGAAACAGATCTATACGGCGTTTCAGATCCGGATTGTCGCGGAGGAAAAGCACGACCTGCATGAGCGTGTTGTAGCAGACCGAGCACGGCGCGACGACGCCGCGACGGCCCATCTGCTTCGCGCGGATGAGATTGCGTACGGAGCCGACGTGGTTGATGAGTGTGTCCGCGGCGAGCGAGAAAACGGTGCCGCAGCAGTTCCAGCGCTCGAGTTCCGGTATCTCCACGTCCAGCGCGCGACAGACGGCGAGAAACGCGCTCTCCAGCGGCCTGGCCGTGTTCTTGAGCGTGCAGCCGGGATAGTAAACGAGGTCGCCGACGTCCAGATTCGTTCTCGTCACGCTCATTCGAGGTCTCCTAACCCGTGTACTTCCGCATGGCCGCGACCACGGTTATGGGCGGCAGATCGGTGTGCGTCTCGGGCGGCAATTCCTCCGGCCGGATGTGGTCCGCGTTCTTGCGAAGCGTCATCTGGCGAAGCGCCTCCATCAACGCACTGATTCGGATGCCGCGCGGACAGCGGCTGTCGCACGTGTAGCACGCCGCGCACAGCCATATCGTCTCCGTCTCCAGGACGCTTTCGTCGCCCTGCTGCAGCATCAGAAGCACGCGACGCGGACCGACGTCCATCCGCTCCACTATGGGACAGCCCGCCGAGCAGGTTCCGCACTGGTAGCACAACTCCGGCTCGACTCCGGAAATCCTGCTGACGGTGTCGGTCAGGGCGGTCATGTCTCACTCCTTAGCGCCGTTCTCGAAATGGTTCCAGCCGCGCTCGAACGCGGTGCGGTTCAACTCGACGAACCGCCGCGGCACCGACTCCTCGATGCAGCGAAGCATCGCGGCCTTGCTGACCGCGCGGGTGACGGCCGCGAGAAAGCCGAGCATGACGACGTTGGCGACGATCTTGTTGCCCAACTCCTCCGCTATCCGCGTGGCCGGCACGGAGTGCGCGGAAACCTTCTCGGAAAGATCGTGAACCGAAACGAGATCGCCGTCGTAGACGAGCGTTCCCGTCTCCTTCAGGACCGGCAGATACGTGTCGAAAGCCTCCTGGCTCATGCTGACGAGGACGTCGGCGGTGAGGATGAAAGGATAGTCCACCGGCTCGTCGTCGGAGATTATCACCTCCGCGGCGCAGGCGCCGCCGCGGGCCTCCGGACCGTAGGACTGGGTGTGCGTGGCGAACCTGCCGTCGTGCAGGGAGGCGGCTTTCCCTATTATATAACCACTCAGTATGATGCCCTGTCCGCCGAAGCCGCTCAACTTGATGGAAACCCGTCCCATGACCCTCTCTCCTACTGCGCCGCTTCCAGGTTCCTGCGGACGACCTCCGTGAAGGTCTCCTTCTCAATATCGGCGAATTTGCCGCACAGGACCGGTCCTGTCATGGTCAAATCCGCCCCTTTCGGGTCGGCGCCGTGCCTGACTACGGAACGCTCCCTGAAATCTTTCATTATGTCGAGCGATGTTCCCAGTCTGTTTCGCCTGACGTAGATCGTGGGGCACGGCCCCACAATTTCGATGAAACAGAAGCCGCTCTTGCGAAGCGCCTCGACCATCGATCGCTTCATTCTGCGGACGTGAAGAGCGGTCCAGCGGGCGACGTAGACCGCGCCGCTGGACAGCGCCAGATACGGCAGGTTGAACGGCGGCTCGAAGTTGCCGTACGGCGTCGTGCTCGTGTGCGCGGAAAGCGGCGTGGTCGGAGAGACCTGACCGCCCGTCATGCCGTAGATGAAGTTGTTGACGCAGATGACGTTTATGTCGACGTTGCGACGCGCGGCGTGTATGAAGTGGTTGCCGCCTATCGAGATCAGGTCTCCGTCGCCGGAGATGACCACGACCGTCAACTCCGGATTGGCGAGTTTGAGACCGGTGGCGAAAGGAATCGCCCTGCCGTGCGTGGTGTGAAAAGAGTCGAAACGCAGATATCCCGCGGCGCGGCCCGTGCAGCCTATGCCGGAGACGACGGCGACCTTCTCCTGGTCGAGACCGGCTTCCTGAACCGCGTGGCAGAAAGCGTTCACGGCGATGCCTATGCTGCAGCCCGCGCACCATATGTGCGGTATCCGCTCCATCCGAAGGTAGCGCTCCATCGGATGGCTCATTTTCTCCCGCGAATCTCCCGCGACCGTCTTCGTAGATTTTTCACTCATCCCGCCGCCTTTAATATGGCGTCGACGATCTCCCCGACCCCGTAGAGACCTCCGCCGGCGTGGCCGCAGAGCACGGTTTTAGCCCTGCCGCGCGCGCAGCGGGCGACCTCATAGTATATCTGTCCGAGGTTCATTTCGACCACACAGAAGCCGCCGACCTTCGACGACAGTTCCTCGACCACCCATTCCGCGAACGGCCAGACGGTCATGAGTCGAAGATGGCCGACGCGCACTCCCGACTTCCGCGCGCGCTCGATGGCGGGCGGCACGAGTCTGCTGGTGACGCCGTAGGTCACCACCACCACGTCGGCGTCGTCGGCGTCGTGAAGTTCGTAGCGCGCTATCTCCTTGGCGTTGTCCCGAATCTTGCCCACGAGTCTGCGCACCAGCCTGTCCTGAGCGTCCACCGACATGTCGGGATAGCCGCGCTCGTCGTGCGTCAGTCCCGTGGCGTGAACGTAATATCCCTCTCCGGCCACCGGCATCTCCGGCACCATGGAGTCGTCGTACACCCTGTACGGCAGGAAATCGCCGGGCGGCCGTCGCGGAACCTTGCGCTCGACGAGACGCGCCTCGATCTCCTCGGCCGGAGGAACGACCACCTTCTCGGTCATGTGGCCCACGACGCCGTCGGTCAGCAGTATGACCGGCGTCCGCCAGCGCTCCGCGGAGTTGAAACAGTCTATCATCATGTCGAAACCCTCCTGCGGAGAGGAGGGAGCGTAGGCTATGATCTCGTAATCGCCGTGACCGCCCCATCGCGCCTGCATCACGTCGGCCTGCGCCCACAACGTCGGCAGACCGGTGGACGGACCGCCGCGCTGGACGTTGACCACCACGCACGGCACCTCCATCATCACGCCGAGACCGATGTTCTCCAGCATCAGGGAGATGCCCGGGCCGCTGGTCGCGGTCACGGATTTGGCCCCGCCCCAGGAGGCGCCGAGAATGGCCGCCATGGAGCCGATCTCGTCCTCCATCTGTATCACCACGCCGCCGACCCTCGGAAGTCGCTCGGCCATCCGCTCGGCGACTTCGCTGGCCGGCGTTATCGGATATCCGGCGAAGAAACGACAGCCGGCGGCGAGCGCGCCTTCGGCGACCGCTATGTCCCCCTGCCAGAAATGTTCTCCCTCAAGCACCGCCGGTTGCATCTCCGTCGCCCTTACCGCTGGTTTGCGACGCGCGCCTCACGACGGGCGCGTCGTTTTTGCCCCTCTCTTCCGACTCTCCGTCCGGGGCGGCGTCGCGCTCCTCGTCCGGCTCGCTGAATATCGCGAACTCCGGACAGAGAAGTGTGCACAGTCCGCAGTTCACGCAACGCTCCGGATGCGCCACCTCCGGCGGATGATACCCCTTGACGTTGAACTCATCCGAGAACTCCAGCACGCCGCGGGGACAGAACTCTATACAGAAGCCGCAGCCCTTGCAGCGGTTCTTGATCACGAATATGCGTCCGCCCGGCACACGGATCCCGTCGGAGTCGAGCGGCCTCCGCCACATCCTCATTTCTTCTTCTCCTCAGCGGCGCGCTTTATGCGAATCGAGTTCGAGCCGCACTTCGGACACACCCATTCCCTGTCCTCGGCCGGATCGACGGTCTGACGACTCGACCAGCCGCAACGCAGGCAGACGACGTCGGCCCTGTACGGCGTCTTCCCCATCGCTCACACCTCCGTTTTCGCTTCGCGCGAGACCTGTCCGCGTCTCAGACGGGCCTCGCGTTTGGCTCTTCTGTCCGCCAGCACCCGCATGGCGTGACGTCTTTCCTCGTCGGTGACCGTGACGCGCGTCTTCTCCATCTCGTGCATCACCTCCGCGAATCTGGCGCCCTCCGCCGCGCTTATCCATTCCAGTCGCAGCCGCTCGGGCCTGATCCCCAACTTCTCCATCTCTCTCCAGAGATTCTGCATCCTGCGAAAAGTGTGTCGGTTGGCGTTTATGTAATGGCAGTCGGCGAAGTGGCAGCCGGAGACGAGAACGACCGGCGCCCCCTTCTCGAAAGCGTAAAGGACCAGTTCGGGATCGACACGTCCGGAGCACATCGTTCGTATCAGGCGCACCGACGAAGGATACTGAAAGCGGTTGATACCGCAGGTGTCGGCGCCGGCGTAGGAGCACCAGTTGCACGCGAAGGTCACGACCTTCTTCTCCGGCTCCGTCGCCAGAGCGGCGTCTATCTGGGCCGTCAACTGCTCGTCGGTGAAGTGACGCATACTTATCGCGTCGAACGGGCACTCCGCGGAGCAGGCGCCGCAGCCGGCGCACATCGCCTCCGTCAGCGTGGGCGTCTTGCCTTTCTCCCACTCTATCGCG
This sequence comes from uncultured Planctomycetota bacterium, assembly GCA_964412125.1. Taxonomy (GTDB): domain Bacteria; phylum Planctomycetota; class SKW154; order SKW154; family SKW154; genus CAYPNR01. The sequence continues at coordinate 38,639 of CAYPNR010000002.1, read as the reverse complement.
CCGTAGGGGCAGACCGGAGCGCAACGGCCGCAGGCGCGGCAGTCCGCGACGCTCACCAGACCGGTGACCGCCTCTATCTTGACCGCGCCCTTCGCGAGCATCCGCTCCGCGCGCGCCGCCGCCGCGGAGCCCTGCGTGACCGAGTCTTTCACGTCCTTCGGCGCCTCCACGCATCCCGCCATGAAAACGCCTTTGCCGGGAGCGTCGACCGGCCGCAGTTTGGGATGCGCCTCCATCAGCAGTCCGTCCGACGTCACAGAAAGATTGAGCAGCCTCCTCAGCGAGTCGTTCTCCCGGTTCGGAACCAGTCCGATGGACAGAATCACCATCTCCACTTCGTAACTCTCTATCCGTCCGCTCCTGCGGTTCTCCACCCATATCACAAGGCCGCCCGTCTCGGGGTTCCGCTCCACCATTCCCGGCAGGCCGGGAACGTAACGCGTGCCTTCCCGGCGGCTGCGGGCGAACAGGCTCTCGAATCCTTTGCCGAAGGCGCGGATGTCCTGGTAGAAGACCGTCACCTCGGTGCCGGGATAGTGGTCGGCGATCAGCAACGTGTCCTTGACGGTGTTCATGCAGCAGATGTTGGAGCAGTACTCCGCGCCCTCTCTGCAGGTGCGGCTGCCCACGCACTGGATGAAAGCGACCGAACGCGGTCTGCGCAGGTCCGACGGTCTGAGCAACTCGCCTTTGGTGGGGCCGCCGGAACTTATCAGCCGCTCGAATTCCAGACTCGTCACCACGTCCGGATAGCGGCCGTAACCGTACTCCTCCAGACCCGACGGGTCGAACGGCGACATGCCGGTGGCCACCACTATCACGCCGACCTCCACCGTGAGCGTCTCGTCGCGCATGTCGAAATCTATGCAGCCCTTCTCGCAGGCCTCCAGACACCTGCCGCAGGCGATGGGCGTCGCGCCGAGACACTCGTCCATGTTGATGGTGTAGGCGGCCGGAACGGCCTGCGGAAACGGCTGATACACGGCGCGTCTGCTGGAGAGCCCCAGATTGAACTCGTCCGGCACGACGACCGGGCAGACCTCCGCGCAGTCCCCGCAGGCGGTGCACTCGTTCTCGTCGACGAAACGCGCGCGCCGCTTCAGCCTCACCGTGAAGTTGCCCACGTATCCGGAGACGCCCTCCACTTCCGTGCAGGTCATCAGGCTTATCCGTGGATGCCGACCGGCATCCACCATTTTGGGGCCGAGAATTCATATCGCGCAGTCCATCGTGGGGTAGGTCTTGTCCAGTTGCGCCATCACCCCTCCGATGGACGGCTCCTTCTCCACCAGATACACTTCGTAGCCCGCGTCGGCGAGGTCGAGAGAGGCCTGTATGCCGGCGACGCCTCCGCCTATCACCAGCGCGGCGCGCTTCACCGGCACCAGCGTCTCCTCCTGCGGCTCCAGAAGCGCGGCGCGCGCCACGCCCATCGCCACGAGATCCTTCGCCTTGCGCGTCGCCTCCTCCGGCTCGTCCATGTGGACCCAGGAGCACTGCTCCCTCAGATTCACCATCTCCAGAAGATACGGATTCAGGCCCGCGCTCTCGAGAACCGCGCGAAACGTCGGCTCGTGCATCCGGGGCGAGCAGGACGCCACTACCACGCGGTTCAGGTCGTGCTCCACGATGGCGGCGCGTATCTGCTCCTGGCCCGGCTCCGAACAGGTGTAGCGGTTCTCGACGGCGTGAACCACGCCCGGAAGCGTCGCGGCGAACTCCGCCACCGCCGCGCAGTCCACGACGCCCGCGATGTTCAGACCGCAATCGCACACAAACACACCGATACGAATATCACCCAACCCGCTCGCCCTCCAAAGTGAGAAGAGCGTCCACCCTCCTCCGATGCAAACCGAGTCCCAATTCCTCCGCCGTCGCTCCGAGCGCGGCCGCCGCCAACTGCTGCAGAAAGACGACCGGCGGTCCGTCCCTGACCGACTCGAACGCCGAGAAGCAGAACGGACAGGCCACCGCCACGACGTCCGCGTCCGCGGCTCTCGCCTCCGAGGCGAGCGCCGATGCGACGGATTTCTGCACCTCCGGAACGAGAGAGCCGCGACCGCAACAGCGTCCGGCGCCCTCCCATCGAACGACCTCCGCGCCGCAGACCTCCACCACCGGCTCCAGAAACCTCGGAAATCGAACCGCGTCCGGGCCCATCAACTCCGCCGGCCTGAGAAGATGACAGCCGTAGAAAAGCGCGACCCGCAGGCCCGCCAGCGGGCGTTTCAACTCCCGTCGAAGCGTCTCCAGCATGCCCTCCCCGGAGAGGACCCGCGCGAAATGGACGGTCTCCGGCGGCGTGGAGATCTCCAGCCCCAGCGGCTTCAGACGCTCCTCGACCAGTCGCCGCGCGTCTCCGTCCTCCATCAGGACGCGACGCGCCTCGGCGAAGGTCTCGTTGCAGCCCGAGCAGAGCGAGACCACCACGCAACCCGCCTTCCCGGCGAGCGCCAGGTTGCGCGCCGCCATCAGCAGCCAGTCCAGCGGCTCCGCGCTCTTGAAGACCACAGGGTCCGGACAGCATGAGAATCCCACCGCCTCGCGCGGCTCCAGACCCGCCTTCCGCAGGAGGAAACGCGCGCTCGACTCCGCCTGCTGGTAGCGGGTTCCGATCAGGCAGCCGGAATACAGGATGAATTTCTCCGGAAACATGAGATGCTACTCCGCGAATAGTTCGGCCGGCGGCGGGACGAGCGGGAAGTCGGGCAGACCCAGAGTCTCACGACGTCTGGCCACGCCCCTTCCGACCGCCACCGAGACGCCTTTGCCGCGCACCGCCGAGACGACTTTCCCCACGATCGCCGGAACGGCCGCGCGCGCGCGCAGCGCCGCCACCACCCCGTGAGGCTTGGCGTCCTGCGGACAGTAATGGTCGCAGGCCAGACAGGCGCAGCAGGCCCATATCGGACTGTCGACGGCGGTGTAGGCGTCGGTCGCCCCGGCCAGATAGTCGAGAAGGATCGCGCGCGGGTTGAACGAAGGATACTCCCTCGCGGCGGGGCACAACGCGGCACACTTGCCGCATTGCAGGCAAAGCCTGACAGCCTCCTGCGGTGGTTCCACGTCGTGGTGCGCGGTCATCTCGGCGCTCACCCCGTTCGTCCGCCAACAGAGGCAACACGCTACAATTAAGCGCATACGCCCGGCTGTCAAGCCAGATTGTCGTTTTTGGACCAAAATGCCGTACATTCCGCCGCGCCGCGAACGACGCTCACCTCAACCTCTCTTCCACGACGTAAACGTCCCTGCCCTTCACGACGATGTAGCGTAACTTTCTCGCGGACTCCCAAAAGAGCCTGCCGCCGCCGCTCATCGCTATTCCGTCGTAACGCTTGCCTTCCTCGCCGTCCACCACCACAAACCATTTCTCGCCGTCGTGGGCGAGATAGGCGAGATGCCTGCCGTCGGGACTGAAAACGGGACAGCCCGGACCGATACGCGCGTAACGCTTGCCTTCCTTTCCGTCCACCACCACGAAGCAGCCGTCGTCGCCGAGGGCGTGATAGGCGAAACGACGGCCGCGCGGATCGAAGACGTCCGTCATGCCGACGAGTCTGTAACTCTTCTGCGCCTTGCCGTCGATCACCATGAACCACCTGCCGCTGCTGACCGCGGCGTAGGCGAAACGACGACCGCGGCGACCGAAATGGAAGGAGCCGGCGCCGATGCCCTCGTGCTTTCTGCCTTCCTCGCCGTCCATCACCACCGTCCATTTGCCGTCGCGAAGCGCGGCGTAGGCCATACGACGACCGTCCGGACTGAAGACCGGCGTCGTCTTCATCACGGCGTCGTATCGCCCGCCTTCCTTGCCGTCCACCACCACGAAACTCTTGCCGCCGACGATCGCCGTGTAGGCCAGTCGCCTGCCGTCGGGACTGAACAGAACTCCGCCTTCGCCGATGGCCTCGTAAGGACCGTTCTCCTTTCCGTCCACCACCACCACCCACTTCTCTCCCTTGCGCGCAACGTACGCCACACGCTTGGAGTCGGGACTGAAGACGAGACTGCCCATTCCGATGTCGTCGTAACCCTTCCCTTCCTCGCCGTCCACCACCACGACGCTCTTGCCGCCGACGAGGGCGAGATGAGCCGTGCGCTTCGAATCGGGGCTGAAGATCGGCGGCGAAACGCCCCCGTACCTTTTGCCTTCCTTTCCGTCCACCACCACGAACATCTCCTCGCCGGCGACCGCCGCGTACGCCACGCGTCTGGAGTCCGGACTGAAAACCACGCTCCGCGGCAGAACGGCGTCGTACTCCGCTCCTTTCTTTTCACCGTCGACCACGAGAAACGCTTTTCCGCCGAGCAGCGCCCCGTAGGCGACGCGCTTGCCGTCGGGACTGAAGACCGGCGCGCCCGCCGTCAGGTCGTCGTACCTCTTTCCTCTTTTGTCGTCCACCACCACGGCGAGACCGCCTTCCAGACGGACGACGTAAGCGACGTGCCGGCAGTCGGGACTCACCCTGAAAGTGCCGTCCACCACCTCGCCCTCGAGCGACGCGATCCTGCGCTCGACCGCTTCACCGACGCGAACCTTCTTAACGTTCTGCGACCAGAGCCGCCGACGCGGAAAAGCGGTCACGGCGCCGAGGCAGACGACAAACGCCAGCAGGAGCGGGCGAAATCCCCCGGACACGTTCTTCCTCCCCGATAGACCGACGAGAAGCGACTCTACTCATTCTCTTCCTGACGCGCGAAGATGGACGCCACGAAGTTCAGCACGTCCGTCGCGCAGACCTCACAGTAGCCGTAGTCGCGCATCAGACGTCCTTTGACGATGTCTATCTTCTCCTGCGTCTCCTTGTCCACCACCGTCGAGACGAGCGCTCTCAAACGAATGCTGTCCTTCTGGTCCTCGAAGAGTTTGAGTTCGAGCGCCTTGCGCAGCCGCTCGTTCGACGTGTAGTCGAATTTCTTGCCTTTCACGGCGAGCGTGCCTATGTAGTTCATGATCTCGCGACGAAAATCCTCCTTGCGCGCGTCCGGTATGTCGATCTTCTCCTCGATCGAGCGCATGAAACGCTCGTCCGGCTCCTCGTACTCGCCCGTGTACTTGTTGCGGACCTTCTCCTTGTTCACGTAAGCGGTCAGGTTGTCTATGTACTTGTCGCATATCCGCTGCAGCGCGTCCTTGTCCGCGGAGATCGCGCGCTGCACCTCGTTCCTGACGATGTCCTCGTACTCCTGCTTCACCACCGCGATGAGTTCCTTGTAACGCTTGCGCTGCTGATCGGAGGTGATGAGACTGTGATGGTAGAGACCGTCTTCGAGTTGCCGCAGAACCATGAACGGATTGACGCACTGGGCGGCCTCCTCGCTCACCAGAGCGTTGGAGATCTTGTCCTGAATGTAACGCGGCGAGATGCCCTCCATCGCCTCGTGCTCGGCCTCCTCCATCAACTCCTTGACGTGGTCCTCGGTGAAGCCCGGCAGCATCTTGCCGTTGTAGAGTTTGAGTTTCTGGACCAGCGATATCTGCGCGTCCTTCGGCTCGCGAAGCCGCGTGAGAATGGCCCACATGGAGGCGACCTCGATGGTGTGCGGCGCTATGTGCTTGCCGCGGATCCTCCGCGGGTTGAACTCCTTGCCGTAGATCCTGATCTCGTCGTCCAGACGCACCACGTACGGCACGTCGATCTTCAGCGTCCTGTCGCGGAACGCCTCCATCAACTCGTTCGACTGCAGACGCCTGTACTCCGGCTCGTTGGTGTGGCCGATTATCACCTCGTCGATGTCGGTCTGCGGAAACTTCTTCGGCTTTATCCTGTGCTCCTGCGTCGCCGAAAGAAGATCGTAAAGGAACGCCACGTCCAGTTTCAGTATCTCTATGAACTCGATGATGCCGCGGTTGGATATGTTCAACTCGCCGTCGAAGTTGAAGGCGCGGGGATCGGAATCCGAGCCGTACTCGGCGATCTTCCTGTAGTTGATGTCGCCGGTCAACTCCGTCGAGTCCTGGTTCTTCTCGTCCTTGGGCTGGAAGGTGCCGATGCCGACGCGGTCCTTCTCCGAAAGTATGAGTCGGCGCACGACCACGTGCTCTATCATCTTGGACCAGTCGCCGCCGTGCTTGCGCATGAAGTAACGATAGTACCACCGGCAGACCGGACAGAGATCGCCTTTCACCTCTATTCTGTACTTGCACTTGCCGCTGGAGTTGATCTTTTCGAGAATGCTTTCCCGCGCCTCGTGCGGCAGCAACTCCAGCGGCTCCTCGTTCATCGGACAGTCGAAGAGCGTGCCGTCCTCCAGACGCCACGAAAACGAGTAGAGCGCGCCTTCCGGCGTCCTCGAGTACGCTTCCAGGCCCTTCTTCAGAAGTCGTACGATCGTGCTCTTGGACGAGCCGACCGGTCCGTGCAGCAGGAGCACGCGTCGCTCGGTGCCGTAGCGGTAGGCGCCGCTCTTTATGATGTTCACCAGCCGCATCAAAGCCCTGTCCAGGCCGAAAACCGCGTCCTTTCCGCCGTCTATCGGGTCGTCGAAAAACTTGTGATGAAAGACCTTCTCCTTGAACTGCGTGTACTCGCGACTGCCGTAGGAGAGAATCATGTCGTGCAGGCGCTGCCAGGAGTTGCGCGCCACCTCCGGACGCTCCAACACTATCTCCATGTAGTCCGCAAAACTGCCCGTCCAGTGCTGCTCCCTGTACGCGTCGACGTCTATGCTCCTTTTGATCTCCTCGAGCAGTCCGGTTCCGCGGACGGCCTTCTTCCCCGCGGCGGCGTCCGACCGGCCGCCGCCGGTGCTTTCCCCGTCATCCTGCTTCCGTTTGCGCGGCATCTATACACTCCTTACTGAAACTCGTCCTCAACAGGTCAGATGAAACGCTCCGGCCGTCCCCGCGACGCCCGCGCGCTCGTTGTATTCCCGCACCGCCCCTGCCGTGTCGGCCTCCACCAGTTCCACGTCTCTCTCTCTCGCCCAGCGCCGCACTTCTTCGCTCACCCGCATGGCGCCGTGGGCGCCGGTCCCGACCACCAGCACCTTCACGTCGTCGCCGAGCGCCGCGAGATCCTCCACGCGTAGAAGATGTCCGTCGACGCGCCACCAGTCGTCCACCACGCGGCCGTCGGGCAGAAGTATCAGGTCGCGTGTGTACTTCCTGCCGTCCACCAGCATCATGCCGAAACGGAACTCGCCGATCCGCACACGCAGGCCCCCGCCCACGACCGATAAATATTATCCCCGCGATCGCGCCATGTCAAACCGGAGCGGAACGGCCGCCTTCGATCCTCATCCGGGAGGCCACGAAAAGCCGCGACCGCCGAGGAGGTGTAGATGGACGTGAAAGACCTCCTGACCGGCGTTCCGGTTGCAGTTGAGCACCAGACGATAACCGCTTTCGTCGACGCCGCGCTCGGCCGCCAGGCGTCGCGCCGCGAGAATCAGCCTGCCCGCCAGCGAAGCGTCCTCCTCCGAAAGATCGTTGACGGTCGGTATGTGGCGACGCGGTATCACCAGAATATGCACCGGCGCCTGCGGCTTGATGTCCTCGAACGCGACCACGTACTCGTCTTCGTAGACCTTCTTCGCCGGTATCCCGCCGGCGACTATCCTGCAAAAGACGCAATCCTCGGCCATACCGAAATCCTCCAGGGCGCGGGCGAGGCGCTCCGGCGAGGCGCCGACCGGGGCCGGCTCACGGCGTCACCTCGCCCTCCTTCTTCTCGATCTTGAAAGGCGCGTCCTCGGCGAAACGAAGTTTCGCGACCAGCGCTTTTCCCTTGTACTCCGCGGGCACCTTCCAGGTGCACGGACACCATCCGCCTCAGCCGTAGTGGTACTTGTAGGTGTGAAGCGTCTTGCCGTCGGCGTCGGTGATCTCGAGCGTGGGGGCGTCGATCTGCGTCATGTTCTTCGCTATAAGAACGCCGCGACCGGAGGCGTCGCGCAACTCGGCGAGGATCGAAAGTTTCCCGCCGCCGGCCTTGCCGACGGTGGAGGAGAGTTTGAGCGGCTCGACCGCGCCGAAGTCGGTTCCGTCCGCGACCTTGAAATCGCGAACCTGAACGCCGAGATGCCACACGTCCTTGCCCGAGGTCCTCGCGAGGAACAGAAGTGCGTACACGTAGGTGCCCGCCGGCAGGAACGCCTTGCCGCCGACGACGACGTAGGGAGACTGCGAGAAACGACGCCCCTTGCGGACGTACAGGAGAAAGAAAACCGAGCCGTCCGGCACTTTCACCTCTTTCATGCTCTCGACGTCTTCGCTGCTCAGGGCGACGACCGGCCTGCCGTCCTTGAGCAGAGGCGCGCCCACGGAAAACCTGCGCCTGCCGACGTACTGCTCGGAGGCACGCATGCAGTAACTGGCCAGAAGACCGAGATGCTTCTCGAAGCCGTGAGGAACGACCGCCGGTCTGCCCGCTCCCAGCCAGACCACGTCGAACTCTCCGGCCTTGGTCTTGTACACGCCGACCAGCGCCGTGGCCGCCTTGACGGACGTCTCCGCCGGAGAGACGAACAGCGTCGCCGGAAACGTAAACGGTTTGCCGCCCACCGTCAGTTCCGCGTCCACCTTCACTCTGAAGTAGTTCTTCTCCACTCCTTCCGGGCCGATCGGGCCGCACGGCCTCTCTTCAGCGAGGTCGCCGTCTCCGTCCCGGTCCACGTAGAGTTTCGCAAACGCTCCGTCCTCCTTCACCGCCGCGAGGGTGTACTTCTTCTTGCCGGCCCGCAACGTGAAGAACACGGGATCCCCTTCGGGAGCCTTCTCGACCCTCGGATCCGAGCGCATGACGCGAAAGACCACGGCCGGCAACGCGATTCTGGGATCGTCCACGACGTCTTTCGGCTCGAGCACGACTTCTCCGGCCGCCGCCAGTCCGCAGAGAGTCGTCACACAAACGAGAACGCAGGCCCGCATCCGTCCACCTCCAAGGCGATTCGCATGTCAATTGTTAATACTTCACCGTCGACTATAAATTCGCCGCGGGGCTCTTGTCAAGCGCAATTCGTCCGCCGCCTCCGCGGCGCTCCGTTCAGAAGGACGACGAAAGAGATGGTTCCGCGGAAAGGAAGTGTATAATGGCCTGCGGCGACGGAAGACCCGGAACGGTTTGGAGTCGAAGGGCATGCTTGTTGCGGGAGCGGCCGTGGTGGACGTGACGCCGAAGAAGCGACTCGACCTGAGCGGATTCGTGGACAGGCGCAATCCGATGAAAGGAGTGCTCGACGGAGTTTCCGTACGCGTACTGGCGCTCGAAATGGAAGGCGAGCGCGCGGCCGTGGTGACGGTCGACGCGCTTTACGTACCGCAGCCGCTCGCGGACCGCGCGGCGGCGGCGGTGGCCGTGGAGTGCGGTCTTCGACAGGACGCGGTACTGGTGGCGGCCACGCACACGCACTCCGCGCCGGCGCTGGCCGCCTTCCGCGGCAGCGGCGAGGTGAGTCCCGCATACGTCAAACGCGTGGAGAGGGCCTGCGAGGAAGCGGCGCGACAGGCGTTCGGCGCGGTCATGCCGGCGGAGGTGCGCGTGGCGAGCGCGCCGTGCACCGTGGCGGTCAATCGTCGTATGCCGACGCCCGACGGCGTCGTCATGGCGCCGTTCATGGAGGGACCGGTCGACGAGTCGCTGTTCTACGTACGCGTGGACGCGATCGACGGCGCGCCCATCGCGCATCTCGTGGAGTACGGATGTCAGCCGCTGGTCCTCGGAGCGGCCAACAGATACGTGAGCGCGGACTACCCGGGCGCGCTGCGGCGGATGCTCGAACGCGAGCGCGGCGGCACGGCGCTCTTCCTCATGGGCTGCGGCGCCGACGTCATGCCGGTGCCGTCCCTCGTGGAGGAGCCCGAAGCGGTGGAGGACTTCGCGGAGCGACTGTTCGAAAGCGTCCGCGAGGCGGAAGACGACCTCAAAACCGTGAACGTCGACGGAATATCCGTCAAACGACGGACGGCCGCGCTGCCGCTGGCGGAGGCCGGAGAAGAAGACATCGCCCGTAAGATCGCGACGGTGAGAGAGGCGGAGAAGTCGGGACGCGCAAGCGCCGCCTTCTTAAGAGCGATGGAGGAGTGGGCGGAGGACGTACGAATGCTGAAGCGACTCGGCGCGGAGCCGGAGACCGTGCCGCTGGTGCTGTCCTCGCTCCGGCTCGGCGAACTGCTGTTCGTCGGCATCGGCGCCGACGTGTTCGCCGAGCACGCCCTCGGCGTTCGTCACTTCGCGTCGGACGGACAGGTCGTGCCGGTCACATTCGTCGGCGGATGTATGGGACCGCTGCCGACCGAAAAAGCCTTCCACGCCGGCGGATACGAGGTGGAGTACGAGCCTCTGTTCTACAATCCGCTGCCGCTGCTGCCGGACGCGGTGGAGGAGTTCGAGCACGCCGTTCACTCTTTCCTCACCGCGTGAGTGCGACGTCCGCCGCGGCGGAAGTGCGTCGGTGGAGTCCGCCTACTTGTCGCCGGGCCGCGTCGCAGGCGGTTTCTTGCCGAGAACGTTCTTCGAGATTATGCCGGTGAACGCCTCGACGAACAGGCCGACGGCGACGCCCAGGATGAGAAAGACGATGAGCAG
>CAYPNR010000002.1:24811-28010 GCA_964412125.1 uncultured Planctomycetota bacterium | reverse complement strand
ACGCCTCGACGAACAGGCCGACGGCGACGCCCAGGATGAGAAAGACGATGAGCAGGACCGGACTGACGCCTTTTTTCGCCGCGGGCGCCTTGATCTCGGGACGCTCCACGGAAACCCTTCTGATGGGCGGCGCCGCAGGCGAAGCGGCAGGAGGAACCGCGGGCCTCGGCGCGGCAGGTCGGGCGGCGGCGGCCGCGGGCTTCGGCGGCGGAGGCGGCGGCTTCGGCGCGGCAGGCCGGGCGACGGCCGGCGCGGCGGAAGCGGCGGCGGGCTTCGGCGGAGGCGGCGGCTTCGGCGCGGCAGGCCGGGCGACGGCCGGTGCGGCGGAAGCGGCCGCGGGCTTCGGCGGAGGCGGCGGCTTCGGCGCGGCAGGTCGGGTGGAGACCGCCGCGGGCTTCGGCGCCGCAGGTCGGGCCGCGGGCTTCGGAGGAGTGGCCGCGGCCACGGGCACCGCTTTCTCCTCCGGCCTGGCGCCGTACTGGTGACGAAGGCCCGCCAGTACTTCCTCCGCGCACTTCTTGAGCGTCGGGAAAACGCCTTCGCCCGTTATCGCCGTGGCCTCGAACCACGGAAAGTTCATGTAGTTCAACTGCGCCTCCAACTCCTCGATCGGAATCACGTTCGGCAGGTCGCGTTTGTTGTACTGCATCACCACCGGAACGGAGGCGAGATCGAGTCCGTACTCGCGAAGGTTCTCTTCGAGGTTGCGAAGCGACTCGATGTTCTCCTGCATCTTGCCCTGCTGGCTGTCCGCCACGAATATCACGCCGTCGACGCCCTGAAGCACCAGTTTGCGCGTGGCGTTGTAGTAGACCTGCCCCGGAACGGTGTAGAGATGGAACCGCGTGTTCATGCCGGCGACCTTGCCGAGGTCGAGCGGAAGAAAGTCGAAAAAGAGCGTCCGGTCGCCCTCCGTGGCTATGGAGGTGAGGTCGCCACGATGCGTGTTGGGTATGCGGGTATGGATCATCTCCAGGTTGGTCGTCTTGCCGGAAAGACCCGGGCCGTAGTAGACGATCTTGCAGTTGATCTCCCTGGCCGCAAAGTTTATCTGAACCACAGCCCCGACTCCTAACAGTGCTTACCCTGTCGCGTCACGCCTTCCTGTGGGTAATTTTATAAGCCGCGGAACGAATGGCAATCATGGTCTGGTCAACGTTTATGTTTTCGTGCGTCACCACCACAAGATAGGCGGGTCCCACGTCGAGAAATATCATTCGTCCGTAGGAGGAACATATCTGGAACTGCGAGGTCTCGTTCTCCCCCAGCATCTCCATGGACTGCTTGGAGGCTCCTATCAGGCGCGAGGCGAGCGCGGCGACGGTGTCCTCGTCCAGCGACGGATTGAGCGCGCTGGCCACCACCATACCGTCGGTGGTGACCACCAGCGAGCCGATTATGTCGACCTCTCCGTTCAGCCGCTGCAGTATCTCCTTCACCGTCCGCCTCCCCTCAACGCGTACAACTCGTCGTCTATGAAGCGGTCGAGGTACTGTTCGATGATACGTCTGTGGGCGCGACCATCCGCGAACAGCGCCACAATCATATCGTCGAAACGAATCATGTGCACCTGTAACTTCTTGCCCGCGAAAACTCCCCTGACGAAGCGGCCTATGTCCATCCGCTCGCAGGAGTCGTTGGCGGCGGAGTATATCTGACGCGCGCACGTCAGCGCCGCTTCCTCCTGGAGCGTTCCGTCGAACGCCTTGGACGCGAGACGACGTCCGTCCTTGGTGATCGCCACGACCATGTGAACGCCGGGGGCCGGCTCGAGATGCGCGATCATCTCGTTCAACTCGTCGAGACCGAACCGGAGAATGATCTCCGAGTCCTCCTCCGCGCGACGCGCCTCGCAGAGGCGCTTGAAACACTCCTCGAGGTCCTCCTCCTCGGGAGGCGGCATCTCGGAGGCCCGTCTCAGGAGTTCGGTCGCCTCTTCGTCACCGGGCGCGTGAATGAGGGCGCTGTTGAGACGCGCGGCCGCCCTGTCCGCCAGACCCAGATCCAGATAAAGGCGGCCCAGACGCACCATCGTCTTGTAGTTCGCGTTGTTCAACTTGACCGCCTTCTCGAAGTTCTCCACGGCCTCCACGCCGTCGCGCGGGAGTCCCTCCTGGAGAAAGCGATTGTAGCGGATCTTGCCCACCACAAGGTAGATCCCCTCGTAGTTGGGGAACTTCTCCACCGCCTCCCGACAGATCTCGAGCGCCTTTTCCGTCTCGCCTATCTCGTTGTAGAGTTCGGCCAGCATGGCGTAGGACGTCGGCGACGCCTGCTCTTTGAGTCGTCCGCGCAGACGGCGAATCTCGCCGTCGTACTTCAGAAGATGCAGTTTCCTGACCGAGTCGTTCACCTTCACCGACAGCGGATACAGTTCCTTCGCCTGCTTTCCGACGTCCTCCGCCTCGTCGAGCATTCCCAGATCGACGTAACATGAGATCAGTTCCGCCGTATTGGCGGGCGAAGGCTCCATCTTGACGCGCTTGAGCGCCTTCCTGAGCGCGCGTTTGAGACCCCACCGCTTCAGGAATCCGAACAAACGGTGCCCTCCTCATCGCACCAGGGCGAGAAGTCTGCCGTCCTCCAGACCGACCACAACGAGGTCGCCGACGACGCAGGGACGGGTCATCGCTTTGCAGTCGTCGGGCAGGGAGTAACTCCACACTTTCAGCCCGTTCGCGACGGCGGTCACTTTCCTGCCCAGTTCCTCGAGTACGTAAACCTTTCTGTCGCTCACCACCGGCGCGACGCCCCGCGCCGGCATCTCCATCTGGCGACTCCACAACGCTCTGTTGCCGGGATTGCCCTCGGTCGAGACGGCGTGAAGTTTGCCCGTGTCGTCGAGCACGTACACACAGGTTCCGTCGCAGGCGGCGCCCACGCTCACGCCGGCCGCGAGCGTGTGTCGCCACAGACAACGCGCGACCTTCTCACCCTCCTCGGACTCGGGCAGTTTCCTCATCCTGAACAGTCCGACCACTATTCCGTTGGAGAGAACCGAGACGACGGTCTCGCCGCAGATGAACATCTCGCCCACGGGCGCCCCGCCGGTGAAACGCTCCTCCCAGGCCAGCCGGCCGTCCTCGGCGCTGACCGCCACCACACGTCCCCCGCCCTCGGCCCGCGACTGCACGCCGAAGATCACGTGTCTGTGGCGCGCGTCCCACAAAGGCGGTGTGCTCACCTGCTCCCGTCCCGG
>CAYPNR010000002.1:22209-24711 GCA_964412125.1 uncultured Planctomycetota bacterium | reverse complement strand
AGAAGGTTGGCCGCCGGCAGTCTGTAACTCCACAGCCGTTCCGCCGAGTCGCCGCGTCTCTTCACGCAGACGACCCTGCCCGACAGACACGATACGTATATCCGGTCGTTATGGCCGTTGAGGGGAAGGTCCAGAGGCGAGACGCCCGTCTTGAATTCGCCCCAGACCGAGACGCGCTCGAGCACCTCTTCCACGCGTCCCACGTCGTCCCGCACGGCCCTGGCGGAGACGGTTCCGAATCCCCGCTTGGCGAACGTCAGATAAAGCGTGGTTCCCGGCTTGCGCCAGAGCACGAGCGGCGTCGTGCCCTCCCTGGTGGAGCCCACCGTGACGAACGCGCCCGCCGGAACGGTGTGCACCTCCAGAGGCAACTTGGCGTCCCTCGCGCGACGCGTCTTCGGATACCTGTCCGCCAACTCGCGGAGTTTCTTGAACGCGAGCGCCCAGTTGCGCAGCCTTATCGCACCCTGAGCGTCGTCCCACAGCATTCCCGCCTCGTCCACTTCCTTGGTTATGCCCTTGATGAGGGTCCGCGCCTCCGCCGCCAGCGCGCCGAGGTTCTGCATGTCTCTCTCCGCCTCCGCAAGCGCCTCGCGAAGAAGCGCTATCGCCTTCTGGTGGTCGCCCGACCTGGAGTAGACACCCTCGGCCTCGATTATCTTCGCATTTATCGCCCGTCTCCTGTCCTCCAGTTTTCTCTCGTACTCCTCCCGCGCCTCCTGCAACTGCACCTGAAGTTTGCGAAGTCTGTCCTTGAGGACGCGCGCCTTCTGGTCGGCGCCGGCCAGCAACGCGTATCCGTAGGTCGCCTCGAACTTCTTTATCCGCGGCCCCAGAGCGCGGACGCCGTTCTCCCAGTCGCTGAACGTCATCTTCGGACCGTCGTCGGCGAGTCGCTCGATCTCAGCGACGAGCGAATCGTACTGCTTGGTGGCGGTGGAGTTGTACCACCAGTAGAGCGCGCCGAGAGCCACCAAGACCGCGATGATTCCCACGCCCAGGACGAGAGGCGCCTTGCTTCGCTTGGCGCCGCCGCGCGCCAGCAACTTCTCCAGCGCCGCCCTTATGTCGCCGCGGTTCCGGTCTATCGCCAGTATCTTCCGATACATCTCTATCACGCCTTCCACGTCCCCTTTCGCCTCGTGCATCTTCACCAGATGCTCGTAGTGCTTCACCGCCTCCTGACCGTCCTCCATGTCCAGCGAGATGTTGATCAGCATCTGGCGGATTTCCATGTTGTCCGGGGCCAGCGGCACCAGTCGATCGAGCACCTCTTTCGCCTCGGCGAGACGGTTCATGCGCCAGTAGGTCCGCGCCACGAACAATCCTTCCTGAACCGCGGACGGACCGTCCTTCCGCTGCAGATAGAACTCCAGCAGTTTCTGATGGAGCGAGAACTTCTTCGGCGCGAGTTCCAGCGCTTTCTTATACAGCGAGAACGCGTCCTCGTCGGAGCCCTCCTCCAGCAGGGCGTCCGCCAGCGTGGCGTATTCCGCGGCGGCCTCCTCGTTCCTGCCGGCCTGCTCGTAGACCTGCGCGAGGCGGTTTCTGAGCACGCTCGACGGCGGCAGATTCTCGAGAACGGCTCTGTACATCTTTATCGCGGTGTCTATGTCTCCTTCGCTTCCGTACTGGTCGGCGGCCGCGACCATCTCCTGCACCGAAAGCGGCTCGAGGTAGTTCGCCTGGACGAGCGCCGCCAGAATCTTACACGTCTCGAACTTGCCTTTGTGGCTCTCCTCCGTCAGGTGCTCCACCAGTTTCTTGCCGTCCACCAGATCCACGACCGCCTTGACGTCCTCCGGGTCGACGCCGAGGTTGCGATGCACCGGCGGCAGTTCGGCGTAAGGGTCGTGCACGCGCAGTATGACCTGCATGGACGGCAGCACTTTGTGGATCATCTCCCACTCGTCTATGCGCCGCGCGGCCTCCATGATGATGCCGCTGACGTTGAACGTTATGGGCCTGCCCAGCCGCGCCGGATCGAAAAACTCGCCCTTCGGCTCGCCGGGAACGAATTCGAACTTCGCGTCCTTCCAACTGAAGACGTCGAATATCTCTTCTTCTATCTGGTTCCTCACCGCGCCTTCTATGTCCTCGGCCGTGACTATCCCCATGTCGATGAGAGCCTGTCCTATCAACTCGCCGGTCATCTTCTGCCGCGCCAGAGCCATGTCCAGTTCCACGGGAGTTATCTTCTTTTCCTTCAACAGCATCTCGCCCAGACGCGGATACTTCCGGTCGCCGGTGGTCAGCAGACGCACGCCTTCCTTGCTGAAGTAGATGTCCATGCGCCTGGGACCGCTCACGATGGTGAGCGTCCCCTCCTGCTGGTTCATGGACAGGGTCTGGAAGATATCGGCGAGATTTATATTCTTAAGGTCGCCTTTCAGGGTCAAAAACGGCTCTCCTCTACGGCCCAGTCCCATTAAGGATTATATTCCGCGTTCGCGCGCCTGTCAAGGTCACGCCCGTCCGGACACGTTCCGTCGCCGCCGCGGA
>CAYPNR010000002.1:14403-22109 GCA_964412125.1 uncultured Planctomycetota bacterium | reverse complement strand
TTCGCGCGCCTGTCAAGGTCACGCCCGTCCGGACACGTTCCGTCGCCGCCGCGGACGGACTTACTCTTTCTTCTCTTTCTTCTCCTCGTCCTCTTTCGGGGGACTCGAACTGATCATGAACCTGGGACCGCCGCCGGCGGGTTTCGGCGACGGCGCGGCGGGCCTCGGCGACGGCGCGGCGGGTTTCGGCGTCGCGGTCGCGGGCCTCGGCGCTGGCGCGGCTGGCTTCGGCGTCGCGGTCGCGGGCCTCGGCGCTGGCGCGGCGGGCTTCGGCGCTGGCGCGGCTGGCTTCGGCGTCGCGGTCGCGGGCTTCGGCGGGGCGGCCGCAGGTCTCGGCGGGGCGGCCGGACGGGCCGGCCGGCCTACCGCGCCGCTCTTCATCATCTCCATCATCTTCTGCGCCTCCAGCCACGCGTCGTGCTGGGACCGGAGCCTCTGGAGTTTCACGAACGCGTGCTCTATTTCCTTCACTATCTCCAGTTCGGCCGCCGCGAACTCCATTTTCAATCCGCCTCTCGCCTCCGCATAACGTCTTATCATGTCCTCGGTCACGCGGGCGCTGGTCATCACTCCCCGGTAGAAGGTGCCCATTATCTTGGACTGGAACGTCAGCGCCTTCTGCATCTGCGTGTCGATCTCCTTGCCTATCTGGTCCTCGATGCTCTTCTTGCCCATCACCAGCCTCCTATCACGTTCCCAATTTCTTCACCTTCTCTATGAGGAGACTGGTCGAGCGGTTCTCCAGAATCGGAGCCAGCACGACACGTCCCCCGTAGGACTCGACAAACTCGCGTCCGACCACCCCCCTGTCGCGCCAGTCCTCGCCTTTGACCAGCACGTCCGGACGCACCTTGGTTATTATATCCGCGGGCGTCTCTTCGTCAAAGGTGACGACGAAGTCCACCGTCTCCAGCGCCGCGAGCAGCAGCGCGCGATCGGCCTGCTCGTTGACGGGACGACTCCGATCCTTTATCCGCCGCACACTCTCATCGGAGTTGAGGCCGACGATCAGAACGTCGCCCTGCTCCTTGGCGAACTCCAGCAGTCGGACGTGTCCGGCGTGGAGTATGTCGAAACAGCCGTTTGTGAAGACGATGGTTCTGCCGGCGGCCCGCAACCGTCTCATGACGTCGCTCACCCGCGCAAGCGGCAGCACTTTGTCCGCGGCCGACGGCGCGCGCCGCGCCAACTCCGCCTCCAGTTCCTCTCTGGAGACCGGCAGAGCGCCGAACTTCGTCACTTCTATGCCCGCCGCGACGTTGGCCAACTCCAGCGCCGCCTCCACGGGACTGCCCGCCGCGAGCGCCGTTCCCAGCGTGGCGAGCACCATGTCGCCCGCGCCCGAGACGTCGTACACCGACCTGGCGCGCGTCGGAAAATGCGTTCCGGAGCCGTCGGAGCGGACGAGATAGAGACCGTCCTTGTCCACCGTCACCACGCAGAAGTTGAGGTCGAGCGCCTCGACGAGCGCCGCGCCCGCCTTTCGAACGCCGTCGAACGTGTCGGTTCTCACGCCGGTGGCCCGCTCCGCTTCCCATCTGTTCGGAGTCACCACAGTCGCGCCGTGATAGAGTCCGTAGTCCCCGGCCCGCCGCGGGTCCACCACCACCATCCTGCCCTCGCGTCGCGCCGCGTCTATCAGACACCGACACAACCGCGGCGTCACCACGCCTTTGTCGTAGTCGGAGATCAGGACCGCGTCCACCCCTCCGACGAGCGCGGCCGCCCTGTCGCACAACTCCTCTTCGGAAGCCTTGTCGATGGGCGCGACCCTTTCCTCGTCCAGACGCATGATGTGCTGCGTCGCTCTGTGCGCCGACTGAACGTATCCCATCATGCGGGTCTTGACGCTCGTCCGTCTCCGCGGCGCCCGAACCACGCCGGAGACGTCGACGCCCGCTTCCTCCAGGACCGAGACGAGCCGCGCGCCGACCTCGTCTTCGCCCACCACCGTCAGCGCCGCCGGCGCCGCGCCCAGAGCCGCAACGTCGGTCATCACGCATCCCGCGCCGCCCGGATGCTCCTCCTCCTCCTCCAGTACCATGACCGGTATCGGAGCCTCCGGACTCACTCTCTCCACTTTTCCCCACTGGTAGCGGTCCAGCATCACGTCGCCCGCAACCAGTACGCGTCGCCCCGCGAGAGCCCGTACCGCCTGGAGTAGTCCGTCCATCAGAGAAGATCCTCGGAACAAGCGAGCACGAAGAGACGGAACAGCGGCAGCATCACTTCGTGCCTGCCGACGATATTGTAGCCGCGGCCGCCGGGTCGTTCAAGGACGTTACGCGCCGGACGATAGTGAAGCGTCTGGTCGAAGTTGATCGCGACGAAATCGCGCGGCGCGCCGTGAATGTTGCGGGCCACCGACAGCGCCTTCAGAAACACCTCCGGCATGACGACGGCGCTGCCGAAGTTGATCGCCACGCCGCCCTCCAGACGCGGCAGAAGTCCCGCAAGGCGGCGGAAGTCCAGATGCGACGCCGCGCCCAGCGCCGCGGCGTCCAACTCCGGATGCATGTGTACTATGTCCGTCCCCACCGCCACGTGAACCGTGGCGGCGACGCCCAGCCGCCGACAGGCCGCGAAAAGCGACAACTCCGCCTTCGGCAACTTCTCCGTGAGCCGCCCCATCGCGCGCCCCAGTCCGTCCTCCGCGTCCGCCGCCGCCTTCGCGAACGCCCCGGCCGTGTCCCGCGCCATTCCGAAACTGCCGTCCTCTATGGCGGTCGCGACGTCTTCGCTGGTCGCGCCGGTCAGCGCCAGTTCGATGTCGTGGACGCATGTGGCGCCGTGCGTGGCCAGCGCGCCTATGAAGCCCCGCTCCATGAGGTCCACGACCAGCGGCGTCAGTCCGCACTTCACCAGATGCGCGCCGCACATCAGCAGTACGAGTCCGCCGTCGCGCACCGCCGAGACCACAGCCCCGGCCGCCGCCCTCATCTCCCGTACGGTGTGCACCTGCGGCAGCGAGCGCAGGAACGCGAGCGCCGCCTCAGGCCCGACGGGCTTCGCGAGCGCCGCCTCCGCGAACAGGCTCTTCCTGTCGCGCAGGTCGTAGCGCCGCAGCCTCCTCAGGTCCTCCGGCGCGCTCACGAACCGTTCCCCTCCCATGGCGGACGCGTCTTCCATCGTCGGTGCCCCCATAACCACTGTTCCGGATGTTTCCGCACCCAGTTCTCGACCTGTCTGGTAAACGCCTCCGTCAGCCGATACATTTCCGCTTCCCGTTCCGCGTCCCGTCGCGGAAGTATGGGCTCGCCGACCTCCACGACGTAGCGGAAGCCGTCGGCGCTTCGCCAGGAGTATCCCGGCAGGATGGCCGCGCCGGTCTTCAGGGCGAGCGCGGCCACGCTCCGCACCACCGCCGCCTCCCTCCCCAGAAACGGCACGAACAGGTTGTCCACCGGCGCGTTCTGGTCCACCAGCACCGCTATCCTGCCGCCGCCGCGCAGTATCTCCAGGACCTTCCGCATGGAGCCGTGCTTCTTCAGAATGCGTATCCCGACGGACTCTCTCAATGCGTCCATGTAGGAGTCCAGCAGGCGGTTGTCCATGGTGCGCGCTATGGAGTAGAAAGGAGGATGCATCTGTCCGATCACCGCGCCCGCGACGTCCCAGTTGCCGATGTGCGCCGTGACGAAGATGACCGGACGTCCGCCGCGAAGGGCGTCGCCGACGCGTTCGAAATTGACCAGGCGCACTCTCCTGCGCCAGCCGTTTCCGTGAAACACCCTGCTCATCCGCGCCAGGTCGCAGAATATCTGGCCGAGATGGTCGTAAACCCTGCGGACGAGCGCCCGTCGCGCCAGCCGCCCCATCGAGCGTCCGTAGACCATTCTCAGGTTCTTGAGCGCCACACGAACGTGTCGTCGATCTATCTGGTAGGAAAGCCAGCCTATCAACTTGCCCACGGCGACGGCGGCCTCCTCAGGCAGCGCCGCCACCAGCGCCCCCGCCGTCCGCGCCACCAGATATTCCACCAGCGCCCTTATCGGGCTCATTCCCCTTCCCCAAAAGCCTCTCGACGGCCGCCCTCAGTATATCCTCTCCCGAAGTCATTACCATCTCCACTTCGAGCGCGTACACAGGCAGTGCGAACTCGAAATGCTCGAGTTTGACTCCGTCCTTCAAAGTCGTCACCATCGCCTTGCAGCCCAGCCGCTTCGCCTGGTCCTCCAGCGCGCCCACCAACTTGCCGCCGTAGCGCGCGTGGTCGTCGAGGGCGTGAAAGGCCCTGACCTTCGCGCCCATCTTCGCCAGACCGATGAAGACCGCCGACGGGTTGCCGGTGCCGCAGAACGCGAGTACGTCGCGTCCCTTCAGGTACTCGAGCGGCTTCTCGCCCTTCTTGTCTATCCGCACGAGTCTGACGGGTCGGTGCTCGGCCTCCAGAACCGGCACCCCCGGCGCCAGTCTCTCTATTCCGATGCGCGTCGCCGCCTTGACCGCCCTCGGCGGCACGTCCGCGCGGGTCAGCACTATCACGTCCGCGCGCCGCAACGCGCCCACCGGCTCGCGCAGCATGCCCCTCGGAAAGAGTCTTCCGTAGCCGAACGGCCGCGTGGCGTCCACCAGCACGATGTCCAGGTCGCGCAGGAGACGCCAGTGCTGAAATCCGTCGTCCAGTATGACGACCTCCGCCCCGTCCTTCACGGCGCGTCCGCCGGTCTTGAGGCGATTCGCGCCGATGTAGATCCTTATCTCCGGCGCGATGCGCATCGCTTCCCGCGCTTCGTCGTTCTCCTCGTCGCCCTCCGCGCCGTAGCCCCGCGCCAGAATCGCGTGAGGCACGCCGCGCGCCTCCAGCCACCTGTGCAGCATCAGCACCATCGGCGTCTTGCCCGTGCCGCCCAGCGTCAGATTGCCCACGGAGATCACCGGCACGTCCAGTCTGCGACGCCTGCGCAGCCGCAGCGCGTAGGCGAGCCGCCGCAGATACAGCGCGAGCCTGTACGGCACCGAAAGCAGGCCCAGCATCGCCCGGAGAAAGAACGCTCCGAAGCCCTGTCTCTGTCCGGAGACGAGTCGCTCCCAGTAACGCATCATCCGCCCAGCCCCCGCATCACCACGAGCCAGCGAATATAACGATCGTATTCGGAGAAGTCACGGAACAGCGGCGGCGGCTCGCCGTCGAGGATCGAGCGGAGTTTGTGCGCGCCCGCGCCGTCGGGCGCCCATCTCAACAGCACCCGACACAGCGCCGCCACGCGTTCGTCCGTCGCCGCCACGTGCCGCACGAACCGCACCGCGCGTAACGGCTTCCTCAGCACCACCTCCAGCACCACCGACGGCACCACACGGTCGGTCGCTCCGCTGTGGGCGTGATGGTGAAACTCCACCCGTCCCGTCGCGAAAAACGAAAGGCGTCCGCGTTCGAGAGGAAAAGCCTCTCCGGAAGCGTCCGTCACCATCGGCGACGGACCGATCGAGAGGGACCTGGCCAGCGTGACCGGCACCGCCGCGGGGACGTAGGTGGCCGAAAGCGTCGTCGCCGCCACGCCGGCCGCCGTCAGCCGACCGACGACGGCGTCGGCGAGACTCTCCGGCACGTTCTCCAGGGCGAAGAACCGCCGCCGGACGGGTCGGCCCAACTCCGTCGACAACCTCTCCGCAAGATCCCGCGGCATTTCACCGCGGGTCAGCACCACCCACCAGTCGCGATCGGTGCCCGCCGCCTGCACGCGTTCCGCGACGCCGACCGGCTCCGGCGACGGCATGGCGCGCAGCACGGAGGTGGTGTGGGGCTTCCTGCGCGCCGGAGGCGGCTTTTCCTCCACGTGTATGAGGCGGCTCATCAGCCAGCCCGCGCCGAGGCCGCTCCCGAATCCCGCAAGATGCGCGACGTGGCCGACCGCGCTCATGCCGGGGAACGCGAGCATCACCGCGTCCTGCAGAACCGCGAAGAGCAGGACGTAGACCCACGCCGGAACCGTGAACGTTCCCGCGAAGGCCGGATGAGGCAGGAAGATATAGAAAGCGCGGATCTTCCGTCGGGCGAAGAGCGCGACGTAGGCCCCCATCACCGCGTAGACCGCGCCGGAGGCTCCCACAAGCGGCATTCCCGTGCCGGAGGACGCGACCTGCGCGAGGCCCGCGAGGAAGCCGCAGCCCATGTACAGCGGCACGAATCCGAAGGACGTGAGCCGCCGCTCCACATTGCGTCCGAAGAAGCCGAGAAAGAACATGTTGCTGGCCACGTGAAGCCAGTTGGCGTGCAGAAACATGTGCGTGAGCAGCGTGGCGGGCGAAAGATTGCTTCGACTGACGCCCCACTCGGAGTAGAAGGCCACCAGTCGCGACGGCCTGACGGCCATAGGCAGCATGACGAGAAACAGAAAGATGTTGATCGTGATGAGAGCGTAAGTCGCAAACGGCCCGGCGTCGTTGTAGCGGACGTCCTCCACGGGAATCATCTAAGCAGCGCCTTAAGCAACCAGCCTTCGACGGTCGCGACGGCGACGGCCGTCACCAACAGAGTTCCGGCGCGGCGCCAGAGTCGCCCCGGAAGGGACGAGCCCGCCGCGGCCGCCGTCAGTCCGGCCGTCACCAGAACCGCAACGAGGAAGAGAAAGGGGCCCGCCGGATGGTGCCGCACCGCCGCGGACAGATCGCCGCGACCCACGGCGAGAAACGACCGCGTCAACCCGCAGGAGGGACAGTCCACGCCCAACGAGCGCCGCCAGAGACAGCCGCCGCCCGGCGGAGACACACCGAGAACGGCCATCGTCAGAGGCGCGAGGAAGACGCCGAGCAGAACCAGCCTGGCCATCTGAGAGACCTAAGAACTGAGGGCCGCATACACCAATATGTTTATTACGAATCCCACGACATCGATTATCCCCAGGACGATGCCGGCCGTCGCCTGTCCCGAGCCGCCCACATCCGGATAGTTTCTGGAATACTCCAGACCCTTCCTGCCCAGGATGATGGCCACCGGTCCGAGAATCACACCGAAGCAGAAGAGGCCGATGATGCCGCAGATGAGCGCGTTCTTGGCGTCCTTGTTGCCCTCGCGTCGACGAACCTCGCGTTCCCGATCGGCCGCCGCCGCGCGCCGCTGTTGCCTGCGAAGTTCGGAGTCGATTATCTCCCCGCAGTGCTTGCACTTCCTGGCGTCGGCCCGTATCAGTTCCCGGCAGAACGGACACCGCGCCAGTTGCGCGTCCTCGAACGCTCCGGCGGCCGGCGCGGCCGGTGCGGCCGGCGCGGCCACCTCCGGCAGCGGACCCACACCCCCGGCGGCGCCGGAAGGTCGTGAGGTCGTTCCGACGGCGCTTTCCGTGCCGCATTGCGGACATCTCACCCGCGTGCCGGCGTAGGTCTCCGGCAACTCCACCCGATACCCGCAGTCAGGACAACTCCAGTCTATCATAACCGCTCCTGCCAACGCGCCTTTCTAAATATATCCCCTCAACGGACCTCTTCGGCCTTCTCGTACAGGGCCGCGGCCTGCGCGTAATCGCCCGGCGCAGAGACCCCCTTCGCGGCCGTCATCCTCACCGAGCACCTCTCATTGACGACGAACAACCGCCATTCGTCGTCGTCGGGAAACGCCGCCATGACCCACGACTCGACCCCGCCTCCGCTCTCCTTCACGAAGTAATAATACGTATAGGATCCTTTCCTCACCGGTCCTCCCGGGCTCTCCGCCTTCGGAATTCCGATGTCGCCCATCTCGTCCAGACTGCGGGGATACGATCCCTTAC
>CAYPNR010000002.1:0-14303 GCA_964412125.1 uncultured Planctomycetota bacterium | reverse complement strand
CCATCTCCCCCAACAAGAACCAGCACCAGAACAACGATCGCCATGCCCACGGCGAGAATGATACCCGCGATGAGCAGCGGTTTGAGCGAAATCTTTTTTTGCCCGTCGCCCTCCCGCGCGCCGAGCCGCGCGGCCTGAGCGAGTTTTCCCTTCCGCTCCTCCACGCCGCCCGGCACCACGCTGACCGCTTTGCACTTGGGACAGACCACCGTCTCTCCGGCCATCTCCGGCGGAAGATACGTCCTGTGTCCGCAAGAGACGCATCTCCAGTGTATCATTCCTCGAATCTCCCCCGTCTGCGCGCCGACGAAAACAGCCGCTCCGCGTCCGCGAAGAGCGACGGAGGACGCGCGGCCCGCAGACACGCCCACTCTCCGTTCTCATCGAGCAGATAAACGATGCCCGCGCCGGAACGGACGACCACGAACCACCTTTCGCGGCTCCGCAGGAGAGTGTAACGCAATCCGTTCTCGTCGACGGCCGTCTCTCCTTCGGAGTCCCATCCCGCCAGGCCGCCGGACTCGACCAGCGCCGCCGTCGTCGTCGCCGGCCCGCCGTTGTCCATCTCGTACAACTCCATCCCGGCGGCCACCTGCCGGAGCGCGCGGAGCACGAGACGTTCCTCCTGCGCGGCCGCGCCGGCGTTCCGCCCGATTCCCGCGCCCAGACAGGCCGTCGCGATCACGATCACGGAAGCGGCGAGTCTCCCTTTCATTCCGAGCCGTCCACCTCCCTCATCCGGTCCCACAAACTCTCCACCGCGGACCAGTCGTACCTGCCCGGCTCCTTCACGTCTCCCTCCGCGCTCCTGAGCCGGCCCTTTTCGTCCACCGCCCACACCGGCGGTCCCGCGCGCCACGGAAAGGCCGTTATCACGGCCCTGCCGCCCTCCTTGTCCCGATACAGCCGGAACTTGTAGCCGCTTCTCTCCTCGTACCATCGCATGGCGGCGATGTCCGGCTCGCGCTCGTGATAGAGTCGCCACAGCCGCTCCGGCGCCTTTCCGTTCCGCTCCATCCACGCTCCGAGTCGGCGTCCGTACTCCTCGATTCTCTTCCGCGCCGCGTCCTCGTTCGGCGCCAGCGACGCCAGAAACGCGAAAACGCCGAACACCACGGTCAGCACCAGGCCGCCGCCGGAGACGGCCGCGGCCGCACGGGTCAGGCCGCCGGGCGCGGTCGCCCGCGCCAGCGCGCGTATCGAGACCGACAGCCCCGCCACGCCGAGCCCCACTCCCAGAAGCGGCAGGAACTGCGCGAACAGTATGCCCGTCATCAACTCGTCGAGAAGCACGGCCTTCTTCGACGCCGTCACCGACCAGACGGCGGCGCCCACGGCGACGCCGACCCACGCCAGTACGATTCCGAGAAGCGCCTTACGGGCGCCGCTCACGTCCTCGAACGGCGACGGCGTACGTCTCCCGCCGGACCGTCTCGCCGAACCGCCTCCGGAGCGTTCTACTTCGCCGGCCATCCTTCCGCGACCCCCACAAACGTCCGGTAGGCGGACTCCCCCCAGAGAACGAGCCGCACCTCCCGCAAGGGCGTCGTTCCCTTCGAATGCGCCTCTATCTCCTCCAGGAGTATCCTCGCGCACTCGGCTTCAGGAAATCCGCCCACGCCGCATCCCAGCGCGGGAAAAGCCACCGACTTCATGCCCGCCTCCGCCGCGGCCCGCAACGCGCTGCCGGCCGCGCGGCGGATTATCTCACCGTTCGTCCTGAAGTCCATTCCCATCGTCGCGGCGTGTATCACGTGCCGCGCCGGTAAGTCGCCGGCTCCGGTCACCGCCGCCTCGCCTATCTCTATCGGCCCTTTCTCGTCGCATTCCTTCTGTATCTCCGGTCCGCCCTTACGCCTTATCGCGCCGGCCACTCCTCCGCCCATCATCAGTCGGTTGTTCGCCGCGTTCACTATTCCGTCGACCTCCTGCTTCGTGAGGTCGCCCCGCACCACCTTCACCTCGATTCCGCCGAATTTCAGCATTCGTGAGTCCTCCGTCGGGTCGAGACGTATTCTAACCGGACGCTTCTCCTTCTGCAACCGCCGGCTCGCCGCGCGGCGCCGGCGTCAGTCGGACGGCAGCACTTCGAACTCCTCGTAAGTCGCGTCGGGAAGTTCGTCTATGAAGCGACTGGGTCTGTTGATGAAGCCGGCGTCCGGCTGCCACCTGCGCGCGTGGACGCGGATGCGCGGATAGGTGAGGAACAGAGACTCCTTCGCGCGCGTGCACGCGACGTAGAAGATGCGGCGCTCCTCTTCGACGCCGCCCGGCTCGTCGAGCGCCATGGGCGACGGAAGCGCGCCTTCGGCGCACCATATGAGAAAGACGGCGGCCCACTCGAGTCCCTTGGCGCGATGCACGGTCGACAGCGTCAGCATCTCCTCCTCGAAGTCCGGCGCGGCGGCGAGCGACGTCTCCGCGTCGAGGCTGGTACAGATGGCGAGATGCGCAAGGAACTCGCTCAGATCGCCGAAGGTGGCCGCGTAAGCGGCGAGTTGGCGGATGTCCGCCTCCCGCTCCCTCCAGTCGGGATGCTTCGACTTCAGGACGTCGAGATATGCCTCTTCGAGGACGCGCCGGAGCGCCTCGTCGGGCGCTTTCGTCATCTCCTCCGAAGCGACGGCCGCGAGCGTGCGCAGCAGACGTCTGACGCCGGGACGCGCGCGGGAGGAGACGCCGGAGAGCAGGTCGTCCGAAAGGAGCCTGTCGAGCGGCGCTTCCGTCTGACGAACCTTCGCGAAGAGAGCGGCGGCGGTCCGCTCGCCGACGCCCTGGAAGAGAGCGGCGGCGCGACGCCAGGCGAGTTCGTCGGCGCGATTGGCGACGATGCGCAGAAACGCGCAGACGTCCTTGATGTGGGCCCGCTCGAAGAAGCGGAGACCGGAGCGAACCTCGTAAGGAATACGTCGACGAAGCAGTTCCACCTGCACCTCGAGCGAGTTCCAGTGACTGCGATAGAGGACGGCCATCTCCGAAAGAGAGAGTCCCTCCTCGCGGAGATCGAGTATCTGCTGCGCGACGAACTCGGCCTGCTCCTGAACGTCGGAGCAGGAGACGACCGAGGGAGACGGTCCGTCCGGGCGGAAGGCGCGGAGTTCCTTCTTGAACTGGCGCTCGTTGTGGGCGATGGAGGCGTTGGTGAGACCGAGAACCTGCGGAGTGGAGCGATAGTTGAGCGTCAGGTGGAAGACGTTGCAGTCGGGCCATCGTTCCGGAAAGCGGATGATGTTCTCGAACTCCGCGCCGCGGAACGCGTAGATGGACTGCGCGTCGTCTCCGACGACGGTGAGATTGCCGTGCTCCGCGGCGAGACGGTCCACGATCGCCGCCTGCAAAGCGTTGGTGTCCTGATACTCGTCGACGAGAACGGCGTCGAACGAACGGCGGACCGGCGGCCCGAGACGCTCGTCGCGGAGGAGTTCGAGCATGTAGGTGAGCAGGTCGTCGTAGTCGAGCAGGGACAGGGAGCGTTTCTTGAGTCTGTAGCGCCCGGCTATCCGCTCTATGTCTTCGAGGAACTCGTAAGCGTCGGGGAAGAAACGCGTGACGGTCTCGACGACGGAGAGCATACGATTGGCGGCGGTGGAGATGATACGGGCCACGAACTTGCGCTTGGGAAAGCGTTTGTCGGCCCTGGCCACGCCGGCCTCCTGTCGACACTGTCCGACCAACTGCCGCGCGTCCTCCGCGTCGAGGACGTTGTAGTTGGGAGAGAAGCCGAGCGGCTCGGCGTACTTGCGCAGGACGCGATTGGCCACGTGATGGAACGTACCGCCGAGGACGAGGTCCGCGTGGGAGCCGACGAGGCGGCGGCAGCGCGCGAGCATCTCGCGCGCCGCGCGATTGGTGAAGGTGGCCAGCACGACGCGCTGCGGAGCGAGACCGCTGCGGAGCATATAGGCGAGACGGTGGGTGAGCGTGTGCGTTTTGCCGGTGCCGGCGCCCGCTATGATCAACGTCGGCCGCAGCGGCGCGCTGACCGCCGCCCACTGCTCGTCGTTGAGCGCCGCGCGCAGGTCGTCCGGCTCTCCGGGCCCTTTGCGCCGCAGCAGTATCCTGCCGGCCATCATCCGCCCACCACGAAACGTGTCCTGCCCGCCACCGAAAAACGAACGGGCGCGTGGCCTGTCCACTCGCCGTCCACGTGAAGCGGCTCGTCGCCGTCCGCCGCGAGTTCGCGGCAGCGGAACCAGCGAACGCCGCGATGCGACAGATGTCGCCCGAAGAGAACGCCGGCGTAGAACAGCAGCACGCGGGCCGGGCCGCCCTCGAGCAGCACCGCGTCGAAAAGGCCGTCGTCCGGGACGGCGCGTGTGGCGATACGGAAAGGTCCGCCGTAGCGGCTGACGTTTCCGACGACGAGGTAACGCGCGCGCGAGGAGACGGGACGGCCGTCGACGGTGACGGAAAAAGGGCGGGAGCCGCGAAAGACGGAAGCGACGACGTGAGGCACATAACCCGTGAAGCCGAGATGTTTTACGCGGCGGCGCGCTATTCTTTCGACCACGCCGGCGTCGAAGCCGACGGCGGCCATGGCGCAGAAGAAACGCGAAGCGCCGCCGGAGTGGTCGGCGCGAATGAGATCTATCTCGCGGACCTTCATTGCGTCGAGTCTGCGCGCGACCTCCGCAGGCTCGACCGCGGCGCCGAGTTCGACCGCCAGTACGTTGCTCAAGCCGAGCGGCACCGGCAGCACGGGCACGGACGTGCCCGCAAGTCCGTTCACCACCTCGTTGAGCGTGCCGTCGCCGCCGGCGGCGACCACCACGTCGGCGACGCCGGCGACGCGACGCGCGAACTCGACCGCGTCGCCGCGGGCGGAGGTGAGATGAATGGTAAGGTCGTGTTCGGCGCCCAGCGTCTCGGCGAGCGCCTCGACGATTCTCACCGAGCCGCCGCGTCCCGATATGGGATTGGCCACCAGCGCGACCCTCACCGGTCGCCCTCCTCATCCGCGTCGACGAAAATGATACCCCGACCGCGGCCGTACCACAACCGCGGACGGCGCGGCCGCGCAAATGCCGCGGACGGCCGCCTCACGGCCCCACAAGCGTGCCGACCGTGATCGCGTCCGCGCGCGCGCGCGCCTCCTCCAACGAACTCACGCGAACGGAGCGGTCCCGAAAACGGCGGATCTGCTCGGCGGGGCTCCGCAGTCCCGAAACCTTGCCGTAGGCGACCGGACACTGAGAGACGATTTCGACAAACGCCGTGCCGTCGGTGGTAAGGGCCGTCTTGATGGCGTTCTTGAGCGGAAAGACGTGATAGGTGGTCCAGCGGGCGACGAAACGCGCGCCCGCCGCGGCCGCGAGTCGCGCCGCGTCCATCGGCGCCTCGGGGTTGCCGTACGGCGTGGTGGTGGTCTTCGTTCCCTTCGGCGTGGTCGGCGCGACCTGGCCGCCCGTCATGGCGTAGATGGAGTTGTTCACCAGAAGAACCGCCATCGGCAGGTTGCGGCGCGCCGCGTGGATGAGATGATTGCCGCCTATCGCAAGCAGGTCGCCGTCGCCGGCGACCACCAGTATCCGCAGGTCGGGATTGTAAATCTTGATGCCCGTCGCGAACGCGAGCGCACGGCCGTGCGTGGTGTGAAGCGTGTCGCAACGCAGATACGGACTCGGTATCCACGAAGAACAGCCGATGCCGGTGACCGCCACCAGTTCGCGGGGGTCCAGACCCAACTCGTCTATGGCGTGGGCGATGAGATTGAGAACGGTGCCGCAGCCGCAGCCCGGACAGAACGGCGTGGGTCCGGCTTCGGCGCGCAGGTAGCGCAGCAGCGGATTCTTCGGACGACTCCGCGAAGACGTCATGACGAGACCTCCTCGACGGCGGCGGCGACGGCGGCGGCGATCTCCTCCGTCGCGGGCAGAACGCCTCCTATGCGGCCGAAGCGGCGGACCTTGCCCGGCGCGGCGAAACGCTCCACTTCGCGACACAACTGGCCGAGGTTCTGCTCGACCACCAGAACGGTCTCGTGCGCCTCGCAGAAGTCGGCGATCACGCGTTCGGGAAACGGCCAGAGCGTCACTATCCGCAGAAACGACACGGCTCCGCCGCCGGCGCGCAGCCGCCGAACGGCGCCCCAGGCCGGACGCGCCGCCGCGCCCAGCGATATCACCCCCACCTTCGCCCCGCGCACGCGGTCCTCACGCACGTCGGTCAACTCCTCACGAGCGTCGGAGATCTTGGACACCAGCCGGCGCACCAGCGCGTCGTGGACCTCGGGCGTCTCCACGTCGCGCATTCCGTTCGCCTTGTGCGTGGAGCCTGTGACGTGCGCGGCCAGTCCGTCGCCGAAACGCGCCATCGGCGGTACGACGCGACCGCCGAACAGCGGCGTCCGGGTGCTGCGCGCCAGGCGCCGCCTGCGCACACGCACCTCCTCCGGCCGCGGAAAGGTGAACGGCTCGCGAAAATGGCCCACTTCGCCGTCGGTCAGCAGTATCACAGGCGTGCGGAACCGCTCCGCGAGGTCGAACGCCCTGGCGGTCAGCCAGAACGTCTCCTCCACCGACCACGGACAGAGCGCTATGATTTCGTGATCGCCGTGAGTGCCCCAGCGGGCCTGCATGAGATCGCCCTGCGCGCCTTTGGTGGCCTGTCCCGTGGAGGGACCGGAGCGCTGCACGTCCACCACCACCACGGGCGTCTCGGTCATCACGGCGTATCCCAGATGCTCCTGCATGAGGGAGAATCCGGGACCGGAAGTGGCGGTCATCGCGCGCGCGCCGGCCCAGGCCGCGCCGATGCAGGCGGCTATCGACGCCAACTCGTCCTCCATCTGTATGAACTTTCCGCCGGTCCGCGGCAGCAACTCCGCCAGCGTCTCGGCGATCTCGGAGGCCGGGGTTATCGGATACGCGGCGTAGAAGTCGCAGCCGGCGTAGAGCGCGCCCCACGCGCACGCTTCGTCGCCGAGAAGAAACGCTCTCCCGCCGGCCCGCTTCCGGAGCAGCGAACCCATCAGTGAAGCACCCTATAAGCGTCATAACGCGAAAGAACGCTGTGCACCGCGCGGACGAAAAAGTAGGAGGCGACGAGAAGGACCAGCGCCATCAGCACCGAACGCTTCCAGACGCCGACGCCCATCAGGAAATGGAACAGGAGAACCGCCACCACGAAAACGACGCCCAGACGAACGTAAAGCGAAGCCGGCGCGGAAAAGAAGTCGCCGGGGACGTCCAGGAATCTCGTGAGGAAGGCTTCTCCGTAGAACGCGGCGGCCGCCGCGACGAGGAAAAGAAGCGAGCAGATCAGGGCGTTGAAGAGGCCGGTCTCGGCGGCCTTGAAGGCGCGGACCAGCACCCAGAAAATTATGGCGGGCAACAGCAACGTGGCCAGAGCGGCGAAGATGATCATTATGTATTTGCCGCCCTCGCCGAGCGCCTCGGCTGCCGACGCGAAAACCGGAAGCATCATCATCCCTCCAGCGACTGCTTGATGGCGGCGTCCACTTCCGCGGAGAGTTTCCCGAGACGCCCGGTCAGTTTCGTCTTCAGTCCCTCGGCGAGCCGCGCAGCCCGGAGACTGCGCCTCGCGCGCTCCAGCGCCTCGCGCGCGCGCGTGTGAAAGCCCGACTTGTGAAAGTCCTCCGCCGCTTCAATGTAACCATGAGCGATGCCGCCGGCGTACATCCGACGATAGATCTCACGCAGCAGTTCGCGGTCGCGAACCACTCCGTCGGCGTAGAGGAAAAGCGAGCGGATGAACAGGCGCTCGGCGCGCAGCGACCGCGCCACCTTCTCCATCTCGCGCTCGGCCCGTCGAAACAGCCTGTAGGTCTCCTCTATGTAGCGGACCGCCAGTCGCCGCATCTCCTCCGCTTCTTCGCGTCCGCCGCTCTCCTTCAGCGTCCCGTGATGCTCGAACAGTATGGAAAGTCGGTGGTAAATCACCGAAAGAAGGGCCAGCAGCAGCGAAACGGCGGCGCTCTTCACCGAAGTCGCCGCGTCCCTCAATCGCTCCGCCGCCACCGCCACGTGCCGGTCCCTTATCACCTGCAACGCTTCCATGCCGATCCTGTCGAACACCTTCAACAGGACCTCCGGACTCATCGGCTTCGACAGAGCCGCCGTCTCCCTGCGCAGCCGCCGGTGCACCTGCTCGAACAGGCATCGCGCTCGATGAAACTCCTCGAACACGTCCCACAACGCCTTCACGGCCGGCTGGTCCACGGCCCACGCTCCACCTGTCCCGACACACCTTCGATTTTCCCCGTCCCCGTCCCGCTTTCAATCTAAATCCCCGTCCCGCCGACGCGGGCCGCAGACGAAACGAGACCCGAACGGAAGCGTAAAAGGACCACGAAGAGCGCCGGGGCCGGAAGCGACCCTCACATCGCCTCCACCTGCCAGTACTCCAACTCCACCGGCGTGGCGCGACCGAAAATGTTGACGATCACCTGGACGATGCCTTTCTGGTCGTTTATCTGCTCGACGTATCCGTCGAAGTTCTCGAACGGACCTTCGCGAATCCGGACGGTGTCGCCGACCTTGAAGCCGACGTGGATCTTCGGCGCGTCCTGCGGCCCCTCCACGTTGGAGAGGATTCTCTGCGCCTCGTGCTCCTTCATCGGCAGCGGCTTCGGCGGGCGTCGCGCGCGTCTGTCGTAGGGCACTCCCAGAAAACCCTGGACTCCCTGGGTCTCGCGTATCAGAAACCAGACCTTCTCCGGAATCCGGCCTTCTTCGTCGACCTCCGCTTCCACGACCACGTATCCGGGAAACAGCCTCCGCTCCACCACGCGTTTCCTGCCCGCCCGGATCTCGCTCACCTTCTCCACCGGCACGAGAACCTGGCCGATCAGGTCGCCCGCTTTCTGGGCCTCGATCCGCGCTTTCAACGCGTCGCGGATCGCCTCTTCCCTGCCGGACTCGACTTTCAAAACGAACCACTTCTTCATCACCGCCCTCCGCCCGTGTAAAGCCAGCGTACCAGGTGGGAAAACGCCGTGTCGCACAGAAACGCCATCACCGCGAAAACGACCACCGTGATAATGACTATGACCGTGGAGCCGAACACCTCCGAGCCGCTCGGCCAGGTCACCTTCTTCATCTCCGCTTCCGTCTCTATCAGAAAGTCGCAGGTCTTGTGGTAGACGCCCGCGAAGAAGAACGTCAGCGCCGAGAATATCAGAAACAGTCCCGCCGAGATGATGAACGGCACGTCTATGCTGAGATCTATCCCCGGCACGGTCACCACCGTCGCCTCCCGCAACGACGGATATCCGACCAGAAAGTCGTGCAGCGAAACGCATCCGAAGGCCGCCAGCGCCATCACGCCGCCGGCCGCGATGATGCGCGTCCACTTGCCCTGTCCCTTACGATAGAGATTGAACACGTCGAACTCCCTCAAGCCGTCGTCGGCCCTTACGCGAAATCGAAGAATGGCAGGTCTGGAGGGACTCGAACCCCCAACCCCCGGATTTGGAGTCCGGTGCTCTGCCAAGTTGAGCTACAGACCTGCACGAACACTTCCGTGGGTTCACTACTACGCTTCCGCGGCCCTCTTTTCAAGTCAAAACTCCGGCCCGCGGCCAAATTGGCCGCCGACGCGGACCGTCAATCGCCTTCGAAAGAGTCCGCCGAAATGAAGTTCCGCGTCCGGGCGTCCCGCACCGTTCTCCTGACGAGACTGCTCAGCACCGTTCCCGGTCCGATCTCCCAGAACGTTCGTACGCCGGCGTCCGCCACTCTCCGAATCGACTGAGCCCATCGCACGGGATGGTTCACCTGCGCTTTCAGGTTCTCCTTTATCGCGACCGGATCGTCGCAGAAGTCGCCGGTGACGTTCGCCAGAAACGGATACCGCGGCGCCCGGACGTCCGCTTCGTCTATGAACGGGGCCAGTCTCTCCGCGGCGGGCGTCATCAACGAGGAGTGAAACGCTCCCGCCACGCGCAGCCGCACCACACGTTTCGCGCCGGCGCCCGCGGCCGCCGCCTCGAACCTGTCCAGCGCCTCCACGTCGCCGCTGACCGCCACCTGAAGCGGCGAGTTGTAGTTCGCGGCCACCAGTACGCCGTCCTCCCGCGTCTCCTCCACCAGCCGCTCCACCGTCGTAAAGTCCAGTCCGATCACCGAAACCATGCCGGAAGGAGCGGCGTCGCACGCCTGCTGCATGAACGTTCCGCGTCGCTCGACCACACGTAACGCGTCCTCGAAAGTCAAAGCCTCCGCGAACACAAGCGCGGTGTACTCGCCCAGGGAGAGACCGGCCGCGGCCGCCACGTCGATCCGCTCGAAGAGTCCGTGTCGCTTCGCGACCTCCAGCGCCGCCACGCTGGTCACCAGTATCGCCGGCTGCGAGCGGTTGGTCTTCGTCAACTCCTCCAGCGGGCCTTCGAAGCACAACCCGCTTATGGGGAAGCCGAGTATCTCGTCCGCTTTCGCGTAGATCTCCCGGACGTAATCGTAGCGGTCGTGGAGATCCTTGCCCATACCGACCTTCTGCGCGCCCTGCCCCGGAAACAGAACGGCGACTTTCTCCATTCGACGTGCCTCCTCTTAAGCCGAGTCGCCGCATTCTAACGACAGCCGCGGCGCGTTTCAAACGCGCCCCGGACGGCGGGGCGCTATCTGGTTATTCGACCGCAGCCGCGATAGTAGTGGTGAACCCGAATGCGGCCGTGTCCCAGTCCGTAGATTATTCCGCCGAGGATCAACGCGTCGGTGACCCACGGATCCGGATAGACCACCACACGCCGGACGCGCGGCGGACCGTAGGCGCCGTATTCGTCGTAGTCGTAGTACTCGGCCACCACGCAGCCGCAGACGGCCAGCAACACAAGACACGCACCGAGCAGATACAGGCGCTTCATCGCTTCCACCTCAACAGGCTTCTCCGCCACAGTAATTGACGAGTCCCGCCGGCGTAAAATTCACGCGGGCGCGCCGCCGCGCGCGCGTCGCCGACCGTGACGCAGGGCGCTTCGCGGCGGCGGCAGTCCCGCATAAGGGTCCGGCAGGGACGCAAACGCCTCCGCCGTCGCCTCCGGATAGCGATCTATGCCTATGTCCGTTCTCCAGCGGCGATGAGTCCAGAACCAGTACTCCGGCCATCGACGAACGACGCCGCCGAGGATGTCGTTTATGAGTTGGGTGTACTCGAAACGACTCTCCCGCTCGTCGGCGGTCCGCGGAATCCGAATCGGGCCGCGCAGGAGGAACCGATAACGGCCGCGGCGGTGGAACATGAACGCGACGAACAGCGGCGCGCCGGAGAGTCGCGCGAGGTCGGCGGCGAAGTACGGCGTGTGCGCGGGCCGATCGAGGAAACGCACCCATACTCCTTTGCGGCGCAGCGCCTGGTCGAGCGTCAGAAGCACCACCCGGCCGTCGGCGAGCCACCGGAGCAGTTCCGCGTAGGAGGTGCGGCGGTCGAGAACCGTCTTGACGTTCCTGCGCGCGCGATGCCTTTCCATGAGCGCCTGGAAGACGCGCTGGGGGCGCGCGATGCAGCAGGAGCGATGGAGAGCGCC
Organism: uncultured Planctomycetota bacterium; assembly: GCA_964412125.1. Lineage (GTDB taxonomy): Bacteria > Planctomycetota > SKW154 > SKW154 > SKW154 > CAYPNR01. The sequence goes on along the minus strand of CAYPNR010000002.1, from coordinate 2,818 downwards.
CACCACATAGCAGAGCAGCGCCTCGGCGCCGAAGTGCGCGGTCACCACCACGGCGCCGCGGCCCTCCGAAAGCGCCTCCTCCAGAGCGGCGTACGGCCGGTCCGGCAGCAGCCGCCGAAGACGGCGTCGGTCGAGCGGCGGCGTGAAAAACGCGTCCGCCAGGTGCCACGCCTGCATCAATATGGACGTTCGAAGGACCTTGCGTCTGCGGGGCGCGGGCAGCCCCAGCGCGAAAGACAGATTCCTGTAAGCCACCCGTCTGTCCGGACGGTCCAGCAGATAGACGAAAAAGGCGAGAAAAGCGGGCACCGACAGACGCAGCCGCCGCGGCAGCAGCGTCAGCGGAAGCCGCAGAAGATACAGCAGCAACAGAAGCAGCACGTATATCGGCGTACTCTTCGTGAGCCAGCGACGGCCCGTTCTCACTTGCCTCCGCCCACCACGATGCCCTTGCCGCTGAACACCGTGTCCTTGTCGCCCAGTTTGACCATGGGCGTGGTCGCCTTCTTGAGGAACAGGATGGCGAAGCAGGTGTTGGAGAGCGCCGAGATCATTCCGTCCTGCGACCACGAGCCGTCGGGCCGCTGCGAGCCGAGCAGGAACGCGGACCCTTCCGCGTACCAGTCGTGTTTGCCGAAGCGGTTGCAGAGCGCGAGCACGCCGGCGCGTTCGAGACCGTAAAGGTAGTAGTAGTGCCACATTCCCGGGCGACCCGGATTGGTGCTCACCGTGAAGTTGTGCGCCAGCCACGCCGCGCCGTCCCGTATGCCCTGATTGATCTTCTTCTTGTTCCTCTGGTAGTAAGGGGTCCCTTCCAGCGCCGCCTTGCATATCACGAGCGCCGCCACGCCGGAGGTGGTCATCGAGCCGCAATACGGCTCGCCTCCCTGAGCGGTGTATCTCCATCCGCGGGCGTACATCTTCTTCTTCTCCGCCCTGTAACGCTTGTCGTCGTAAGGCTTCAGCACCACGGTGGTCCTGCTCTTGTCGACGTCCGCCGACTTGTCCGGCTTAAGGCCCATTCTGCGCTCCTCACGCGCCATCTTCTGCAGTTGCTTGCGCACCGTCCGCTCCATCTTCTTCAACTTGCTCATGTCGAAGTCGGCGGCCGGCACCGGAAACCAGTCCACCTCCGGTCCCTTCTGCTCCTGGTTGCTGATGCTCCACTCGGCGACACGCTCGAACGCGTTGTTCGGCACGGCTATGCCGAGCCGGCGCGCCGCCGCCAGCGCCAGCATCGCGTACTGCGTGTTGGAGAAGTCCTCCGCGTCGGTGTCCGGATTCTGCGCCCCCGGCATCGGACCGGGATACCGCCAGATGTTCTTCTCCTGCTGCGCGAGCAGCCACCTGACCGCGTCCTCCATCCACTTCTTCACGGCCGGCGACGCTTTCCTCTGCCAGGCCTTGCGCACGCGTACGTCGTGCGGCTCCTTGTACACCTCCGTCCGCATTTTGCCGCCGCTTCCGGGCTTGCCGCTCCTGTCGCCCTTGCCGGAGTCCACCCGCGGCTCGTAGAGCGCCGACAACGCCAGTATCAGGCAACTGACGCTGTAGGTCGCTTTGAAAGGCTTGCCGCGCAGATACGCAAAGCCTTTCTTGATGCAATCATCGCCCGGCTTCACGCCGCCCTTCAGCAACGCGAAGAGGACCAGCGCCGTCGTTCCTTCCGGATAGAGTTCCTCCAGCGGCTTTCCTATGCCGCCGGCCGCGGCCGCCTGACCTCCGCCGACCGTCCAGGAGCCGTCCGCGTTCTGCTTGCCGATCAGCCATCCCACGCCGCGCTTGACCGCCGCCTCGACCTTGTCCTTTGGAGGACCGGCCTGCCCCTGCTGTCCGAAGGCCACGCCCACGGTCGCGGCCGCCAACACCACAAGAAGCGCCCACCGCATACCTCATTCCTCCAGCACGCGTTCCGAACTCTTCCACTTAACCGCATCCCGGCCTCCGTTCCGTCACAAAAACGTCACGGCCCGGCGTACAGGCGCCCGTATCGCCCTGCAGGCCGCGGCCGCGTCCCACTCCACGGCGACGCCGTGACGCGTCCCGGTCGGCCGCCGAAGCGCCGCGGCGAGCGCCGCGCGCGCGTCCTCCGGGTCGCGCCGTCCGGAAACTCCGATCACCGGCACGCCGGCGGCCGGACCTTCGAGCGCGGCCAGTGACGTGTCGGTCAGAAGCGCACGCGACCTCTCCAGCAGTTCGACCAGCCGCCCGTAAGGCAGCGTCTTGTGAAGCGTGAGGTCTTTCAAGCGCCGCAGCCGCCGAAGCGCCGCCGCGTCGCCGCGGCCGCAGACCACCACCACCGGGCGGTCCGCCTCCGACAGGGCCTCCGCCGCGAAGTTCAGCATCCGTCGCGGACGCTCGCACTCCCACGGATTCAGGACGGCGAGGACGAAATCGTCCGGGGCCGCTTCCGCCCCCGGCACGAAGAGCGGTCCCGGAACGAGTCGTCGCGCGAGGCGCGCGGCCGCGCGCGCGAAACGGGAAGCCTCTTCCCCGGCGGCGGTGATGTGCACTCCCGCCGCGCCGCAGGCGACGGCCGCGGCCTGTCCCGCGAAGGCGACGGCCGGGGCGCCGTAGGTCACGACCCTGGCCGGTCGAAGTCGCGCGAACACCGTCGTCATGCCCTTGACCGCCCGCGAGACCGCTTCGCTCAGCCGCAGGCGTCCGACGCGTTCGTCGAACATGGCGACGGTGCGGACCGGAAGGCCGCAGGCCGTGATCTCCCGGACCGCCGCTCCCGCCCGCGCCGGCAGCGCGACGCCGGTGACGACCACGCTGAGTCGTAATCCGGCCTCAGGCGCGGCGTCCACAAACGGCC
>CAYPNR010000001.1:35690-68031 GCA_964412125.1 uncultured Planctomycetota bacterium | reverse complement strand
GGCGCGGCGCTTACGAAAAATCCCTCCCCGCGCGACGCGTCGGGGTCGTCCGCCGGGGACACAAACCTCTTTTTTCCTTCCAATCGAGGCTCTCCGCGGGGAGAATCTGCGGCGGCGCGGTTCGAGGGCGGGCGGAGAGAGACAACAAGCGTAACACGTTATGAGGAGGGTTCATGCATGATCAAGTTCAGCGACCGGCAGTTGAAGATACCGAAGATGATGCGTCCGGTCTATCTCGTCACCGGCGGCATGTCCGAGTTCAGACGCGCCTTTCCGGAGAAGAAGACGGAGGAGTTGTGCGTGGACGCGCTCAGGATGGCGGCTGAACTTCTCGGAACGAGCGCGACGGAGTTGAAAAGTTACATTCACACCGCCTACTACGGCCACTTCGCCGACCACTTCGGCGACCAGTTGCTCGGCGAGGCGGTGATACACGACCGACTCGGACTGGATCCTTTGGGGAACATAGGCATCAAGACCGGCGGCGCCACGGGCGGCTCCACACTCTGGGAGGGCTTCAAGACGGTCGCCTCCGGATACTCCGACTGCGTCCTCTGCATGGGCTGGGAGCGGATGGACGAGGTGCCGACCGACGAAGGCAATCATCTGATCGCCTCCGCGGCGGACAAGGACTGGGAGACGCCGCTGGGGCACATCTACACCGGCTACTACGCGGTCATGGCGCAGCGCTACTGGAAGGTGTTCGGCAAGGAAGAGGACTCGTTTCGGCGGACGATGGCCGAGATCGCGGTCAAGCATCGCAACTACGCGGTTCATAATCCGTTCGCGCAGGGGCCGATGCGGATAACGGTGGAGGACGTACTCGAGTCGCCGGTGGTGGCCTATCCGCTTCGCGCGCTCGACTGCTGTCTGATGAGCGTCGGCGCCGCCTGCGCCATTCTCGCCGACGAGGAGACCGCGTTCAAGTTGACGGACAACCCGCTGCGCATCTACGTCGGCGCCGGCTCGCACACGCTGCGCGTGGCCGACAGACGCCACATGGAGATACCGCTTCTGCCGCACGAGACCGCCGAGCAGTACAAGGACTTCGCGGAGAGATTCCCCGGCGGCGAGAGATATCCCGGCTTCACGGGCTTTCTCGCCACGCGCATGGCCTGCTACTACGGCTACCGCATGGCCGGCATCCAGAATCCCCTGGAGGATCTGGACATGGCCGAACTCCACGACGCGTTCACCATAAGCGACATGCAGAGTTACGAGGACTGCGGCTTCAGGCCGTACGGCGAGGGTCGCGACTTCGTGGAGTCCGGCGATTGCTACCACACCAATCCGCACACCGGCGGGCCGGGCAAACTGCCGACCAACCTCTCCGGCGGACTGATAGGCTGCATGCACGCGGTGGGCGCGACCGGCATCATGCAGACGGTCGAGTGCGCGCTTCACATATGGGACCGCCACGCCGAGATACACGGCGATCCGAAGCGCTGGGAGGCTTTCGGCAAGGAGAAGCCGGGCGACTGGAAGGACCTGACCGTCAAGGGCGCGAAGCGGACCCTGGCCATCAGCCACGCGGGCGTCGGCTCGCACGTCACCGCCACCATACTCGTCCATCCGGACCACCTGCTCGAGAAGTAAGGGATAAGGAGGATATCAATGGCAGTCTTCAAGCAGCCCGAGGAAGTGGGGACCGTGAAGGTCGTCGGCAGGAGATACAAACCGTCCGGGCCGTTCCACAGGATAGAGCCCGGGACGCCGATTCGGAGGGAGGACGGCAGGTTGTGCGGCGTGACGAAGCCGCGCGACATGACCTACATACACTCCTACGGGGGTGAAGCGCCGTTCTTCGAGGCGCTCGCCGAAGGCAGGCTTCTGGCGACGCGTTGCGACAATCCGGACTGCGAGTTCAAAGGCACCGTTTACGAGCCTTTCCGGATCCACTGCGCGGACTGTCTCGAGAAGTGCACCGTGATCGACATAACGGATCTCGCGAGGAAGACGGCTTCGGTTCACTCGTTCATCATCACCAAGCGGACCGGCGCGTTCAACACGCTCGGCCTGCCGATACGGTTCGTCAACGTCGAGTTCGACGGCGTCGCCACCATTCTGATGAGTTACATGCCGGTCGGCGAGCCGAAGATCGGAATGAAGGTCACGCCGATCTTCAGGACGAAGAATCCGGCCTACGACATAACCGACCTGGCGTTCGTGCCGGATGGAACGCCGGAGAGCGACCTGCCGGAAGGGTTCACCTTCGGGAAGTAGGACGGTCGGGCGGCGGAACGCGGAAGGCGGTGGAGGGCGGACGTTGCGCTGTGCGATTCTGTGCGCGGTCGTGTTGCTGGCGCTTGCGGCCGCGGCCGACGAATTCGAGTACCGCGGCGCGAAACGGCGTCTCGAACTGCACGTTCCGGAGGCCGACGGTCCGCTGGGCGTTCTCGTTCTGCTGCACGGCGCCGGACAGAAGCCGTCGGACCTGCTCGCCGACTGGGCGAAGGTCGCGGCGCGGGACGGCGTGATCTGCGTCGCGGCGGAGGCGGCGGACGCCGACGACCCGTGGAAGCAGGAGTCGGCCGACGGGATAGGTTTCGTCAAGGCGCTGGTGGAGCACGTCTCCACGCGACACGCCGTGGACGTCAAGCGGATATACCTGGCCGGCCGCTCGTCCGGCGCCGCGCTCTGTCTCGAACTGGCGCTCACCCACAGCGACTACTTCGCCGGCGTGGTCGCCCGGGGCGCGACCTGCGACCGCGCGGCCGGCACGCGACGGATACCCGTGGCGCTGATCGCGGGCGTCGCCGACCGCAAGGTGAGCGTCCGGGAGGTTCGCGAACTCCAGCGGCGACTGAAGGCGAGCGGCTGGCCCGTGCTCCTGCGCGAGGTGGACGGACCCGCTCACACCCACACCGCCGACCACCTGCGCGAGGCGTGGCGGTTCGTACGCGACCACAAGCCGCACTATCCCGGCGAGATGCTTGCGCGCAAACTCCTGCGCGAGGCGGACGCGGCGCTCGCGGCCGGCCATCGCGCCAGGGCTTACCGTTTTTATCAGCGGGTGCTGACCGGCGGCTTCTTCAAAGGCGAGGCGCAGGCCGGTCTCACGAAGATCCGCTCGTGGTTCGACGGGCGTCTGGCGGCCGCCCGCCGCAAGGCCGAATCCGACCCGGAAGCCGCCCGCGAAGCGCTGCTGGCGCTCAAGAAGGAGGTCGCCGGCACGCCCATGACGCAGGAGGTGGACGCCGCTTTGCGCGCGCTCGAAAAGACGGGGCCGTCCGACGACGGGAAATCCGCCTCCGAAGCGCCGTCTGAGGTTCTGCGTCTGGCGAAGGAGCGGATCGAGCGCGGCGAGAGAGCGGCGGCCCGAAGCATGTTGCGACGCATCCTCAAAAAGAATCCCGGCACGCCGGAGGCGCTCGAGGCCGGACGACTTCTCAAGGAGATGCGGAGGAAATGAGGCTTTTTCCGCGGCCCGAGGCGCCGGAGACGGTTTGCGGATTATGCGACTAAACGACTTGACAAACGCGCGCGCGGGGGTGTAGACTGAACCGGTTGAGGTTTGTAGGGAGCAAGAGATGCGCTGGGTTGTTCTCGCAGCCGTCGCGGCGGCTCTCCTCGGCTGCACCGAAACCAACAAGTGGACGGGACGCGACTACAAAGAAACCATTCAAAAAGTCGTGGAATGGGCCGAACAGGAGCAGAAGAACGTTCAGGCGACGCCGTCCGAGTTGGAGTGGCTGGACAGGGAGAGTCTCGCGCTGGAGGAAGGTGAACTCGGTCACGACGACTACGCGGAGATAATGCTCGGCGTTTGCACGCCCGGCGGCTACAGAGTGGTCTACACCGACACGGAACTGCAACTGTTCGAAGGCGTTCTGAAGGACGTTCAGAAGAAGGACGTGCCCTACGTTCCGTTCCGCACCCGCTTCAACACGCTCGCCCATCAGAACACCGCGGAAGGATACGCGCCGCGGATGACGCGTTTCTATCCCGAGGCCGGTCTGTGGTATCTGTGGTTCAAGGACCAGACGGGCAAGACGCTGGCCAAGGAGCCGTCGCTGGAGAAGATTCGTTCCGAGATCGCCCAGGGAAGACTGAAAGACCTGTCCTCGGAGAAGAAGTTTCTCGGCTATCCTTACTGGGCGTTCATGGGACGCGAATCCGCGCTGCCGAACCCGCGCGACGAGGATCGGGACAAGGAAAAGAAGCCGCGGATGGGCTACTTTTCGTGGGTGGAGAACGGACGCTACCACGACACCATATTCGACTACAGCCAATTCATCTCTCACGACGTGGGCCGGAACGGAATCTACGTATACGACTCTCAGCAGCGCAAGTTGTGCTACCATCAAGGCTTCTGTGTGGCCGCCAAGCGCGACGTGGGTCGCAACTACGTCCACGGCACCACTCGCTGGCACAAGGTCTGGTGGCGAGAGGTCGGTCCCGACGACGACGACGAATTAACCCGCTGGTGTCCTGAGGCCGCCTGCAAGCGCGACGTCTCCGTCCTCGGACTGGTGGACAAGATACACTCGGTCGAGACCAAAGTGGTGAATCTCGACACGAAAGCGTATCTGGAACTGCTGGCCCGGCATCTTCGTAAGCGTTCGCTTCTGCCGCACAACTACATACCTTCCGACATCCTGGACGGCGATTCGCCGTCCTCGTATCTGGCCGAGTACGGCGCCATACCCTTCGGACATCAGCACGGCAAGACGCGTTACTCCCGCGTCTGGATGACCGCCATGCCCAAGGGCCGGATCGTCTCACGCTTCCGCTACTCCAAGATACAGGAGAAACTGGGCGCGGACGCCGCCAAGAGCGAACTCGTCTTCGGCCAGGACGTTCCCTGGGTCGAGGACGCTTCCGTTCATCTCACTCCCGACGACATCACCAGGATAGACACGGTTCTCGGAGACCTGCTGAAGAGGGACTCCTTCAAGAAAGCGTTCGAAATCGCCCGCGCCAACTGCGAGAAGCCGCCGAGGAAGATCTCCGACGAGATCGACAAGCAAGAGGACGAGAAGATGGTGGACGAGAGCAGGAAACTGCGGGTGATCGATCTCAAGTATCGCAAATAACTGTCCTTGTATCGCGAAGCGGGGCCGTGCACGAAAGCGACGCGCGGCCCCGTTCCTTTATCATCATCGGGGAGCCGCGACATGGACGCGATCGGCATGGCGCACGCCTACTGCGGCGACGGCAAGGGCAAGAGCACGGCGGCGTTCGGTCTGGTTCTTCGAGCCGTCGCCCACGGCCGGCGCGTCGTCGTACTGCAGTTCCTGAAGGGGACCGACCGCTACGGTGAAGTTCGGCTCGTGCGTCGCGCGCCGTTCCGCGATCTGGTGACGCTGGAGCAGTTCGGGCGCGCGTGCGCGCGACCCGAGCGGCCGGACTGCCGCGGCTGCACCGCATGTCACGTCGACCCGAGCGCGCCGGCGGAGGAGGACCGCGCCGCCGCCCGTAAGGGCCTCGCGCGCGCGCGCCGCGCCGCCGCGCGTCGCGACCTGCACCTGCTCGTCCTCGACGAGATACTCTACGCGGTGGCGTTCGGACTCCTCTCCTCCGAGGAGGTCTGCGACCTGCTCGACTCCCGCGTCGAGTCGCTGGAGGTGGTCCTGACGGGCAATCCGCTGCCCGAGTCGATCGAGCGCCGCTGCGATTACGTCTGCGTCTTCCACGACCGCAAGCACCACATAAGCGGCGGCGCGGTCTCCGTCCGCGGCGTGGATCAGTAAGCGCCCGCCGGGCCGTTCCGCGGCGCCGGAAGGCCCGTTTTCGCTTGACAATTCCTCAATTTTCGTTAGAGTCGCGACTGCACCCGTAGCTCAGTTCGGCAGAGCAGCGGATTCTTAATCCGCGGGTCGCAGGTTCGAGTCCTGCCGGGTGCATTCCACCCGTCTCTTCCGCGTTTTCCGCGTCGGACCTCCGTCGCGGCCGCTCCGCGGTTATAATCCGCGACGCCGAACAATCGGAGGGAACCCGGATGCGTGAGATCCCGATCTCGAAGGTGTGGGAGTTGCGCTACCCGTGGCCGGTCTCCTTCGCGGTGACCCGCCACACAGACGGAAGGCCGAACATCATCACGCTGGGCTGGAGTATGCCGACGTCGAAGGAGCCGATGATGGTGGCGATATCGGTGGCGCACTCGCGTTTCAGTTACGAGTCGCTCCTGAGCAGCGGCGAGTTCGTACTGGTCTGGCCGCCGGCGGAGTGGGCGGAAGCGGCGCTTTTGTGCGGCACCAGAAGCGGCCGCGACGACACGCCGGCCGCCTGCGACGCGGAGGCGGGCAAGTTCGCCGCCGCCGGACTCGAGCCGCTTCCGGCGACGAAGGTGCGTCCGCCGCTCATCGAGGGCGCCGTGGCCTGTCTCGAATGCGTCGTCAGGGCGATATGCCCCACCGGCGACCACTCCATATTCGTCGGCGAGGTGGTCGCCGCCCACGCGGGAGGCGGCGAAGGCAGACTCTATGCGCTCGACGGAAGCCGCAGGATGGGGGCCTTCGCCGCGGACGCGCCGCGGGAGACCTGAGGAGCGACCGGTTCGCGGTGGCGAAGCGGCGGGCCGCGCAGTAGAATGAGGCGGGACGACCAAGGAGTCGCACGGTGGCGGACTATCTGACGTCGCGGGAACTGATGCGGGCGAGCGGTCTCAAAGAGCATCAGATCCGGCAGTACGTGATGATAGGACTGCTGAAGCCCGCGACGCGCACGGAGTCGGGACGGATGTTGTTCCCGCGGCGCGCGGCGCGCATCGCGCGACTGATAAAGGCGCTCAACGACTCCGGTTACTCGCTCAGAGACATACGCGAGGTGTTTTTCGAGCACAGGCATCGAAGGAGACGCTCGTGAGACGATCGAGAGGAGACAGCCCCGGCGCGCGTTTCAGACTGTACATGGGCAAGTTGCGGCGACTGCTGATATTCCTGTTCGCGCGGGGCTACCTGCGACGCGCGCTCGCGCGCCGGCGGGGCGAGTGCATCCGCTGCGGCGCCTGCTGCCGTCTCGGCCGCTTCTGTCTGTTTCTGAGTTACGACCGCGACGGCCTGGCGGTCTGCTCGCGTTACTCGCTGCGCGCGCCCAACTGCCGCCTGTTCCCAATAGACGAGCGTGACGTGGCCGATCGCGACCTTGTGATGCCGGAGGTCGAGTGCGGATACTATTTCGTGGGCGACGGGCCCGTCGGACGTAGGAGGAATCGTTATGGAACTGGAGGTGCTTCTCGGCTTCAGAAACGGACAAGAGCATCGGGTGCGGTTCGAGATCCAGACGCCCGACAAGAGCGACGAACCCGAGAAGGTGCAGCGGGAGAAGGCGTTCGCGAAGATAGTGCGGATGGTGATGAGCAAGGAGACGAAACGCGGATTCATCAACACCGGTGATTTCGGTTTCAGGATGGAAGATGTCACCTGTCTCAAACTACTCTACTGAGCGACGCGCGGCGTTCTGGATACTGGCGGCGGCCGCCCTGCTGCTCTTCCTTCCGGTGGCGAAGACTCTCTTCTTCGCCGTCACCACGGCGGCGGTGGCGCATCCTCTGAAGGAGCGTCTGCGACGCCTCTTTCGCCGGCCGGAGAGGACGCGCGCGCATCTTTTCGCGACTCTCGGCGCCATGGCGGCGGTCTTCCTGCTGGGCGGCGCATTGGTCGCGGCGACCGTCGTGGTCGTGGTGCTGGACTTCGAAACGCTGCGCGAGTTCGTCACCTCGGTGGCCGGAGAGATGGATCGATTCGCGCGAAGCCTGTCGCCCTGGGCGCCGGACCTGTCCGCGGAGGCGATGCGCCTGGTGCAGGTCGCCGCCGACTACGCCTACGGCGTCGCCCGTGCCACGGGAGCACTGCTCCTGCACGCCCTCGTCTTCACGCTCGCGCTCTACGGCTTCCTCCGTCACGGCCCCAAGGCGCTGGCGGCGGTCCGCGACGCCGCGGGCGAGCGGATATGGAAGACGCTCTCTCCGCTTCTGCGACGCGCTCATGACGTGCTCTACGCCGTCTATTTCGTCCATCTGGTGACGGCGCTCGCCACATTCGTGCTGGCGCTCGGCTTCTTCCGGGCCGTCGGCTTCTCGAACGTCCTGTTCTGGGCCCTGATCTGCGCGCTGCTGCAACTCGTTCCGTTTCTGGGACCGACGCTGGTGATGGCGGCGGTCGCGGCCTGGTGCTTCTACAAGGGTCGGACGACCGAAGGCGTGCTCATCCTGGCGGTGGGCTATCCGGTGGTGTGCGCGGCGCCCGATTTCCTGTTGCGTCCGGTCCTCATGGGACGACACGCACGGGTGAACGCCGCTCTGCTGTGGATCGGCTTCTTCGCAGGCGTCGCCTCGGCCGGCGTCTTCGGGTTCGTCGCAGGACCGGTTCTGACGACGCTCACGGCCGAAGCCGCGCGAACGCCGTCGCCGAAGAAGAAAGAGTCGTCCCCGCCCGCGTCGAACGGAGCCGCGTCCGCGCCGCCGACGCGGAACTCCGACTAAGGCTCCTCGGTCGGCAGACGCGCCTTGCGCTTCACGGTTATCCGCAAGTCGTTGACCACCGGATAGTCCCACATCGCGCCGGTGGCCAGATCGACGAGGAAGCCCGGCCAGAACAGTATGTTGACGAGCGTCACGAGATTGAAAGAGACGGGAACGGTGCCGCCCCACTCGATGCTCGCGTCGAAGCCTTCATTGGGAACGACCCGGATCAGCAGCGGATGAGACGCTCTGGCAAGATAGAGGGTGTTGTCACCGGGGCGGAGGCTGTGGCGCCCCGCGGCGCCCGAGCCGAGATAGATTTCTTTTATGCCGTCCCGGGGGCCTTCCACGTCCACCTTGATGTTGACCCGCGTACGGGTGCCCGAGAATATCGTGGCGCAGCCGCTTCCGAACAACACCAACATCAGCGCCGCGGCCAGAATCGGCCATCTCCTCATGCGGACTCCTCCTAACGTTCGCAACCCGACTTTCTATACTCCAAGCCGCCTCACGCGTCAACACAAAACCCGCTTCACGGACGCTTCAGTTTCACCGCCATTCCGGTCACCTTCACCGTGCGGCGCACATAAAGAAAGAAGCACGGCGGCAGAACGACGCGTTCGGTCTCGACCGCCGCGCGCACGTGGATCAGCATGTCGGCTTCGGGATAGCGCCTCAACGCGTCCGCGCAGGCGTCGCTCACGGCGTCGCTGCCGCCGGCCCACAGGCCGAGATAGTTCTCGACCGTGGCCGAGCCGCTTGCGCGGCCGAGTATGACGTAGTCGCGCTCCTGCAGGCTCGCTCCGCCGCGGGCGAGCGGCGCCTTCGCGGTGCGGGAGGTGTGCGAGTAAGCGACGGCGAAATGCGGAAAGACGGCGCAGCCGCAGAAGAGCAGCGCCGCAAGCGGCGCGACGCCGAAAGACTTCCATCGCATGTCGATCCCCTCAAACCAACGACCGAACAAGCGTAAGCGAAACCGACGCGCTCTTCAACCGTTAATGCGGACGGAACGCGGCGGCGTCTCCGGCCCGCGCGGCAGGGCGCGTTCGAAACGACGGGCGACCCCGCGACGCCGACACCGCTCGCAGAGCAGGCGCACGTGTTCGACGCCCGTCAGTTCGGCCAGACGCGCCTGCACGACTTCGGACTTGATCGGCGCGCCGCAGCAGGCGCAGACGGCGGGCCGCAGCAGCCCCGTCTCCAGCAGATGACGTCTCAGGCCGACCCCCTGGGGACAGACCTCCTCGCAGGCGCGGCAGTCCACACACAGCCCGGCACTCTCCGTCTCGCCGAACCGGAGAAGCCGGATCACCGCGCGCGGGGAAAGCGTCCGATCGGCGCGACCGTAGAAGACGCGCATCGGACAGACCGCGACGCAGGCGCCGCACGCGTCGCAAAGAAGCAGGCTTTCCGCCGTCGTTCGCTCCTCCGACACCGGAGTCTCCTCATTCGCCCTCCGGCCCTTCCCGCTCCGGCGGCGCGCCGCGCGGCTCGTCCCGGCGGTCCTGATGGTCATGACGGTCTTCCCCGTCGCCGTGATGATGATGCGCGCGCTTCTTCCACAACTCGCGGAGATGGCGGCTCAACTCCTTCAGCACGGCGCGTTCGTGGGCGGCGGCCAGCACTTCTTCCGCCGCGTCCCGCAGAAGCACCGCCACGCGGTAGACGGGATTGTCGGGATCCTCATAAGCGTCTCCCGCCGCGGTCAGATGCTCGAGCACCTTCTCCGCCTCGCCGTTCCGGAGAGCCGCCTCGTACGCCTCCATCTGCGCCATCTGTCGGGCGAGGGGCTCGGGGCGCAGCCTCATCGTGCGAAGCAGACGAAGCGTGTAGCGCTCCGAGTAGGAGAAGGTCTCGACGCGATCGAAATGCTCCAGGCGTCGCCGGAGACCGACGAACTCCACTTCGACCTCCTCGCGCCTCAGCAGGCCGGCGTCGAGGTCGATTTCGTAGGATAGCACGACGCGACCGACTTTACGGGTGCCGAAGAACAGGTCGACCTCGCCGGAGACGGAGGCCGCCCGACCGACCTCGTCGCGGCGGACCGAGTCGAGTCGGAAACGATAGACGGCCGACGCGCGGTCGAAAGTGAGTCTGCCGTTCCACTCCGCGCCCGGCGTCACACTCTCGACGGGCAAAACGTGCAGGCAGGGGACAACGGCGTGCAACTGTCGCAAGGCGGGCTCCGAGACGGCGCGATTGGAGCGGCCCAGTTCGTCGGGACGATAGAACCGGAAATCGGGCAGCGGCAGGTCGCGCGCGAAAGCCGCTTTCGAGCCCTCCGTCACGTCGCGACCGTCGAAGATCCGCGAGAGCAGTCGCCGGCTGACCCACTCGTAGAGATGCGCCCGCGTGTCGGTGTCGCCCTGGCGGTACTCGATGCGCCACAGGTTTACGTGTTGCTCCTCCGTTATCCGCTGTCGAACGCTTCCTCCGTCGGAGCCGGGGCGGCTGCCGTCTCTGTTCACCTCGGCGACGCACTCGTACAGCGCGGCCCTGCCCGGCTCGTGTCGCCAGCGCAACTTCACCGGCTCGCTCGTGTCGAAAGCGTCCAGCAGAAGTACTCCGACGCCGCCCACCACGACGCCGGCCAGAAGAATGAACGCCTTACGGGAACTGCTCACGGTGCGGTCCTCCCCACGACGAGACGCGCCCAGCGTTTCTTGCCCGCCCTGAGAACCATTCCGTCGCGGACCTCTATCTCCTCGTCTTCGTCCTCGACGCGTCTGCCGTCGAGCAGGACGGCGCCGCCCCGAATCAGGCGGCGGCCCTCCGACGCGCTCGACGCGAAGCCGGCCTTCTGCAGCAGACGCACCACCCATACGCGGCCCGGCTCCAGTTCCACGCTCCTCAACGCTCCCTCCGGCACGCCGCCGGCGCGATAGGCGGCCTCGACGCGACGCGCCGCTTCCCGTCCGTGAAAGCGGCCTATCACCTCCACGGCGAGTCGCACTTTCGCCTCGCGCGGGTCCGGCAGCGCCAGCAACTCGTCGATCTCTTTCTCCGGCGCGTCGGTGAGCAGCGCCAGATAGTCGCGGGTGAGCGCGTCCGGTATCGACAGGAGTTTGTCGAACATCTCCTTCGGCGCGTCGTCCAACGCGACGAAGTTGCCGTAGGTCTTCGACATCTTCTTCACGCCGTCGGTGCCGACCAGCAGCGGCACGGTCAGACAGACCTGCGGGCTCTGCCCGTAACTGCGTTGTATGCGGCGACCGAAAGTGAGATTGAAATGCTGGTCGGAGCCGCCCAACTCCACGTCCGCCTCCACCATCACCGAGTCGTAGCCCTGCATCAGCGGATACAGAATCTCCTGCAGCGTGAGCGGAAGGTCCTTGCGCAGGCGATCCGAGAACTCGTCACGTTCGAGGAGTCGCGCCACGCTCACCCGCGACGCCAGGTCTATGACGCCCGCCAGCGTCATTTTCTCGAACCACTCTCCGTTGCGCCGCACCTCGAGATTCTCAGGAAGAAGCGTCCTGCGGGCCATCTCGAGCAGATCGCCGGCGTTTCCGCGGAGTTGCTCCTCCGACAGCATGGGACGGGTTCTGTCGTGTCCGGAAGGGTCGCCGACGCGGCCGGTGTAGTCGCCGATGATGAGCACGGCGACGTGTCCCAGTCTCTGGAACAGACGCAGTTTGTTCAGCACCACCGTATGGCCGAGATGGAGATCCGGCGTGGTGGGATCGATACCGAGTTTGACGCGCAGGGGACGTTCCTTCTCACAGGACAGGCGGAGTTTTTCGAGCAGTTCCTGTTCCGGGAAGACATCGGCGCCGCCGCGCTTTATAAGCGCCAGTTGCTCCTCCGGCGGCAGCATCACTTCTCCTCCACGGGTATCCGCTCCACACGCCCGTCCACGTACCGCCGGATTATCCACACGCGTCCCTTGTCGTCCTCGACACGCGTCTCGGTATAGGAGCCGGTTCTCTTCGAGCCGCTTTTGAGCAACTCTTCCAGTCTCCTTATGCGTTCGTCGCAGTCGTCCACGTGGCCGCCCTTCAACGTCTTGTGCGTCCTGAGGCAGTCGAGCGCCTTACGCGGCTCGTTGAACTTGTCCTGGTAGAGCACGCCCAGCCAGTAGTGCGGCTCGGGATTGCCCTCCTCCATCACGACGGCCTTTCTGAGGTCCTTGAGCGCCTCGTGATACTGTTCGAGATGCATCCTCGCGCGCGCGCGCAACAGATACGCGTCGAACTCGCCGCCGGAGGCCTTGATGACGGCGGTGAAGACCTCGAGAGCGCTCTTGTACTTCTTCTGCGCCAGGAGTATACGGCCGCGCAACCCCAGTATCCCCATCACCGTGGCTTCCGGCAGATCGGCCATTCGCAGTGAATTGACGCGATGCGTGCGTGCTGTGATCGCCTTTTCGACGTCGGCCATCGCCTGCTTGAGACGACCGTCCGCGCGGCGCATCAGCGCCCGACGGTACAGCGCCGCTATGTAGTCGGCGTCCGCGCTCCGCTCGGACAGCGGCAGACGCTCCTTCATCGCGATGGCCTCGTCGAGCGTCGCTTCCGCTTCCTTGAGACGACCCGCCTTGCGGTGGACCTCCGCCGCGAGCAGACGCGGGCCCAGACTGTACGGCATGATGGTGACGGCCCGCTTGAAATCGGCTATCGCTTCGCCGGGCGAGCCGTGCTCCGCGAGCCATCTGCCGCGTCGGCAGAGCGCGCGATGGAGTCGCTCGCCGAACGGCGCGCGGGCGAGAACCGCTTTCGTCTCCGCCGGCCCTCTGTCGACGGTGCGTCGCGGCAGCGGGCCGACTTCCGCCGGAGCGCCGCCGACCAGCGCGATGCGGCCGGTGGCGATGTCTCCGACGGCGACCGCGCCGTCGCGCCGGACCGCGACCGTGACCGGCATCAGAAACGCCGCGTCGGCGGCCTTGCCGTCGGCCTCGCCGGAAGCGAAGCCGCAGAGCGTCCGCACACGTCCGTCCGGGCTCACGCGCCTTACGACGCCGTTGAACGTGTCGGCCACGTACAAAGCGCCGTCGACGCCGGCGGCGATCCCGGTGGGATGGTTCAGCAGAGCGCCCAATCCGACGCCGTCCCTGTGGCCGGCCCTTCCGCGTACGCCGGAGACGACGACGAAGCCGCCGACCTCCTCGCTGTAGCGCTCCACCGTGTGCCGCTCGGGAAGCGTGACGTACAACGCTCCGTCGAGAAACGCCATTCCGCCGACCACGTGTCCCACGTCCAGGCGTCGCTGGAGCGCGCCGTCGGCGTCGAAGACCAGCACCTTCCGCGCGACGTTGTCCGCCACCCATATTCGATCGTCGGCGCACATCAGCGGGACTATGCCGAAGTTGCGCCGATGCGCCGTGTTCGTGAAATGCGCGCCTATTTCGACGTTGCGCACCTCAAGAGAGTCCCAGTCCACGAAGCGGAGCCATCGTCGGTCCACCATCACCAGCGTGCTTCCGCGGAAGGCGAAGGCCGTCGGCAGGAAAGCCGCGCGCTCGCCGGAGACGATCTGCTGTCGCGGGAAGACCGTGATCGAGACGAAATTGGAGAAGAAGAGGCGCCCTTCGGGCCCGAAAGCGACATGCGCGAGGCGCCGCTCCAGTTGGCCGTGAAGGCCCGTACGCGGACGGCGGCCCGGCAGAACGGTCTTCACCTCCAGCGAAGGCTTGTGATAGATGACGGCGGCGCGGGCCGCCGCGGACGGCTTCCGCACACGATTCTCCATCCAGGACTTCAGATCCGTGGAGGTCGGCGGCCGGGCCAGTGTGTCCGCGAGCCAGACGAGCCGGAGCGCGGCGCTTCGGTCGGTCGCCTGCAGCACACGTGCGTTGTCGGCCCAGTAGCGTCTCAATTCGCCGCCCTTCAGGCGGGCGAAGCCGGCGGACGCCGTGGAAAACAGATGTCGCAGATACCGAAGCGTCGCCGCCACCTCCGTCCTGAGCGACGGATCCTTCCGCCCCAACCGGCTCAGGAAGACGGCGGCGAACTCCTGCGCCAGCGCCTCCTCGTCCGCGGGACTCCCGTAGTCGTAGACCTTCGCGTGCTTGCGTAGAAAGACCGCCACCTCCAAAAGCAGCATCGAGTTCAGGACGAAATTGGCGACCCGCCGCGACGGCGTTTCGCACTCGGCCTGCAGTATCGCCATCCAGCCCGTGAAGTCGGCCGACGGCGGCACCAGAAACGCGCCCGTGTCGGCGCGGTAGACGGGCCGACTGACCTGCGGCGCCCGCACCAGAATCAGTTTCCCGGTCACCGGCGCGGCCGCGGCCTTCAGCACCCCGGAAACGTAATTGCCGAAGTGGTCGAGATAGTCGGTGGTCATTATCGTGGGCGAGTAGGTCGTCTCCGTCCGCTGCGGCCTCACCGCGGGCGGCTTGCTCCCGCCTCCACAGCCGACGACGAAGATCATCGCCGCGAACAGCAACGCCTTTCTCATTCCGACGTTCCCCCGTATCCCCAAGGTTTTATACACGTCCGCCGCCGCGAATGAAAGCCTCAACTCCGGCGCCGGACGAATCCCGTCACGTCCGCGCCGTGGAGCGTCGCTCAGTCGGCGTCTTCGAGAGCGGCGTGCGCCGCGGCCAGTCGCGCCACCGGCACCCGATACGGAGAACAACTCACGTAGTCCAGTCCGATGCGGTGACAGAAAATCACACTGGCGGGATCGCCGCCGTGCTCCCCGCAGATGCCTATCTTCAGATCGGCCCGCGTCGCGCGCCCGCGCTCGACCCCCATTCGCATCAGTCCGCCGACGCCGTCCTCGTCCACCGTCCTGAACGGGTCGTCTTTCAGAATCCTCCGCTCGACGTAGTCCACCAGAAAAGAGCCGGCGTCGTCCCGCGAGAAGCCGAAGGTCATCTGCGTCAGGTCGTTGGTGCCGTAGGAGAAGAACTGCGCGAACTCGGCGACCTTGTCCGCCACGAGCGCCGCGCGCGGCGTCTCTATCATGGTGCCCACGAGATGGTCCACTCTCTCGCCGCAGGCGGCGAACACCTCCTCCGCGACCTCGCGCGTCATCTCACGCAGACGCTCCATCTCCTCGAACGTGGCGATGAGCGGCATCATTATCTCCGGTCTGGCGTCTATCCCGGCGCGTCGCGCCTCCACCGCCGCCTCCAGTATCGCGCGCACCTGCATCCGATACAGTTCCGGATGTGTTATGCCGAGACGACAGCCGCGGTGGCCGAGCATCGGATTGAACTCGTGCAGATGCTCCACCTTGCTCTCGATCACCTCCGGAGCGACGCCGAGCGTCTCCGCGAGTCTCTTCCGCTGCGTCTCGTCCTGCGGCAGAAACTCGTGAAGCGGCGGGTCGAACAGCCGGACGGTCACCGGCAGACCGTCCATCACGCGGAAAATCTCGAAGAAGTCCTGTTTCTGTATGGGCAGGAGTTCGTCCACCGCGCTTCGGCGCTCCTCCGGCGTCTCCGCCACGATCATCCTGCGCATCGACCAGATGCGCTCGCCCTCGAAGAACATGTGCTCGGTCCGGCAGAGACCGATGCCCTCGGCGCCGAAGGCCCGCGCCACCTCCGCGTCGTGCGGCGAGTCGGCGTTGGTGCGCACCGCCAGTCTGCGATGGCGGTCGGCCCACTCCATTATCCTCGCGAACATCCGATAGACCGGCGCGCTCTCCGGCTCCAGACTCTTCTCCACCATCACCTGCACCACTTCGCTGGGCCTGGTCGGAATCTCTCCGAGAAACACCCTGCCCAGCGCGCCGTCCACCGATACGGGCTCGTACTCCTTCACGATTCTGTCGCCGACCGTCATCCGCCGCTTCTCGTAGTCTATGTCCAGAGCCTCGCAGCCGACGACGCAGCACTTGCCCATGCCGCGGGCGACCACCGCCGCGTGACTGGTCATGCCGCCGGTCTGCGTCAGGATGGCCGCCGCGGCGTGCATGCCTCCTATGTCCTCCGGACTCGTCTCGTGCCGCACCAGTATCACGCGCTTGCCCTCCCCGGCGGCCTTCTCGGCGGTCGCGGCGTCGAAGACGACCAGTCCGCTCGCCGCGCCGGGTCCCGCGCCGAGGCCCCTGGCCAGATAGCGGCCGCCCTCCTCCGCCTCACGCAGAGCGTCGGGGTCGAAAACCGGAAAGAGCAGGTGCGAAAGATGCTCCGGCCGCACCATCAGAATCGCCTGCTTCTCGTCCACTATGCCTTCCTCGTACATGTCCAGCGCGATCTTGATCGCGGCGAAGCCGGTCCGCTTGCCCGTGCGGGTCTGCAGCATGTAGAGTCTGCCGCGGTCCATCGTGAACTCGATGTCCTGCATGTTGCGGTAGTGACGCTCGAGCGTGTTGCGTATCTCCTGCAGTTGCGCGTATATCTCCGGCATCTTCTCCGCCAGCACGTCCACCGACTGCGGCGTGCGGATGCCCGCCACGACGTCCTCGCCCTGAGCGTCGAAAAGCACCTCGCCGTAGAGCCGGTTTTCGCCGTCGGCGGGATTGCGTGTGAAGCCGACGCCGGAGCCGCTGGTCTCCGGCTCGCGGTTTCCGAAGACCATCTGCTGGACGTTGACGCCGGTGCCGATCAGGCCGGTGATGCGGTTGAGACGACGATAGGTGACGGCGCGGGGATTGTTCCAGGACTTGAAGACGGCGTCGACTGCGCGTCGGAGTTGCTCCCATACGTCCTGCGGAAATTCGCCGCCCGTCTCCTTCGCGTAGACCTCCTTCATGCGCTCCGCCACCTCGCGCAGGTCCTCCGCGGAGAGGTCCTGATCGCGTCGGACGCCGCGGGCGCGTTTCTTTTCGTCGAGCACCGCGTCGAACTTGCTTCTCTCCACGCCCATCACCACGTCGCCGAACATGGTGATCAGGCGACGATAGGCGTCCCAGCCGAAGCGCTTGTTCGGCTCCCGTTCGAACAAGGCCCCGGCGACCGCGTCGTTCATGCCGACGTTCAAGACGGTGTCCATCATGCCGGGCATGGAGACGGCGGCGCCGGAGCGGACCGAGACGAGAAGGGGATCGGCGGGGTCTCCGAATCTCAGGCCCGTGACCGACTCAAGCGTCTCCATACCGGCGCGGATCTGCTCCGGCAGGCCGGGCGGCGGCTCGCCGCCGGTCTCGTAGTAGGCGCGACACGCTTCCGCGCTTATGGTGAAACCCGGGGGCACGGGAAGTCCTATCCGCGCCATCTCCGCGAGATTGGCGCCTTTCGAGCCCAGCAGTTCCTTCATATGCGCCGCGCCCTCGGTCTTTCCGCCGCCGAAAAAATAGACCCACTTCTTCCCCATCGCCGGTCCCCCATGGCTGTCGAAGAAACGATGATAACGCCGCTCTCGTCCGCTTTTCAACCGAATCTTGCGCGACGCCGCGGCCGCGTGGACCCGCCGCTTGCCCGAAGCGGCCGCCGCCGCCTATAATGAGCCGCGCCCTCTCGGAGACGAGCGAGACGTGTTCAGACTCGTGACGGACATGCGGCCCGGCGGCGATCAGCCGGAAGCCATTCGTCGCCTCATAGACGGCTTCCGCTCGGGGCGCCGCTTCCAGGTGCTGCTCGGCGTGACCGGCTCCGGCAAGACTTTCACCATGGCGCACGTCATCGCCGCGCTCGGCCTGCCCACTATCGTCATCTCGCACAACAAGACGCTCGCCGCGCAACTCTACGCCGAGTTCCGCCAGTTCTTCCCGCACAACCGCGTCGAGTACTTCGTTTCGTATTACGACTACTATCAGCCGGAGGCGTATATTCCGCAGAAGGACATCTACATCGCCAAGGACGCCAGCATAAACGACGACCTGGATCGTCTTCGACTGTCGGCGACCAACGCCGTGCTCACCCGCGACGACACGATCGTGGTGGCGTCGGTCTCCTGCATCTACAACATCGGCTCGCCGGACGAATACGCCGGCATGGTTTTTCCGGTGGAGGCGGGCGCGACCCTCGACAGAGACGCCCTGCTGGAGGCGCTGGTGCGACTGCAGTACGAACGCGACGATCTGGAGTTGCGACGCGGACGGTTCCGCGTCCGCGGCGACGTGGTCGAACTGGCGCCCGCCTATCAGGACCGCGGCGTTCGTCTCCATTTCTTCGACGATCTCGTCGAGCGGATCGAGGAGTTCGACCCGCTGACCGGCGAGATCGCGCGTCGCGTGGACAGAATCGACGTCTATCCCGCCAAGCATTTCATACTGCCGGAGGAGAAGATCCGACGCGCCGTCCGCAGCATAAGAAAGGAGTTGGACGAGCGCGTCGCCCACCTCCGCGGGCGCGGCAAGGTGGTGGAGGCGCAACGGCTGCAGACGCGGACGCTCTACGATCTGGAGATGCTTCAGGAGGTCGGCTACTGTCCGGGAATCGAGAACTACAGTCGTCATCTCTCCGGCCGCCCCGCGGGCTCGCGGCCTTACTGTCTGCTGGACTACTTCCGCGGCGAGTTCCTTACGATAATCGATGAGTCGCATGTGACCGTTCCGCAGATCCGCGGCATGTTCAACGGCGATCGAAGTCGCAAGAAGACGCTCGTCGAGCACGGCTTTCGTCTGCCGTCGGCGCTCGACAACCGACCGCTCCGCTTCGCCGAGTTCGAGCGACTCGTCCGTCGCGCGCTCTTCGTCTCCGCGACGCCCGACGAATGGGAAATCAAGAAGTCCGGCGGCCGCGTCGTCGAGCAGGTCATCCGTCCGACGGGCCTGGTGGACCCGAAGATCCGTGTGCATCCGACGAAGGACCAGATTCCGCATCTTCTGGGGGAGATCCGCAAGCGACTGAAACGCGACCAGCGGGTGCTGGTCACGACGCTCACCAAGCGTCTCGCCGAAGACCTCGCTCAGTATCTGGAGGACGAGGACGTCCGCTGCACGTATCTCCACTCGGAGGTGGACACTTTCGAGCGGGTGCGCATCCTGAAGAGTCTGCGGAAGGGCGAGTTTCAGGTGCTGGTCGGCGTGAATCTGCTGCGGGAGGGGCTGGACCTGCCGGAGGTGTCTCTGGTGGCGATTCTGGACGCGGACAAGGAAGGCTTTCTTCGGAGCGAGACTTCGCTTGTGCAGACGATAGGCAGATGCGCGCGCAACGTGAACGGCGAAGTCGTTCTTTACGCGGACGTGGTGACCGGCAGCATGAGACGCGCGATGAAGGAGACGGAGCGACGCAGGCGCATACAGGAAAAGTACAACGAGGAGCACGACATCACTCCGCGGAGCATCCGGAAGGCCGTTCGCGAGGGCATCGAGCGCTACATCTCCGCCCAGGAGGTCGCAATGGCGTCCGTCGGCGTGGGAGAAGACGACTTCGCGAGGCTGGAGGCGATACGGGGACTGGAGGAGCGGATGTACGCGGCGGCGCGGGAGTTGGATTTCGAGACGGCGGCGCGCCTGCGGGACGAAATATTGAAGTTGAACCCGGACGTTCTCCGCGCGAAGGAGACCGCGGGTCGGGCGCGTCGCGGGAAGCGACGCAGGCCCGGGCGCGGCGGCGGATTTGTTTGAAGGGCCGGGCGCGTCGCGGTTATAATGTGAGAGAGGTAGCGTGAGGCGGGGAGGCTCGTGGAATTTTATTCGGCCGCTTACAAGGCGCTGAAAAAGGAGAACGCAAGACTTCAACGAGAGGTGACGCGACTCAAGAAGGACCTGCAGGAGGCGCTTCGCGAACTGAAGGATCTGCGCCGCAAAGCCAATAATCCGTCACGCTTGCTCGACAGCGTTCCGTCCGGCCCCTCCCGCGTCTCCACGCGGAGTCGTCGGGGTCTGCGCTACAACTACGACGACATAATCGGCGAGTCGCCCGCGATTCGTCAGGTTCTGGAGACGCTGGACAAGGTGATGGACAGCGATCTTCCTGTGCTCATCCAGGGCGAGAGCGGCACGGGCAAGGAATTGGTGGCGCGTGCGGTGCACTACAACTCGCACAGGCGGGCGAAGAAGTTCGTCGTGGAGAACTGCGGCGCCATTCCCGACACGCTGCTGGAGTCGGAACTGTTCGGCTACGTCGCGGGCGCGTTCTCCGGCGCCACCGGCGACAAACGCGGCCTGGTGGAACTCGCCCACGGCGGCACCATGTTCCTCGACGAGATCAGCAACATGAGTCCCGAGATGCAGATGAAACTGCTTCGCGTGATAGAGACGGGAGAGATGCGCAAGGTGGGCTCGGCGGAGACCACTCGCGTGGACGTACGCATCATTTCCGCGTCGAACACCGATCTCGCGGCGCTGGTGGAGAAGGGCCGCTTCCGCAGGGACCTTCTCTATCGCATAAACACCATCGTGGTGAATCTTCCGCCGCTGCGCGAGCGGAAGGAGGACATACCGCTGCTGGTGGACTATTTTCTGGAGCGCGCGGCGCGGCGCATGGGCGGAGAGCCGCGGAGAGTGAGCCCGGAGGTGCTCAAGGTGTTCATGCACTTCGACTGGCCGGGCAACGTACGCGAACTCGAAAACGAGGTGTATCGCCTCGTGGCGCTGTCGCAGGAGGAGGAGATAGAGCCGGAGTTGCTCTCCACGCACATCCGCTACGGCGGCGTACCGAAGCCGCGCGCCGTCGCCAGGGCCGGCAGGATAGACGAGGACACTTTACGGAAGGCGGTCGCCCGCGCCGAAGCCGAAGTGATAATGCAGGCCCTGGAGCGCACCAACGGCAATCGCACCAAAGCGGCGAAACTTCTCGGACTGTCGGCCGCCGGGCTCATCAAGAAGATGAACCGCTGCGGACTGACCGTCGTATCAAAGGTGAGGAAGACGCCGTCGTCGAGCCACCAGGAGAACCAGTAAGGCGGCGGGCCACTTCCGATCCGGTAAGGAGAGTTCATTGACGGAGTTTTTTGCGGCAGATCGGTGACAATACCGCGGGCGGTTTTCCGTTAATAACGCAGAACCCGTCTTCGGAGGACGAAGGATGAAAAGAGTTCTTACGATCGGTCTCGCGCTCGCGACGGCCGTCGCTCTCATGGCGCAGGGCGCCGACGACGAAAAGGAGTTCGAGCCGGGCACGAGCAAGCGACTGCGGTGGTACGAGTGGGAGAAAGCGATAAAGAGGGCGCGCGGCTACTACAAGCCGGTTCTGCTTTATCTGTACGGCTCCGAGAATCTCGACTTCTGCAAGGCGTTCGAGACGGAAGCGCTGGAGGAGTCGTCGGTCCGCTCGGCGGCCGGGAAATTCGTCTGCGTGAAGTTTCCGGCCTCCGACAAGGAGAACCGCGAGGTTCGCAAGTTTCTGAAGATAGAGGACGGCGCGGTCGGCGTCTATCTGCTCGACTGCACTCTCAAGATTCTGGCCAGGGTCGACGACGCGGAGGACCTGGAGAAGAAGGCGTTCACCAAGCGACTGAAGGAGTTCGGGAAGGAGCACAAGAAGTTCGCCCGCTATCTGAAGGCGCTCGACAAACTGTGGAAAGAGGCCGAAAGAGCGCAGCGGAGAAAGAGAATCCGCGACTATTACGGTCTGCTACAGAAGGTGGTGGAGTTCGGAAAGTACATCGAAGACGAGCGCGTGGACGAAGCGAACAAGACGATCAAGGAAGCGGAGCAGGCCGGGGCGAAACTGCTGGACGAAGCCGAGAAACTGGTGGAGCAGGCGGAGCAGCAGTTCAGATTTCAAGGGACGCGGGGCTTTCGTCAGGACCTGGTCAATCGTGCGCAGCAGTTGATAATGGAAGTGTCCAGCAAGTACCCGGTGGGCGCGAACAACGCCCGCGGCGCACGCGTCGCCGCGCGACTCTCTCAACTCTGTCAGGCGTACAAGCAGGCCGTCGAAGAAGAGCAGAACAAGAACAAGAAGTAAGCGCCGCGGACGCGCCGGGCGGAGCGGTCGCGGCCGCATCTGATGAGGACCGCGGATGCGCAGGCGGAAGACGGTGGTCGCGGCGTTCGTCGGCGGCGGTGTGCTGCTTTTGTTGTTTTTGCTGCTGGCCGTCTCTCTGTGGGGCGGCGGCGAAGCCGAACTGATTTTCGCGCCGGCCGAGGGCTCCGTTTTCGACGTATCGTGGCGCATGGAGGTGACCGAGACCGTCGGCGCCTTCGCGCTCTCCCGCAGAACGCGTCACGCTTTCCGGGCCGAAGGCGTCATGCGGGTCGAGCGTCCCGCCGACGGCGGCCGTCGCCTCATCTACCGCATCGAGAAGGTAACCGAGTCGGAGGGCCGCATATCGTGGCCGCGCGCGGGAAGTGAGTACGTGCTGCGGGTGGACGAGACGGGCGCGCTCGCCGGGCCGGCGGCCGCGTGGTGGCTCCCGCCGGCCGTCTTCCACGCCCTTCCCGTCCTCCGCGGGCGGCACGCCTCCGCCGGCGACGAGTGGACCGCGAAACGCGCGCTCGGCGAGACGCCTTACATCGATCCGGGCGAGGCGGAGTTACGCCTGCTGCTGAGCGACGCGCGCGGCGGAGTCGCCGAGATACGCGGTCGACTGACCGCGCCGCGCGTGACGTGGATCGGTCCGTTAGACATGGAGACCACCGATAGCGAGGTCCGCGCCGACTACGACAAGGAGGGCCGCTTTCTACGGCGGCTGCGTCTCTCCGGCGCGCTGGAGGCGCGTAACGGCTCCCGCACCGTGGAGGTCGAGGCGGTCGCCGTCTGGCTGCCGCGGAAATGAGGCCCGCCGGAGGCGCGGCCTTTATTCCCGCAACGGCTCTAATGGTTTGTCAGCGCCGACGCCCGGGAATATCATCTTCGTACGGCTCGACGGTGTGGAGGACGACATGGCGCTCCGGATGGTGGAGATATTCGCTCCCTCCGAAGAGATGGAGCGCATAGGACAGGTGCTCGAAGAGCATCGTGCGTCCGACTCCTGGCACGATCGTCTCTCCGAGGGACGCGTTCTGATCCGCGTCTTTCTGCCGGCCGAGCGCACGGAGGCGCTTCTCGACGTCCTCGGCAAGCGATTCGCCACGGTGGAGGGCTTCCGCGTGGTCCTTCTGCCCGTGGTGGCGAGCCTGCCCCGGCCGGCGGAGGCCGCGGGCGAGGACGAGCGGGAGCGCGTGGATGAGGAAGACGCCGCGCGACCGTCGCTTCGGGTGAGCCGCGAGGAACTCTACACGGCGATAACCGACGCGGTGCGACTGAGCAGGGTATACATAGTACTGGTGGCGCTTTCGGCGGTGGTGGCGGCGGTGGGGATACTACGCGACAACGTGGCGGTGATAATAGGCGCGATGGTGATAGCGCCGCTTCTCGGGCCCAACGTAGGACTGTCGCTGGCGACCGCCCTTGGAGACATGAGACTGGCGCGCCGCGCTCTCAAGACCAAGGCGGTCGGCGCTCTCACGGCGTTTGCGCCGGCGCTGGGCGTGGGCGCGTTCTGCGGAGTGAACGCTCACGCGAAGGAGGTTCTGTCGCGCACGGAAGTAGGCCCGGCGGAGTTCGCGCTCGCGCTCGCCGCGGGCGTGGCCGGCGCGCTCGCGTTCACGACGGGCGCCTCGGCCGCGCTGATCGGCGTCATGGTGGCCGCGGCGCTGCTGCCGCCGCTGGTCACCTCGGGGCTGCTTCTGGGCGCGGCGTTCGTCGGCGGCGGACAGTGGCGCCTCGCCTTCGGCGCGTTTCTGTTGTTCGCCGCCAACTTCATCTGTCTCAACCTCGCCGGCGTGACCACTTTTCTGCTGCAGGGCATACATCCGTCCTCGTGGTGGGAAGCGGCGCGCGCGCGGCGCGCCGCGCGACTCGCGATACTTTTGTGGGCGGCGCTCCTCGCCGCGCTCGCGCTCGTGACGAGTCTGGCCCGCGCGGGATAGGGCGGCGCACGCGCGTCCGAAAACCGTTGCCGCGCGGGCCGCTCCGGTTATAATCTCTACGGGTTCGGAGGCGCGGGATGGACGTTCTGGGATATCTTCATTTTCTTTCGGGCAATCGTAAAGGCGTCCATCTTCCCCTGCACGCCGGCAGACGAATGGTGTTCGGACGCGATCCGTCCTGCGACTTCGTGTTGAGCGAGGTCGACATCTCCAGTCGACACATGCTGCTGGAGGGCCAGGCCGGTGTGGTGCGCATACTCGATCTGGACTCGAAGAACGGCGTTTTCGTGAACAACCGACGCGTGAAGACCGCGTACGTGAAGCCGGGCGACATGGTACGTCTGGGCGCGTCGGTGGGCATGCGACTGGAGCCGTCCAGGCCGCTCACGGAGGTGTTTCGGGAAGGCGCGCCTCTCAGCACGCGTGTGGTGCACCGGATAGAGAAGGACCCGGACAGGACCGCGGCGATCAAGATCGCGCCGGACTCCACGCAGAGACTCCATCGCCTGGTGGACATCTCGCATCTCATTCACGAGGAGATCGACACACAACGGCTGCTGCAGAGGATAGTCGGCATCGTACAGGAACTGTTCAGTCCGGATCGCGCCTACATAGTGCTGCGCGACAAAAGCGGCGACCTGAAGCCGGCGGTCTTCCAGCAGATGACCGCCCCGGCGCAGAACCTTCCCATATCCTCGACGATACTGCAGCGCGTCGTGGAGGACCGAAGCGCGGTGCTGACGCAGGACGCGATCTCCGACGATCGCTTTCGCGCGGGTCAGTCGATAGTGATAGGCGGCATCCGCTCGGCCATGTGCGTGCCTCTGGAGACGACCGACAAGGTGATCGGCGCCGTCTACATGGACACGGTCGGCAAGCCCAATCGATTCACCAAGGCCGATCTCAGTCTGCTGTCGGCGATAGCGCATCAGGCGGCCGTCGCTCTCCAGCGCGCGCAACTCCTCGAAAAAGTCGAACGCGCCTACTACTCCACCGTCCGCGTGATGATCGCGTCGGTGGAGGCCAAAGACGAGTACACACGCGGTCACTCCGAGCGGGTCACCTCCTACGCCATGCGGATGGCCGACTACATCGGCCTGGCCGGCAAGCGTCTCGACACGCTTCGCTTGGCCGCGCTGCTGCACGACATCGGCAAGATAGGCGTGCCCGACAAGGTGCTCAAGAAGCCGGGCAGACTCACCGAGGAGGAGTTCAACCTCATCCGCAAGCATCCGGAGGTGAGTTACAAGATCATCCGCGCCATAGACTCCGACGAGTCCGAGGAGATCGCCCTGATAGCGCGCGCGCATCACGAACGATACGACGGCAAAGGCTATCCCATGGGCACGGCCGGCAAGAAGATTCCCATCTTCGCCCGCATCATCGCGGTCTGCGACACCTACGACGCCATGACCAGTCATCGTCCGTATCGTCCGCCGCTGCCGAAGGAGACGGTTCTACGCGAGTTGAAGAACGGAGCCGGCTCCCAGTTCGATCCCCGAATAGCCGCGTTGATGGCCAGGCTGATCGAGCAGGGGGAGATCAGTCCCCTGTAGGCTTCTATCGTGAGCGGTCACGGCTCCTGTGCGGCCGCATTCTCTCGAACGCCGCGTCGATCCGCGCCAGAAGCGTCCGCAGCGGCCCGGCCCCGCGCAGCGCGGCCAGATAGGCCTTCAGGAACCGCAACGCGTCCGTGCGGCTCGCCGCCTCCCGCGCCGAGCGCCACAGTCGCGCAAGGTCCGACGCGCGCGCGCCGCGACCGCCGCGTCGCGCTCCGCCGACGTCGAGCAGCAGCACACGTACGTCTTCGCCGCCCGCGCCCTCGAACAGCAGGTTCGACGGATTGAGATCCCGATGCGCGTAACCGGCGTCGTGCAGGGAGGCGATCGCTTCGGCGGCCGCCTTCAGCGCCGCGCGTCGCGCGGCCGGCTCGAGTGCGCGCCAGACGCCTTCCTTTATCAGATGCAGACCGCTGGTCGCGTCTCCGATACGCGGCAGCAGCAGACATGCGCGTCGGCCCTGTCGCGCCCACGCGGCCGGTACCACGCAGGCGACTCCCGCCGTCGCCAGCGCCGCCGCGCGTCTCATCTCGCGCAGGAGTCGACTCCGGCCCAGCGCACCCGGGTCTTCGCGTTTCAGAATGTACTCGACTCCGCCCGCCTCCATCTCCGAGACACGTCCGACGAGGTAAGGGTCGCGCGAGGCGCGCGCGCGCGCGAGCAGCGCGTCGAGGCCGCCGCCCTCGAGCGGGCTTCTCAGCGCATCGGCGACCTCGGCCGAAGCGATCAAGCGCACTTTTCCGAGGCGGAGATCGACAAAAGAGGCGCTCATTCGGCTCTCCTGGAGGCGGAGACGGCCGCGGCTATTCTACGGGCGGCCGCGCGACCCGCACGGGTGTCCGGCAGTTCAAGGACGACCCTGCCGGTGGCGGCGTCGTGCAGGAGCAGAGCGCGACCCGAGACGAGAGCGTCGAGGAAAGCGGTCGCCGCGAGGAGAGCGGCGCCGCAGACCGCGAGCGTCGGCGCGCCGAATATCCACATCGCCGCCGCCGCCAGCGCCGCGCCGGACGCGGCCAGCAGGCGTCGCGGAAGCGAAGAACGGCGATGCGTCACCGTCGGCGCGAGAAGGGCGAGTGGAAGGACCACCTCGCGCCGGAACGGACCGAAGCCGCGACGCGAGACCACCGCTTTCTCGAACAGCAGCGTCTGCGTGGTGGCGAGATCCACCAGGAACCTGCGACGCATCAGGAGTCTGCCGAGAGGCAGAATTCTTTTTCGCGCCAGCAGTCGATAGACCTTTTCATGAAGGTTCTTCGGCAGGAACGAGAAGTCGGGATCGAGCCGCAGCGCCGTCCGCAGATGCCGTTCGGCGTCGCGAACGGCCGCGCGGCCCACGCGTTTGCGGTCGCGCAGGAGCAGAGCCGCGACGGCGTAGAACACCTCCGGCTCGTGACTGCCGCAGGCTATGGCGCGCTGCAGATGAAACAGGGCCTCTTCGTCCTCGCCCGCGGCGCTGTGCAACTGCGCCGTGAGCGTCCAGCCTTCCGGCGACTCCGGCGCCACGCGGGTCAACTTGCGCGCGACCGACATCGCTTCGCTGGAGAGGCCGCGCGCCGCAAGTCGATGCGCGTAGCGCAGCAACGCACGCGTGGAGTGCGGGTCCGCCGCCTCCACGGCCCGCTTGAGATGCTCCAGTTCGGCCTCGACGTTCCCCTCCATCGCGTAGGCCCGCGCGATGCCGTGGTGAGCCGCGGCGTCGTCCGGCAGCCGCTCCAGAAGTTCGCGAAACGCGCGGATCGCCTCACGGGGTCTTCCCGCCTCCACCTCCGCCTCGCCCACGCGCCGCAGCGCTTCCACGTCGCCCGGCAGTCGCTCCAGAAGCCGCTTGTAGTAGGCGTACGCCTCGGCCCGCCTGCCCGACTCCCACGCGGCGCGTGAAAGGCGGCGCAGCACACGTACGTCGTCGCCGCCCGTCTCGAGAGCGCGTCGCCACTGCTCAAGCGCCTCTTCCAGGCGGCCCGCGCGCTCGTGTACGTCTCCCAGAAGCAGTCGGACCTCCGTGTTCGTGGGCTCCACTTCCAGGGCGCGACGTAGATGGTAGAGCGGCTCCGTTTCGCCGCCGGCGGCGAGCAACGCCCGCGCGAGACGGAGTCGCAGTTTCGCGTCCTCGGGATGCGCCTCGGCCGCGCGACCGTAGTAGGCGGCGGCGGTCGTCGCGTCGCCCCGCTCCATACTGATGTCGCCGAGTACCAGAAGCGCGCGTTTCTCGGCGGGCTGCTTCTCGAGCGCGTGCTCCGCGTAGAGCCGCGCCTCCGCCGGTCGATTCCGACGATAGTAGGTCGCCGCAAGGCCGCTGTAGGCCGGCGCGAACGCGCGATCGGCTTCTATGGCGCGCCTCAGATTGCCTTCCGCCTCCTCCAACTCGCCCAGGTCGCTCAGCGCAAGACCCACATAAGTCAGAGCGGCGGCGTTGTCCGGAGCCGTCCGCAGCACCCGACGGAGTTCCACAAGAGCGTCTCTCGGACAGCCCATCTCCTGATACATTATCCCCAGCGTCAGATGGTGTCTGGCTCTCTCGTCCACGCCCGCTCTCTCCACGTCTCCAGTATATCGATAACGCCTGCGGCGGTCGCGTCAAGAGAGATCGGCATCACGGCGGCCGCTCCCGCCATAAGCGCCTCCGCGTCGGTGGGCACCGCGTCCGGCGCTCCGCGCAGCAGTTTATGAGCGTCCTCGCAGTCGTACGCGCGCGCGACGACCCCGAGCGCCTGCCTGACGACCGCGACGCCGCGTAACTGCGACAGCGGCACGTCCGGCGCGTTCACGTTCAGCGCCACCGGCGTCGGCGGCCGCGTCAGAAGAAGTCGCGCGAACGCCACCGCAACCGCCGCCGCCGTCTCGGGATGCTCCGGGCGACGGGACGCCGTCGACACCGCCACGCCCGGCACTCCGCGGAAGACGGCCTGTTTAGCCGCGGCCACGGTTCCGGAGTAGTGAACGTCCACGCCGACGTTGGCGCCGGCGTTCACCCCGGACAATACGATTGCGATTTCGTCCGACATCTCCAGTCCGGCGTCCACGCAGTCGCTGGGCGTCCCGTCCAGCCTGTACCATCCCGTCCGGCCCCTGACGCCGAGCGGCTCGGGACGTCCGGCGCGGGGCACGGTTATCGCCTGGCCGCATCCGGAACGCTCCGAAACGGGCGCCACCACGAGCACGCGCCCGAGCGCGCGCGCCGCGCGTGCAAGAACGCCGAGACCGACCGCGTCCACACCGTCGTCGTTGGTCACCAGAATTACAGGCTCCGACACCGTGCGTCTCCCACTCCGCGACGGCGTTATCCCGCGCCGCTCAAAAACAGCGTCGCCGCCGTCAGATATATCGTCAGACAGGTCACGTCGTTCAGGGTGGTGATGAAGGGGCCGGCCGCAAGCGCCGGATCGAGCCTCACCCTGCGCATCACCAGCGGAATCGCCGTGCCCGTGACCGCCGCGACCATGACGCCGCAGAACATCGCGACGCCCACCGCCAGCGCCACCGCTCCCGGCCGCTGACCTTCCAGGCCGTACGCCACGCCCGCCACCGCAAGCGCGCATATCGCCCCGATCGTCACACCCAGAAAAACCTCCCTCAACAGCATCTTCGCCAGTCGCTGTATCTGTATCTCGCCCAGCGCCAGACCGCGGACCACCATCGCCGAGGACTGCAGACCGACGTTGCCGCCCACCGCGTTCACCACAGGGATGAAAAACGCCAGTGTTATCGTGTTGTGCAACGTCAGTTCGAAACGCTTGGCGATGAACGCCAAGACTAT
The DNA here is from genome assembly GCA_964412125.1 of uncultured Planctomycetota bacterium. GTDB lineage: Bacteria > Planctomycetota > SKW154 > SKW154 > SKW154 > CAYPNR01. Next base: position 38,675 of record CAYPNR010000001.1, on the reverse strand, counting down.
CTCGCCGCCGAGCGTCACGCCGAGAAACGGCAGGCGCAGCACCACCCGCCGCAACGTGTGCTCCTTCGCAGGGTTCCTGGCGCCGGTGCCCGCTATCCGGTATATGTCCTCCGACGCCTCCTCGCGTATGGCGTCTATCGCGTCGTCGTGCGTTATCGCCCCGAGAAGGCGTCCCGCTTCGTCCACCACCGGCACCACCGGCTCGTCGTACTTGTCGAATACGCGTACCACTTCCTCCCGGTCGGTCTCCGGCAGAACGCTGACGGGACGGCCGCGTACCGCCTCGCGAACCTTCCGCTCAGGCGGCAGACGTAGAAGATCCACCGCGTTCACCATCCCCACCAGACGGCCCTGCCTGTCTTCAAGAAAGATTCTGTCCACCACTTCGAACTGCGGCACGCCCTGTATGCGCTTTATCGCCTCGGCGGCGCTCACCTCCGCCGGCAGACGCATCACGTCTATCGTCATCATGCCGCCCGCGCTGTCCGCCGGATACGCACTCAGGTCGCGCAGCGCCGTGGCCTTCGACTCCTTCAGACCGGCGAGCATCCGTTCCACCTGCTCCTCCGGCAGCGCGTCGAGCAGGTCGGCCGCGCCGTCCAGCGGCAGTCGCGAAAGCACCTCCCTTATCCGCTCCTCCGGCAGCAGGCGTAACAGTTCGCCGCGCGCGCTCGGCACGGTCTCCTCCACCACCTCCGCAAGCGCCCCGGTCTCGAGCGCGGTCAGCAGACTCCGTCGATGGGCGGCGTCCAACTCCTCCACCAGGTCCGCGATGTCGGCCGGATGGAGTCGCTTCACCTCCTCGAAGGCGGACGCCTCGTCCTCCCGAAGCGCCTCCAGGAGGTCTCTCTTGCGCTCCTGCAGCGCCTCTTCGCGCTCTACCACCACGTCGCGTCCCCTCTTTCTCATCGCAATGATACCCGCACACCCCGGCCCGCCACAACGCCAATCCGCCCATACGACGATTCTGCGCCGCTGCTGAAACCGGAGCGCGACCGCTGTAGAATGAGAGCGGCGCCTCAGGAGATACGCCGTGCCGAGACAGGTGGTCACTTATCTGTATCCGTCCGAGGCCGAAAGCCTGGCGCAAGCGCTGTGCGCAAACGGCTATCCGGTGACGGAAGCGCCGGACGCAAGACGACTGTACGCGATGCGCACGCCGGATGTCTCTCTCTCCATCTACAGAAGCGGAAAACTCCTCCTGCAGGGCCGGGACACGGAGTTGCTGCTGGACGGCTATCTGAAGGACATAGTGCGCCGGAGATACACGGTGGTGACGGCCGGCTCCGACGAGAGCGGCAAAGGCGACTACTTCGGCCCGCTGGTGGCGGCGGCGGTGCTGGTGGACGCCTACTCGGCGGAGCGGCTGCTGGAGATGAGCGTGCAGGACTCCAAAGCGATGGCCGACGAGAGCGTCGGACGGACGGCGGAGGCGATAGCGCAGGCGTTCAAGGGAGCGTGGGCGCGCGTGGTGATCGGCAACGAACGCTACAACGAACTGCACACGGAAACGGGCTCGGTGAACCGGATACTGGAGTGGGCGCACGCCAAAGCGCTGCGCGCGGTCCTCGGCGACCGGCTCGACGGACGAGTGATAATAGATCGTTTCACCACGCCCGCGCGGCTGAAGCGGCGGTTGCCGGAGGGCCTGGACGTGACGGTGGTGGAGCGGGGCGAACGCGAGTTACCCGTGGCGGCCGCGTCGGTGATGGCGAGAGCGGCGTTTCTGCAAGGGCTGCGAAGACTGTCGTCGCAGTGGGAGATGGACCTGCCGAAGGGCGCGGGCGCGCCGGTGGTGGAGGCGGCGCGGCGCTTCGTGAGCCGTCACGGCCGCGCCGCGCTGCGACGAGTGGCGAAACTCCATTTCAAGACCACCCGCTCCCTCTGACGCGCCTCACCACACTCCCTCGGCGACCGTCACTTCACCTTGTTTTCGAAGGAGAATTCCTGAAGCGCCTTCTGATACTCCTCGAACTCCCGATAGTAGTCGCTTTCCGCCTGTCGCAGGTCGCTCTGCAGCGTCGCCAGTTCGTCCTCCTGCCCGCGCAGCCGCTTGACGTAGAAGTTGCGCAACTCCTGCTCGGAGGACGAAGAGCCGGTGAGGGAGCGCAGATTCTCGCGGAGCCGCGCCTGGTCGGTGTAAAGCGACTTGCGCCGCGCTTCGAGACGGTCGCGACGCGCCCTCAGACGCGTCACGGCGCGGCGACGCGCGAACAGCGCCTGGAACTTCGCCTCCTGCTCCTTCGTGAGCCAGCCTTTGCTCACGTAGAAGTCCACTTTCTTCTCGTCGAAGTCGCCGAGCGCCACGGTCTCACGCTGGCCTCCGCGCAGCCGAATCTCGAATTTTTTCGTCTTGCCCGCCTCCAGCGTCACCTCGAAACGCCACCAGCCCTCGCGCTCGGCAGGCTTGACGCCCGTCACTTCCCAGCCGGCCTCCACGGGATACTCCACCAGCAGCGTCTTCTTCTCGGATGTGTCGTTCCTGAGCGTCAGTACCAACGTCCTCTCGACCCAGAAATACGTGCGCAGCACGCCTTCGCCCGCGACCACCGACGAGACGCGACGACTCCCCGGCTCCCTCCACAGCCGGTCCACCCGCACGCCCTGCTCGAGCGCGTATCTCAGGAGTCCTTTCCGGCCCGGCTCCAGCCGCCCGGCCAGCGAGTTGCCGAGAAAGTTGTCCTGCTCGAACACGCTGACCGGCCCGGCGTCCAGCACCGCGCCGGTCGAGTTGGTGACCTCGACGGCCTGATACGGATTGTGGAGCCCGGAGCCGTAACGCCAGGCGAGCAGCCGCCTGACGGGGACCTCACCCGTGGCGATGGGAATCATGGCGGAACGCTTGGACGCGACGGTGACCGGATGTCGAATGCGATAGACGAAGAAGCAACCGAGCCTGGCGGCGGTCGCGGCCGCCTGGACGGTGCGCGAGAGCGACCCGTGTCCCCATCGCGCGCCGTAGGCTCCGGCGCGGCCGCCGCCCAC
>CAYPNR010000001.1:0-35590 GCA_964412125.1 uncultured Planctomycetota bacterium | reverse complement strand
CGCTTCGTGTAGATCGGACTGTAGAGATCGTATCGAAACACCACCGGTACGCCGCTGGCCAGCACCATCTCCACGTCCTTCCAGTCCTCCAAGGTGGTGTTGTCCACAATCGCCCACGACTGTATCAACGCCTTCTTGTCCTTCACGACAAAGCGATGTGTGGTCTTCCAGACCGGCAACTCGACGGTGTAGCAGGCGCGTATCTTGCGCTTGCCCTTGCCTTTGTGGTGGATGCGGATGGTCTTGCATCGCGTCTTGAACGCCTCGGAGTAGAGAGAAAGATACTTCTCCAGATCCGCCTGGAGACGCTTGCTGGAAAACGAGAGTCCGCTTATCTCGCCGACGTCGAATGCGACGACCTTGCCGTCGGAGAGCACCATCGCTATCCTCCAGGACTCCACTTTCTCGCTTCTCTGATACTTTTCGACGCCGGCCAGCCGTCCGACGAGGCGCCTGCCGCCGGCGGTGACTTCCGCCTGCGCGCCTTTGAACGTCCGCAGCATGCCGCACAGGCCCGAAACGTCGTGGCCGCCGAAGACCTCCTTCAGCAACTTCTCCCGCGGCGTCTTGGACTCGTACTCCACGTTGGTGATGATTCCCTTGCCGCTCAGGTCCACCACCACCAGCGAGTTGAGTACGTCGGGAACCTGACTCTCGTCGAAGGTCAACTCGATGACGCCCTCTCCGTCCACCTCGAACTCCTTTTCGATGTAGCCGAGGCCCTGCTTGTAGAGAACGACTTTCTTGACCTCGCCTTCCGGTCCGGCGCAGAGCGCCGCGGTCGCGAGCGCCGCCGCGAGAAACACAACGAACCTGCGCATGTATCCGCTCCCCCAAAAAAGTCTGTCGCGCCACGTCCGCTTTTACCCGCTTCCCGCCCAAAAAATTCACTCTCCTCCGGCGAGTCGCAAAGAGTCGGTCCGCGGCCGCGCCGACGGACAAGGGAAGCGCGCCTTGACAACAACACGCCCCCGGCCTATCCTCTGGAGCGTGGGAGGGCAGATATGGCGGGCAGGGGGAAGAAGGCCGAGCGTAAAGACCTGCTGTGGTTCACCCCCGGACCGGTTCCGGTCGCCGAGCGGACGCTGGAAGCGCTCGCCCGCCAGCCCGTGCACCACCGCTCCGGCCACATGCACCGCCTGATGGGACGGGTGCTCGACGACTTGAAGTGGCTGTTTCGGACGCGCGAGACGGCGTTCGTGGCGACATGCTCCGGCAGCGCTCTGATGGAGGCGGCGCTGCGCAACTGCGTGCGCGAAAGAGTGCTCTGTTTGATAAACGGAACGCTGGGGCAGCGCTGGTATCAGATGGCCCGCGCGAACGGACTGGCCGCCGAGCCGCTTCACTTCGACTCCGGTCAGCCCGTCGATCCCCAAATCGTCGCCGAGCACATGGCGTCGCATCGCTACGACGCCGTCACCGTTCTCCATGTCGAGACGTCCACGGGCGTGCAGAACCCCATCGAGGCGATCGCGACGGTGGTGAACATGCACAAGGAAACGTTGCTGCTGGTGGACGCGGTCTCCTCGCTTCTGACGACGGAGTTGGACTTCGACGCGCTCCGCCTCGATTTCGCCTTCACGTCGAGTCAGAAAGCGCTCGCGCTGCCGCCGGGACTGGCGCTGTTCGCCTGCAGCAGGCGGCTTCTCGAGCGCGCGCGGCGCATCCGCCGACGCGGCTACTATCTCGACTTCCTGCGCTTCCGCGACTACGCCGCACTCAAAGAGACGCCCAACACCCCGGCGGTCAATCTGATCTACGCGCTCGCGACGCGACTGGCTTCACTCCGCGAAAAGGGACACGGCGCCGAGATCCGACGCCATCAGGAAATGGCGGAGTGGGCGAGAGACTGGGCGTGCAAGCGTTTCGCCCTCTATCCCAACGAGCGCTTCGCGGCCAACTCGCTCACCGTGATCAGAAACACGCACAACATCTCCGTGTCGGCGCTCAACCGCTTCCTCGAAAAGCGCGGCTTCCGCGTCGCGGACGGCCACGGCGACCTGAAAGGAGTCACTTTCCGTATCTCGCACATGGGCGCGGTGGACCTGTCCGCGTTGCGCTCCCTGCTCGCCGCGATCGACGAGTTTCTCGAGTCGCCGTCCGAGAAGCCGCCCGAGACGCCCGCGGAGTCGCCGTAGCGCCCTCATCCGAAAGAGACAAGGTCCGGTCGCAGAAGAAGAATGTAAATCGCGATCGACATGAACGCGGCGACCGGAATCGCGGTCGCTTTGCGTCGGATCGCGGAGACGATCGCGGCGAGCAGCAGCGCCGCGACGAGCGCGAGCGCGAACGCGACGAGCGCGTGGGAGAGCGGCGCGAACGCAGCCAGCACGGCCGTGGTTCCGTGACGCGGCGGCGCTCCGGGAGCGAGAGCGCCGACGACCAGTCGCGCGGGCCACGCCACCGCCAGCACGGCACCGGCCGAGAGAGCGGCGTCGCCGGCCGCCAGCAGTCGCGGCCGCAGCCAGCCTCCCGTCCCGTCCAGGCCCACATGGCCGAGCAGCCATCGCGACCAGTCCGAGCGGTGGAAGATCTCCGGCGTGGTGAAGTGGATGAGAAGCACCAGGAGGAACAGTCCCGCCAGGAGTGTGTCGGGGGCCCCGTGACGCAGATTGACGAAGACGAGCACGACGGCACACAGGGCGAACAGGCAGACATAGGCCATCTGCAGCGGCTCCCGCCAGAGAAGATAGCCGGCGAGGCCGAACGACGCGGCGCAGAGCGCCTCCACAAGAATGTATCTCGCGGAGATGGGCGCCTTGCAGAATCGGCAGCGCGCGCGGAGCAGCAGATAACTCAATATCGGTATGTTGTCGTACCACAGAATGGTGCTGCCGCAGTTCGGACAGAACGAGCGTATGGGCCGCGCCACCGACAGATGTCGGGGAACGCGATAGATGACCACGTTGGCGAACGAGCCCAGCGCGGCGCCGAAGGCGGTCACGAATACGGTCGTCGTGGCGTGTATGACCTGTCGCAGAAACTCTTGCAACGCCGTGCTCCTACAGTCCGCCTACCGCGGAAGAAACAGTCGCGGGTACTCCACCAACAGAAGATGCGCGATCCGGCGTCCCGCCAGCGTCATCACGATTCCCGCCATCGCCAGAAACGGACCGAAAGCGACCTCGACCCATCGTTTGCCCGAAAGGAGGATCGGCAGGCCGCGGGCCGTTCCGAGAAAGCAGGCGATGAAGAAGGCTATGGCGAGATACTGCGGACCGAGAAGAGCGCCCATGTAGGCGAGCAGAAACGCGTCGCCGGAGCCCATCGCCTCGCGCCTGAGCAGAAAGCGGCCCACCACCATCACAAACACGATGAACGCCGCGCCCGCCGCAGACGCCGTCAGCGCCGCCAGAAGCGCTCCGACGCGTCCCCCGACCGCCCAGTACGGCCACATCTCCTCCATCAGCCGCGGAAACAGAAACACCGCCAGCAGTCCGCCGCCGACGCCCGCCACGGTCACTTCGTCGGGAACGAGGCGCACGGCGTCGTCTATCGCCCAGATCAGAAGGAGTCCGACCATGAAGAAACCGACGACGACGACCGACGCGGAGTCGGTCGGATGTCGAAGAGCGCCGGCCGCGAACGCCGCGGCCGCGGCCCAGCGCATCGTCCCCGGCGCGCGCGGCAGACGACCTCCGCATCGCGCGCACCTTCCCGGAACGAGCCACGTCCATACCGCCGCCGCCCCGCCGCAGACGCCGCATCTCGGCGGACTGACGTACTCCGGCTCCTGCGTCGCCATGAGACGCACGTAGGCGACGTCCGCGAAAACGCCCGCCAAGTAGCCGAAAACGCCGGCGAGACAGAAAAAGAGCGCCTCGTACAACGTACGTTTCCGAACAGAGACGCTCCAGTATGACACCGTGGTCGCGACGTTTCAACAACCGTTCATGCGCCGCAGGACGGTCGCGCCTTCCCGGCCGGCGCTTGACAAAAACCGCCGGAGCCGACAGAATGCATCCCTGCGGAAAATCGGAGGGCGGACATGACGAGAACCGTTCCGGCGATGGTCTGCTTCCTCCTCTCAGCCTCCTGCGTCTCCACGGCCTGCGGACCGCCGACGCCCGTCGACTCCAGATATTCCGAGCCTCTGCACATACGGGGAACCACTCTGTGGGTCGAACTGGCGGTCACGCCGGAAGAGCGGCATCGGGGCTTGATGTACCGACGCGAACTGCCGGAGGATCGCGGTATGCTCTTCATCTATCCGCAGGCGGAGACGCGTTACTTCTATATGAAAAACACATATATTCCCCTCTCGCTGGCCTATATTTCCGACGACGGACGAATATTCCAGATAGAAGAGATGAAGCCGCTGGACGAGACGACGGTGCCGTCGAAGCGGCCCGCGCGGTTCGTGCTGGAGATGCGACTGGGCTGGTTCCGGGACCACGCCGTCTCCATAGGCGACCGTGTCGAGGGGCTCGACCGGCTGCTGGAGAGCATAGGACCGGTGAGGCGATGAAAGCAGTGGTCGTCGGCGCTACGGGTGCGGTGGGGACCGAGATGCTCTCCATCATCGCGGAGAGGAAATTCCCGGTGACCGAACTCGTGCCGACCGCGTCCGAACGCTCCGCCGGAGCGGCTCTCCGGTTCGGAACGAAAGAGGTGAAGGCGGTCGCCCTGACGAAGGAGATCTTCGACGGCGCCGACTTCGCGTTTTTCTGTCTCGACTCGCGGCTCGCTCTCGAATGGGCGCCCGTCGCGCTCGACGCCGGCTGCACCGTGATAGACAACTCCAGCGCGTATCGCATGAGGTCCGACGTTCCGCTGGTGGTACCGGAGGTGAACGGCGACCTGCTGACCGGCGCCGAACGACTGATCGCCAATCCCAACTGCACGACGGCGATCGCGTTGACGGCGCTCGGCCCTCTGCATCGCGTCTTCGAACTGCGGAGCGTCGTCGCCGCCAGTTATCAGGCCGCCAGCGGCGCCGGCGCCGCGGCCGTGCGCGAACTCCGCAGCCAGACACGCGACGCGCTCGACGGACGCGAAACCGAAGCGCGGGCGCTGCCGCGTCGCATAGCGTTCAACCTCTTCCCGCAGATCGGAGGTTTCGTCTCCGACGGATACACCGAGGAGGAGGACAAGTTGGAGAAGGAGTCGCGCAGGATACTGGACGCGCCGGAGTTGCGCGTCTCCGCCACATGCGTGCGGGTGCCCGTGGAGCGGGCGCACTCGGTCGCGTTGCACGCGACCTTCGCCGAACGCGTGACGCCGGAGAAGGCGACGGAGACGCTGCGGACCGCCTCCGGCGTGCGGGTTCTCGAAGGGGAAGACTATCCGACGCCGCTCGACGCGGACGGCGGCGACGATGTACTGGTGGGCAGGATCCGGCGGGACCGCGTTTTCGAGAGCGGGCTCGCCTTCTGGGTCGTCGGAGATCAACTGCGCAAAGGCGCGGCGCTCAACGCCGTGCAGATTGCGGAACGTATCTTGGAGGTGCGCGGGAAATGACGGTCCTTCTGACGGTGATCATGATCGGCGGAGGCTTGTTCGACGTTCTCTCGGACAAATGGGAGAAGATGCGGGAGCGCCTGAACGGCGCGGAAAAGAGAGTGGTGACCAACATGATGGCCTACGAGAAAGGCGCCGAGGAAAGCGTGCGCAGAAACGGCATGGTGGAGTTGGCCGCCACACAGCCGAGCGACCTCGGTCTGATAAGACCCGCCTTGCTGGCCGACATGAAGACCGTGATGGTGCGGGCGCTGGACGACTCGAAATGGAAGGTGCGGGCCAGCGCGTGCTCCGCTCTGTGGAAACTGAGCGTCTCCGAGGCCCGCGACAAACTGCTGAAGGTGGTCGCGAAGGACCCGATGCGTTTCGTTCGCGCGCAGGCGGCGCTCGCCCTCTCCACGGTCGCCGGGAAGGGCGACGGAGAGGCGACGGCGGTGCTCTGCAAAGCGCTGTCCTCCGACGGCTGGAGTGTGGTGCGCCGCGCCGCGGCGGAGGCGCTTTCGCACATAGGCGACAAGCGCGCGTTCGAGACGCTGCGCAAGGCCGCGGATTCCGACTCCTACAGCACCGTGCGCTCCGAAGCGCTGGACGCCGCCGTTCGTCTCGGAGACCGCTCGCAGGCGTTGAAGGAAGTGGCGCTCAAGCGCCTCAACGACGATTACAGCCGCGTTCGTATCTCCGCCTGCAGGGCCATAGCCGCTCTCGGCATGAGCGAGACCGCTCCCAAACTCGTCGAACTGCTCAACGATAAAAAGTATCCCGTGCGGGTCGCCGCCGGCAAGGCGCTCGCCGCCGTGGCGACGGCCGCGCAGCAGCAGGCCATCTTCGACGCCCTCAAGGCCACGGAAGACGTCGGCCTCCTCTGCACGCTCATCGACACGCTCGACCGCATCGGAACGCCGGAGGCGACCGCGAAGATCAAGGAGTACGTGTCGCACGCCGATCGCTCGGTGAGATGGGCCGCGACCATGGCGCTGGCCGGACGCGGCGACGCGGACGGTCTGAAGATGCTGGAAGACTATCTCCGCAAGCACGGCTCCATGCGCACCCGTCAGATGCTCGCGCTGATGCGCCAGAGAAAGATAAAGCATCCCAAGGTGCTCGCGCTCCTGAAGAAATGCGCCTCCGCCTGCGACGACGAGTCGATGAAGAAAGAATACGAGAAGACGTTGAAGGTGCTTGAGGCCGGCGATTGATGCGCGCGCTCCTGCAGGTGTCCTACGACGGTCGACCGTTCCACGGCTTCGCCCGCCAGCGCGATCGTCCCACCGTACAGGGCGCGCTCGAGAGCGCCATGGAGGACCTGTTCGGCGTCGCGCCGCCGCTCGCCTTCTGCTCGCGGACCGACGCGGGCGTGCACGCGCTCGCCCAGATGGTCGCCTTCGACGCGCCGCCCACCGTGCCCGTGCCGCGACTGCCGGCCGCGCTCAACGCCCGTCTGCCGGAGTCCGTACGCGTGGTCGGCGCCCGCGACGCGCCGGAGGGCTACGATCCGCGACGCGCGGCGCGGCGGAAAACCTATCGCTACGTCATCCACGACGCGCCGCCCGCGCCGCCCTTCTTCGACGGAATCGTCACGCGACTGCGTCGCAGGCTGGACGTCGACGCGATGGCGCGCGCCGCCGAGCCGCTGCCCGGCGAACACGACTTCGCGCCGATTCTGGTGAAAGAGGCGCGACCGTCGCGACTCAGACTCGATCGCGTCGACGTCACGCGCTGTCGATATCTGCCGGTGCCGGAGATGCGACGCGGACGCGAAGGTCCTTTCGTGACGATTTCACTTGAAGCGCAACGCTTTGCTTATAGAATGGTCCGCAGCGTTGTGGGTCTGCTTGTGGAGGTGGGCCGAGGCAGATTTCGACCGGAGGAGACGCCCGACGTGCTCGCCGGCAGGAGATCTTGGTCGGTGCGCGTCATGCCGCCCGACGGGCTCTACTTGGTCTCCGTGCGTTTGGACGGACTCGACTGATGCTTTACGCGCTCGTTTCCGACATCCATGCCAACCTCGCGGCGCTCGAGGCGGTGCTGGAGGACGCCAGGCGCTTCGGTGTAGACTACGACCACATAATCTGTCTCGGAGACGTCGTCGGATACGGACCGCAGCCCGCCGAGTGCGTGGACATCGCCGAAAAGTTTCGGATAACCATCTGCGGCAATCACGACTGGGCGGTGATACACGAACCTCTGGGCTTCAACCGCGTCGCCCGCGCCGCCATCATGTGGACCAAGTCGGTCATGAAGCCGCACTTCTACGATCTCGTCGGCGCAAAACGAAGACGTTTCAGATGGCTCGAAAACCTCCCCAAGTCCTATCGCGACGGCGACGTCCTCTACGTCCACGGCTCTCCCCGCTCCCCGATAGACGAGTACGTGCTCCGCTCCGATCTCGATGAGATCCTCTACGAGATGACGCCCAAACTCCGTGAGAACTTCGAGAAGACCCCCTGGGTCTCCTTCTGCGGCCACTCTCACATTCCGGTCATCCTCACGGACCAGCCCCGCTATCTGGACCCCAAGGAGTACGTCGGCACCGAACTGAAACTGAAAGACAATCACAAATACATCATCAACATCGGCTCGGTCGGCCAGCCCCGCGACCGGGACCCGCGCGCCTGTTACGTCCTCTTCAACGACGGCGACTTCACCGTGCGGTACCGTCGCGTCGAGTACGACATCGAAAAGACGGTCTCCCTCATCCGCGGAACGGAGGAGTTGGACGAGGTGGTCGGCGAGCGGCTCAAGATCGGCCACTGAGGCTCCGCCGCCGTCAGAGCGGCCGGTACTTGTAGTAGGCGGCGCAGGCGCCTTCCGAGGAGACCATGCACGGCCCCACAGGCGACTCCGGACGACACTCCCCGCCGAACAGCCGGCAGTCCGGCGGCAGTTTCATCCCCTGCATTATGAGACCGCATATGCAGCGCCTGTCCGGCCTGCCGCGGCCGACCTCGACGCCGAAGACCGCCTCCGCGTCGAAGCGCCGGAGTTCGTCGCGGAGCCGCAGGCCGCTCGCCGGAATGACGCCGATTCCGCGCCAGTCCGCGTCGCAGCCGCAATAGGCTTCGTACATCACGCGCACCGCCTCCGGATTGCCTTCCGGTCGGACGATGCGGCGGTACTGTATCTCCACCCCGGCGCGACCGTCCAGCAACTGCCTCAGTATCATCTCTATCGCGTGCAGGATGTCTATCGGCTCGAAACCGGCGACCACGCAAGGCGTGCCGAACTCCCGCGCCACGGTCTCGTACGGCTTCGAGCCTATTATGGTCGAGACGTGGCCGGGACAGAGGAAAGCGGAGATACGCGTCTTGCCCGAGGCCAGAAGCGCGGACATCGCCGGCGGAATGGTCTTGTGGGAGACCAGCAGGGAGAAGTTCTCCAGGCCGCGGCGCTCTGCGGCGAGCACGGTCGCGGCGACGGTCGGCGCGGTGGTCTCGAAACCGATGGCGAGAAAGACCACTCTCCTGTCGGTGGACGCGGCGAGTTCGAGCGCGTCGGTGGGAGAGTAGCAGACGTGGGGCGAAACCTCCGAGATCGAGCGACCGCCGGTTCCGGGGACGCGGACCATGTCGCCGAAGGTCGCGATGACGGCGCCGTGCTTCTCGCCGAGCGCGATCGCGGCGTCTATGTAGCCGGGCGCGGTCACGCAGACGGGACAGCCGGGACCCGAAAGCAACTGAACGTTCTCCGGCAGCATCGCACGAATGCCGTAACGGGCGATGGCCATGGTGTGTGTGCCGCAGACCTCCATTATCCGCACCGTCCCGGGCAGGCGTCGGGCGAGGAGGTGAAGCGAGCGCACGAGCCGCTCGGCCAGGGCCCGGTCACGAAACATCCCGCTCGGCAGCATCGAGCATCTCCCGTAACATGTTGAGGGTCTCCATCGCCTCCTCCTCGCTGTAGCGCTCGATGGCGAAGCCGGCGTGGATGATGACCCAGTCGCCGACCTTCGTGCCGGGCAGGAGCGAGAAGTCCGCTTCGCGGCGGACGCCGGCGAGATCGACGGTGCCGCGATTGCCTTCAACGGCGACGACTTTTGCGGGAACTGCGAGACACACGACCTCGTCTCCTACCGGATGAGAGGAGCAGACCGTAATAGGCCTGTCCGAGACTTATGCCCGCGTCGTTGGGCGGCACGAGCGAATGGGTGAGCACGGTCATGCCGTCGGCCTCCAGGAACGAACGGACGCGCATGGTGAGGAAACGGTTCTGGAACGAGCCACCGGTGAGCACCACGGTTTCTATGCCGAGGCGCTCTCGAAGGAAATGGCAGACCTCCGCGGTGGCGCGGGCCACCGTTTCGTGGAACGCCAGCGAGATCTCGGACCGCGGACGACCGGAGGCCGTGTCGCCGACGAGACCGATCATCATGTTCTGCACGTCGACGGTGAAGACGCCGTCGCGACGGTCGATGCCGTAATGGTAGTGCGGCAGTCTCTCGGAGGCCGGCGGCGGCTCGTCGAACAGATCCGAAAGCAGCGCTTCGAACTCGCAAGGAGCCTGTCCTTCGTAGGTGTTCTCGTAGCAGACGCCCGCCAGCGCCGCGGCTCCGTCGAAGAGGCGTCCCATCGACGTGGCGCTCACGCAGGCGGTGCCCGTCCGCAACATGGACTCGACGGCCGTGATTCGAGAGTCCGAAACGACTCCGAACAGCGGCACGTCGGCGTCGCGCAGTCTGCCGCCGAAGACCCCGTAGAGGAGCGCCAGCGCGGTCCGCCACGGTTGCTTTATCGCCGCTTCTCCGCCCGCCAGCAGTATCTCGCTCCACTTCGCCTCGCGTCTGTATCGTACGCCGTCCACCAGCAGGAACTCCGCGCCCCACACGGTGCCGTCGGCGCCGTAGCCGACGCCGTCGTAGCAGACGCCGATCACGGGCCGGTTCAGACCGTGCTCGGCCAGACAGGCGAGTACGTGGGCGTGGTGGTGCTGGACGGCCACCGTCTTCATGCCCATGCGCACGGCGTGCTTGCTCGTGAAGTAGCCCGGATGCATGTCGTGAACCACCAACGTCGGACTCACCTGCAGGAGGCGGCGTAGATGGTCGATCACCCGCTCGAACGCCTCGAACGTACGGAGGTTGCGCATGTCGCCGAGATGCTGACTGCAGAACGCGTCCCGACCGCGTGTGACGCAGACGGTGTTCTTCTCCTCGGCGCCGAGCGCGAGCAGGCTCTTGCCCTTGACCGGCAGCGAAACCGGCTCCGGCACCCACCCCCGCGCGCGGCGGATCAGCACCTGCGAGTCTCCGAACAGGCGCATCACCGAGTCGTCGTTCTGGACGGTGATCGGACGATCGTGCAGGAGGAAGTGATCCGCCACGCCCGCGAGATCGGAAAGCGCGACGTCGTCCTCGTGTATGGTCGGCTCGTCCTGACGGTTTCCGCTGGTCATGACCAGCGCTCCGAAGCGGTGGCGCATGAGGACGTGATGGAGGGGGGTGTAGGGCAGCATCACGCCGAACTCGGCCACGTTCGGAGCGACGGCATCGACCACGGGCGCGCCGGAGCGTTTGGGGACCAGCACGATGGGCGCGCGCCAGGAGAGCAGCGCCTCGCGCTCCGCCGCGCTCGGCCGACACAGCCTCTCGACCGTCGCCATGTCCTCGACCATGAGCGCCAGCGGCTTGAACGGCCGGCGCTTGCGTTCGCGAAGGCGCGCGACCGCCTTCTCGTCGGCGGCGTTCACCGCCAGATGAAATCCGCCCAGCCCTTTTATCGCGACCACCTCCCCCGCCTTCAGCAACTCCTGCATCCTGCGTATCGGATCGCCGCAGCGCACCTTTCTGCCGCGCGCGTCCACGAGCCAGACTTTCGGGCCGCAGACCGGACACGCGTTCGGCTGGGCGTGAAACCTGCGGTTCGCGGGGTCGTCGTACTCGCGTCGGCAGTTCTCGCACATGGAGAACCCGCGCATCGTCGTGCGCGAGCGATCGTAAGGCAGGTCTTCCGCTATGGTGTAGCGCGGCCCGCAGTCGGTGCAGTTGGTGAAGGGATACAGATGACGACGGTCGCGCGGATCGAAGACCTCCGCGAAGCACGCGGCGCAGGTCGCCACGTCCGGCGGCAGAAGCACTTCCTTGCGGCCGCGGAGACTGCTCCTGCGGAGACGAAATCCGTCCTCCCCCGTCGGCCGCACCTCGCGTTCGGTCACGCTCTCGACGACCGCCAGGGGCGGGGCTTCCGATTTGAGCGCCGTCACGAATCTTTCGAGCGTCTCGGACTCGCCCTCCGCCTCCATCGCCACGCCCGCGGGCGTGTTCATCACCCAGCCGCTCACTCCTTCTCTTTTCGCCAGGCGATAGACGAACGGTCTGTAGCCGACGCCCTGCACGCGTCCGAGCACGTCTATCCGCAGACGTCGTTTTCCGCCTCTCTTCGGAGCACTCATCCGCCGTAAGCCTCGAGCCTCTGTCTCAGCCAGTCGACCAGTTCGTCGAGTCCCTCGCCGGTCGTCGCGCTCACCGTGAAAACGGAAGCCGCCGGGTTCACAAGCATCACGTTCGAGCGGAGATCGCCCACGTCCACTCCGCCGGCGGCGGCCAGGTCCGCTTTGTTCAGCACCACGGCCTGCGTCCGTAAAAACATCAGCGGATACTTCGACGGCTTGTCCGCGCCCTCCGGCACCGAATAGACCACCATGCGCAGCGCCTCGCCGAGATCGAACTCGGCGGGACATACCAGATTGCCGACGTTCTCTATGAACAGCATCTTCGGAGGCGTCTCCGCGCCCTCGCAGAGATGCTCCCAGGCGTGCGCCACCTGACTCGCCAGAAGATGACACGCACCGTAGGTGTTTATCTGATACACCGGAACTCCGGCCTCGGATATCCGCTTGCTGTCCGCGTCGCCGGCGATGTCGCCCTCCACGACCGCCAGAGGAACGTCCCGCATCCTGTCCGCCAGGCTCACCAGAAGCGTGGTCTTGCCGGCGCCCGGCGCGCCCATCAGGTTCACAGCCAGCACCTTCTCCGCGCGGAACCGCTCGCGATTGCCGGCCGCCTCCCTGTCGTTCTCCTTCAGCACCGCCTCGCCTATCTCCGTGCGCTCGATGTGCACGACAGTCCTCCCCCTGCGTCACAAGCCAGATTGTGGGCGCGCTCGTCCGCCAATCCAGCAAAATCCCGCCTTGCAGGCCGCTTCCGCGGCGCACGACGGTCGCTCGACCGCGGACCGCCCGCACAGGGAGGCTTTCGTCAGCGCGGCGCGGCGCCGACGAGGGCCCCGCGTGGAGACTCCGGCGTCGGATAGTCGTCCAGCCAGAAAGCCGCGGGGTTGCGGGGAAGGAGCAGCACGGCGCCCGTCCGCCGCGGATCAGGCGAGCGATGGTAGCGGACGACCAGCGTCTCGCCCGCCAGCCCCACCACCTCCACCTTGCCGGTGGCGTGCGACATCACGAATCGGACCCGCGCGGAAAGACCCGAGCAGCGGGAGACGGCCCGACGGAATATGGAATACGCCGTCTCCAGGGGAAGGACGTAAGGGAGATTCCCGGAAGCGGGGCGGCACTGGAAGACGTAGTACGGCGCGACGCCGTGAGCGGAAAGTTCCTTCAACAACGTCGAAAGCACGAGCGGATCGTCGTTCACGCCGCGCAGCAGAGGAGTCTGATTGACGAGCACGACGCCCGCCTCGCGCAACGCGCGAAGCGCCCGGTGCGCCTGCGGACTCAACTCGCGTGGATGACTGAAATGGCAGGCGAGATAGATACGGCGTCCGGGAGGGCTGTGACGCGCCAGAACGTCCACGATTCCACTTCCGTCGGTGAGGCGCGCCGGCATGTACGCGGGCACCTTCGAGCCGACGCGTATGGTGCGGACGTGCGGCACGGACGCCACCGCGGAGATCAGGCGCTCGAGACGCGACGGCGGCAGCATCAGCGGATCGCCGCCGGAGAGAAGCACGTCGGTCACCTCCTTCCGCGAAGCGATGTAGCGGACCGCTCCGTCGACGTCGTCGAGTATCTCCTCCTCCTCTTCCTCGTCCTTCAGAAACAGCCTCTTACGGAAGCAGAACCGACACACGCCGCCGCAGAGGCGACTCACGAGCATGAGTACGGTGTCCGGATATTTGTGTTCCAGACCCGGCATCACCGTGTAGGCGGCCTCCTCGGACGGATCCAGTCGTCCCCACGGCTGCAGTTCGCCTTCGTCCGGCACCACTATCCTGCGGATGGGATCGTCGGGATCCGCCCAGTTCACGAGCGAGAGATAGTAACGATTCGCGGCGAAGGCGTACCGTCGCGTCACCGGCTCCAGCCGGCGGCGCTCGTCCTCCGAGATTTGCGCCAGTTCCGTCAAGTCCCTCACAAACGCCGCGCCCATACGCAAACCTTCCTTTCCGTCCCGCTTGCAGGCGCATCCTGTGGGAAACCAACCCGCCAACCCACGCACGGCCGTCTGGCCGGACCCACCTTGCGACTTTCACTATACACAATTATTATACCGCGCGGCCGTCGCGCCGTCAAGTACTCCCCGGCGGTCTTTTCGCGAGGCGCGCGCGCCTTGCCGGAAGCCCGGGCGGCGGAGCGCATCGCGCCGCGCCGGTGAGTGGATGCTTCTTTCGAATCAGGCGGCGGCGGACGCGTATAACCGACCGATCGGGCTTTCGAAGGAGGCGACGGAGATGAGGTGTTTTCTGGTGTTCTGCGCCGTCGCGCTGGCGTCTGCGGCGTTCGCGGACGTGGTGATCCTCAAGAACGGGCACCGGGTGGAAGGGAAAGTGACGGAGCACGGCGACACGGTCGAGGTTCGCACCAGGCGAGGCGCGGTGTTTCTCAAGCGCGAGGACATAGCGAGCATCGAAAGACGCGCGACGCCGTGGGAGACGTTTCGACGCAAACTGACGGAGGCGAAGAAGGGCGGCGCGGACGCTCTTTCCGGTCTTCTAAGGTGGTGCAGGGAGCAGAACCTGAAGGAGGAAGCGGAGGAGGTGGAGCGGCTGCTGTCCGAGGCGCGGACAAAGGAGTTCGAGAAGCGATTCGAAGCGGCCGAGACCGACGAGGAGAAGCGGCGTCTGGCGGAGTGGGCGCGGACGGTCGGGCTGAGCGAGAAGGCGGAACGCGTACTCACGGAGTGGGGTCGCGGCCGTGTGGAGGCGGCGCTCAAGGAGGTGGACGTCAAAGACGCGGCCGCTCTCTGCAGGCTGGCGGTTCGACTGGAGTCCGAAGGCGTACCGAAGAAGGCGACCGAGTCCGTGTGGCGTCTTGCGCTGGTGGCGGACGGCGAATGCGCCGAGGCGCGTCGCGCCCTCGGCATGCAGAAGATAGACGGCAGGTGGCTCACCGAAGAGCAGGCCGAGGAGGTTCAGCGGCAGAAGTACGAGAAAGAGATGGCAGCCAAAGGCTACGTGTTCAGGGAAGGCAAATGGGTCAGGCCGGACGCCGCCGCCCTCGCGGAGAAGGAAGACGCCCTCGCGGAGAAGGAGCGACGCCTCGAGCGCGAGCGCGTGGAGTTGGAGAGCCGCCTGCGCCGGATGGAGGAGGAGCGGAAGCGTCTGGAGCAGGAGAACCGGCGCTGGCGCGTGGAACGCAGGCGGGTCATCGCCGAACGCGACTCACTCAAGAAGCGACTGTCCGAGGCCGAGCGGAGCCTCGAACGCCAGCGAACGGAGGCGACGCGTCTGACGCTGCTGGTGGGCCAACTCCGCAGGGAGATACGGGATCTCGACGACGAGAACCGACGCCTGAAGGACGAGATCGACCGCCTGAAGGACCAGGACCCTTAAGGCCGGTCGCGCGGCGGCGGCGGACGAGCGGAGGCGGTCGTCTGTTCCGAGCCCTCCTGCCACTTGTACTGCGTCTGGTAGAGCAGCCAGTAGAGGCCGCGCTTGCGCATCAGTTCGGCGTGGGAGCCCTCCTCGGCGACGCGTCCCTCCTTGAGGACGACTATTCTGTCGCAGTTGCGTATTGTGGAGAGGCGATGCGCGATGATTACGGCGGTGCGGCCGCTCAGGAGGCGGTCGAGCGCCTCCTGCACCAGCGCTTCGGTCTCGGAGTCCACCGAGGAGGTGGCCTCGTCGAGTATGACCACCGCCGGGTCGCGCGCGAACGCGCGCGCGAAGGACAGCAACTGCCGTTCGCCCACCGAGAGAGTGGAGCCGCGCTCGGTCAGTTCGCTGTCCAGACCGTCGGGCAGCCGCTCGGCCAGTTTTCTCAGGCGCGCGGCGTCCGTGGCGCGTTCGAGATCGGCTTCTCCTATCCGCTCGTCCCACAGGCGGATGTTGTCGCGTAACGAGCCGGCGAAGACGAAGAAGTCCTGCGGCACGAGTGCGACGTTGCGCCGCAGCGCCGCGTTGTTCCACTCCCTGACGTCGCGGCCGTCCAGCAGCACGCGTCCCTTCTGCGGCTCGTAAAAGTGACACAACATGTTTATCAACGACGTCTTGCCGGCGCCCGTCGGGCCGACTACCGCCACGCGCTCGCCCGGGGAGACCGCGAAGTCCACGTCGAACAAGACCGTGCGTCTGCCGTCGTAGGAGAAACGAAGGCCCTCGACCGCCGCCGCGCCCAGCGCCTTCTTCGGAGCGTAGCCGTTGTCGGGGAACGTCAGCGGATTCTTGGTGTCCAGCAGTCGGAAGACGCGTTCGGCCGACGCCATCGCGCGCTGGAGTACGGTGTAGCGGTCGGCGAGGGCGATTATGGGCCGGAAGAACCGCCAGAGCAGCCGCCAGAAAAGATAGAAATTGCCGAGGGTGAGCGCGGCGGCGAGAACGGCGTCGGCCGCGAAGATCACGATACCCGCGGTCGCCAGGGCCACGAGCACCTCGATCGACGGAAAGAAGAGCGCGAAGTAGAAGACGCCTTTCAGTTGCGCCTTCAACGTCTCCTCGTTCCGCTCGCCGAGACGCTCTCCCTGGAGGCTCTCGCGATGGAACAGTTGCACCACACGAATGCCGAGGACGTTTTCGTTTATGAAGGAGTTGACGCGCGCCAGATGAAGGCGATAGTCGCGGAACGCGCCCCGTGCCTTCCGCCGGAACATCAGCGCCGTGAAGACGATGGGCGGCATCACACAGAACGCGACCAGCGTCATGGCCGGACTGGCCAGAAGCATCATCACCACCACTCCGACCAGCACGAACATATCGTGGACTATCATCACGAAGCCGGCGGAGAACAGTTCGGTGAGCGCCTGCAGATCGTTGGTGGTGCGGACCACCAGTCGGCCGACCGGCTGTGTGTCGAAGAAGCGCATATCGAGCGAGGTGACGTGCGAGTAGAGATGGCAACGCAGATCGCTTATGGCGGCCTGAGCGGTCTTGCGGACGGTGAGCATCCGCAAATAGACGGTGGCCAACTCTATCAAGACGACGCCGAGATAGAGGAGCGCCCAGCGACCGAGGGCGGCCAGGTGCGGCGCTTTGTCATCGGCCCGCAGGCCGGCCGTTATCGGCCCGTCGACCGCGTTCTTTATTATCCACGGACCCGCCAGGGACGCCGCCACCGAAACGGCCAGAAGCAGGAATATCAACACCAGCCAGCGACGATAGGGACGAACGTAACGCGCGAATCGGCGTATCAGTCGCCAGTCGTAAGCCTTGCCCAGCGCCGCTTCTTCGAACTCCCAACTCATTCCGCGTTCCCCTTCCGCTCGTCGGCGCCGTCGCCGCCGCCGGTCGAAACCGGCCACGCTTCCAGTCGCTCCTCCAGCGTCTGCAGTTCGAAAAACCGCCTGTACGGGCCTTCCCGCCCGAGCAGTTCGTCGTGCGTGCCGACCTGCACGACGCGTCCGGCCTCCATCACCACCACCATATCCGCCATGCGGAGCGTGGAGAGGCGGTGCGCGATTATCACGGTCGTGCGCGCGCGCAGGTAGTCCTTCAGTCGGCCGAGAATCTCCTCCTCCTTGTGCGAGTCCACCGAGGAGAGAGTGTCGTCAAGCACGAGAACGTCGGGATCCGCCAGAAGCGCGCGCGCGAGCGACAGTCTCTGTTTCTGGCCGCCCGAGAGGGATATGCCGCGCTCTCCGACCACCTGCAGGTAGCCGTCGGGGAACTGCGCGACGTCCTCGTCGACGCCGGCCATGCGACAGGCCTGACGTATCTGCGCCTGAGTCGCCTGCGGGGCGCCGAAGGCGACGTTCGCCTCCACCGTGTCGGAAAACAAAAACGGCTCCTGCGGCGCGAAACCGACCCGGCTCCGCAGAACGCCCAGCGGTATGCGTCGTACGTCCACTCCGCCTATCGTTATCGAGCCCTCGTCCACGTCGTAGAGCCTGGGCAGAAGAGCCGCAAGAGTGGACTTGCCGCTGCCGACGGGGCCGGTCACCGCGACCACGCCGCCGGCCGGTATGCGCAGATCCACTCCGCTCAGGCCGGCCGTCGCTCCGGGATAACGAAATCCGACGCCGGAGAAGACCACATCGCCTTTGAGGCTCTCCACCGCGACGGGATTCTCCGGCTCGCGAACGTCGGGCACGAGATTCACATAAGCCTCTATCCGCTCGAGAGAGGCTTTGCCTCGCTGCATCAGCGCGAAAAGCCAGCCGAAGGAGAGCATCGGCCAGGTCAGCATCATCTGATAGCCGAGGAACTGGGTGAACGTGCCGAAGGTGAGTTCGCCGAATATGATGGAGCGGCCGCCGAAGAACAGTATCACCAGCACGGCCGTCTCGATGATGACGAACAGCAGCGCGTGAGTGATGCCGCTGATCGAGGCCTGACGAACCACGGCGTGGTAGTGCTCCTCCGAGCGTTTCGCGAACCGCTCCGCGTCGCGTTGCTCCACGCCGTAGGCTTTCAGGACGCGGATGCCGGCGAAGCCTTCCTGGGCGTGGTTGGAGACCTCGGCGATCCGCTCCTGCTCGATACGCGAGCGACGATGGAGCACCGGCGCCAGGAGTCTTATCGCGACGAACATCATCGCCGCCGGCAGGAAGGCCAGAAGCGTCAGGAACGGCGAGATGAGCAGCATCATTATCATCGAGCCGACAACGAGAGTGGTTCCGCGGACGATGTTGGTCAGGCCGGTCTCGACGACGGCGCGAACCGTCTGGACGTCGTTGGTGGCGCGACTCATGATGTCGCCGGTCCGCGCCTTCGCCAGCCAGGAATGCGACTGGCGCAGCACCGCCATGAAAAGCGAGTTGCGCAGGTCACGCTCGACCCTGTACGCGGTGGGCAGAAGCGTCATCCGCCACAGAAACTCGGTCACGCCCTCCGCGCACGCCGCAAGAACGATCCCGGCCGCGCACAGAAGTACGATGTCCATGTCCCTGTACAGAGCGAAGCCGTCCACCGCCCGGCCCAGAAAGTACGGCCTCAGCAACTGGAACACCTTGGTCAGTATGCTCCCTGTGAACCCCACCAGCACCACTCGCCGATAGGGGGAGATCCATCGTATGATGCCCCGGATGAAACTCTCCCGCTTCGCTCCGCCGACGATGCGCAAAACTTGCCCCTTCAGTCCGCGATCTCCGCGCCCAGCACCTTCTCCATCTCCGAGAGCGCCCACTCGTGAGCCTTCTCGTCGAAACCCGCCACGCCGCCGCGATGGATCCGCACGGGTATGTCCCGGTTGCGCAACTCCTCCACCGTGTACAGCACGCAGATGTTCGTACACACCCCCACCACCTCCGCGAGGTCCGGTCTGCCGGCCGCCAGCATCTCATCCAGCGGAGTCTCGAAGAACGCCGAGAAGCGACGTTTGTAGACGAAGAGTCCGTCTTCGGCGAACGGCTCCAGTTCCTCTATCAGCCGGGCCTCCTCCGTGCCGCGGATCGCGTGCGGCGGAAACCGCTCGAACTCCGCGTCGTCCGGGTCGTGACTGTCGCAGACGAAATAGATCGTCTCGCCCGCCTCGGAGAACTCGCGGACCTTCGCCGTCACGAAAGGCACGATGGCGCGGGCGCTCTCGCCGCAGAAGAGCGGGCGCCCGGGCTCGAGAAACGCTCTGAGCATATCGATCACGAAAAGCGCCTTCGACACCGCTTTCCTCCTACACCGGTTCCGCTCCCTCTTTGTCCATCGCCCACATCAGTCTTTCCACCTCTTCCTCGGTGTTGTAGTAGTGCACCGACGCCCGGATCATTCCGCCCCTGCAGGAGACGTTCACGCGACGCCGCATCAGCGCCTCGACCAGCGACGCCGCGCCCCTCACGCGGAAGGTGACGATACCGCTTCTGGCCGTCTCCGGCGCGGTCGGACTGAACAGCGAGAAGCCGCGCCTGCGCAGGAGTCCGCTCAGGAGACCGGAAAGCGACAGCGTCCGCGCCTCCACGTTTCTGCGACCCGCCGTCGCGTAGAGCCGCGCCGCCGCGCCCAGCGCGAATATCTGGGCCAGCGGCATTCCGCCCACCTCGAACCGGTCGGCCGTCGGTCGCGGTCGCGTCTCCGTGTTGTCCATCGCGTATGGATCCGCCACCGAGCGCCATCCGAACACCGGCGGCGGAAACTCCTCCAGCAGGTCCCGTCGCACGTACATCGCCGCGGTTCCGTCGCCGGCGCACAGCCATTTCACCCCCGTAAACGCCGCGAAGTCCGCTCCCGTCGCCCGCAGGTCCACTCCGAAACTGCCCGCCGCCTGCGTCAGGTTGAGCACGAGACGGCAACCCGCCTCTTTCGCGACGCGCCCCAGCGCCGCCGGATCCAGTCGACAGCCGCTGGAGTACTGCGTCACCGAGGCCACTATCGCGCGAACGCCTTTCCCGAGCGCCGCGGCGTAGTCCTCCGCACGCACCAGGCCGTCTTTCGCCTTCACCCAGCGGACGGAGAAGCCGGCGTTCAGAAACGGCAGCGTGCTCGACGGAAACTCCAGTTCGCAGGCCGCGACGCTTCCGCGACCCTCACGGGCGAGCATCTGCGCGATGAAGTTCATGGCGAGGGAGGTGGACGGCACGAACGCCACCTCGTCCGGCGTGACGCCGAGCATGGCGGCCACGTGCGCGCGCGCGCGCGCGACCTGCGCCTCCCATCTCTCCGCGGGAACGCCGCCGTGATGCGACGCGTCGGTGTAGTAGCGTCGCGCGGCGCCCGCCGCCCTGACGCTGACGACTCCCGAGGCCGCCGTGTTCAGATACGTGTACCGCGAGAGTCCCGGGAATTGGGCGCGGTATTCTTCCCATTTCACCGGATTTCTCCGCCCCTCTTGTCGTCCATCGGCCATTATGGGCGTCGCTCCGTTGGAGGCAAACCGAAAACGTCTACCGTACGTCGGCGCGGAAGCGACGGTTGACGCGCGCCCCGGATGATGCGAAAATCCGGGCCGGAGACGCTGGAGGACGGAAGAGATGGACGAGAAGTCTCGACTCCGGACGCTGCTGAAGGAGAAAGCGGTTCTGCGCGGCCGATTCGTACTCGCAAGCGGCAGGAAAAGCGACTACTACATCGACTGTCGCCGCGTGACGCTCGACGCCGAAGGCGCGGAGTTGGTCGGCGCGGTGGTGCTGGAGGAGGCGATCCGCTGCGGCGCCGGCGCGCTGGCCGGACTCACCATGGGGGCCGACCCCATGATCGTCGCCGCCGGAATGACGGCGCGCGCGCGAGGCTATCCTCTCAAGATGGCGATAGTGCGTAAGGAGCGCAAGACGCATGGAACACGCGGCCAGGTGGAGGGACCGCCCCTGCTCAAGAAGGATCGCGTGCTCGTCGTGGAGGACGTGACGACCACCGGCACCTCGGCGTTGACGGCGGCGGAGGCGGTGATGCGCGAATTCGGCTGCCGGGTGGCCGGTGTGTTCGCGCTGGTGGACCGCGGCGAAGGCGCCGCCGGGAAACTGAAGCGGCACGGGATCGCGTTCCGCGCGTTCGCGGCGGTTTCGGAACTGCTCGAATGAAGCGCCTGGCCATTCTCGTCTCGGGCGACGAACTCCTCTACGGCCTCATCGTCGACAGAAACGCCGACTGGCTCGCCCGCAGACTCCTGCGTCGCGGATACGAGCCGGTGCTCGTGCTCGAGGTCGGCGACGATCTCGAGCGTTACGGAGCCGCGCTCCGCTTCGCCGTCTCCGCGGCCGACGTGGTCGTGACCACCGGCGGACTCGGCCCCACCGACGACGACCTGACGCGACAGGTGGTGGCCGAGGTCGCGGGCGCGCCGCTGGAGAGAAACGAAGAGGCGGCGGAGCACGTGAAGGCGATACTGGAGCGCGTCGGCGTCGCACTCGGTCGCGACGAGATGCGCCAGGCGCTCATTCCCGCCGGCGCGGAAATCATCCCCAACGAGCGCGGCACCGCCTGCGGCTTCTCTCTGACGACGAAGGCGCCCGACGGCCGCGCCGTCGCCCTGTTCTCGCTCTCCGGGGTCCCCGGAGAGGCGCGACAAATGTACGAGACGGGCGTCGAGCCGCGTCTGCCGGCCGCCGCACCCGTTGTCTGGCGCCGCCTCAATACCATGGGCCTGTCCGAGTCCGCGCTCCAGCAAACCGTCCGCTCGCTCGACCTTCCGTCGGAAATCAGAGTCGCTTATCAGGCGGCGGACTATATCGTCTCCGCCACCTTCTACGGTCGCGACGCGACGGTCGTGGATGCGGCGTTCGCGCGTCTCGTCGCCGCCGTCGAGCCGCGTCGCGTCGTCTCAGAAGGCGAGACGACCCTCTCGGAAGCGCTGCTCGCCGCGCTTCGCCTGCGGAGTCGCTCCGTCGCCTGCGCGGAGTCGTTCACCGGCGGACTGGCGGCCGACCTCATCACCGACGCCGCGGGCGTCAGTCGCTTCTTCCGCGGCGGAACGGTGGCGTACTCCGCGGAGGCCAAAATCGCGACCCTCGGCGTTCGTCCGGAGACCGTCGAGAGCCACGGCGTCTGCTCCGAAAGAACCGCGCTGGAGATGGCCCGGGGCGCGCGGCGCCTGTTCCGCGCCGACTTCGCCGTCGCGACGACCGGCGTCGCAGGTCCCGACGATCTCGGTCCCGAACTCCCGGCCGGCTCGGCGTTCTTCGCGGTGGTCGGTCCGGACGACTTCGCGCGCACGCTCCGGAAGCGGATTCCCGGCGGCCGACGCGACGTCAAACTGCGCGCCGCGCGGACCGCGGTCAACGTCCTCCGCCTCGCCGTGCTCGACTTCCCGACGCATTAGCGGTTTGCGCGGCCGGTCTCAGGTGCGGACGACGTCGACGATCGTGGCGCCGACGCTGACGAAAAGTATGTTGGCGAGCCACGCCGCCGTCACGGGGGACAACTGGCCGCGGTTGCCGAGTTCCCAGAAGAAGAAGGTGACCGCGAAGTAGATGAAGCAGAGCAGAAGAGCGGCGCCGACGTTCAGAACGCCGCTTCTGCCGAGCAGCCCGAGGGCGAACGGCAACCCCACCATCACCAGCACGAAATTCGCCAAAAGCAAGGCGAGCCGCGCGTAAAACTGCACCTGAAGATGTCTGAGATGCGGATATCTGCGGGCGAGTCGCATCAGCAGAAAGATGTTCGTGTGGCGCATGTCGGTCTCCAGCGCTTCGAAGTCGAGCGGCTCCAGAGAAGAAGGAATCGCGAGCGTCTTGCGAAAGGCGTCGATCTCCAGGGGCGAGCCGTCCTCGGCGTAGCGGGTCACACGTGCGTTTTTCATCTTGAGGAGGCCGTCGTCGAGGCGCGCGCGCGCCGCGCTCACGCGCCTGCGTACGCGCCCGCGCGCGTCGGTCTGGATCACCGTCACGTTCAGCAGCACCCGCTCGGCCAGCAGGTAGCGGACCACGCGCACCATGCCGGCCTTCGAGTCGTGCAGCGCGACGCGCTTGAGCGTTCTGTCGGTGCGAAGTTTCCCCCAGGAGCGCGCCGCCAGCGGACCCAGACCTTCGCCGACGCCGAACATCACCGCCACCGAGATCGCGCAGCCCGCGAACACCGCGCCGAAGAGCCTCCAGACGGGCGCGCCCGCCGCCTTCACCGCCGTCAATTCGCCGCCCGCCTCCATGCCGGCGAAGACCAGCATCGCCGCCACCGTGTAGGCCGCCGGCGCCAGCAGGAAAACCACCTGCGGAACACTGGCCAGCGCGTAGAGAAGCAGTCCGCCGACGACGCCGTGTCCGGAGCCGGCGATGGCGTCGACGTGGTAGAGAGCGTCCACGGCGATGTTGACGGCGGCCAGCGCGCCCAGCGCGCCGAAGTAGTTGAACAGCAGCCTCCGCAGAGTGTAGCGAAACAGAATCACGACAGACGTCTCCTCCACAGACGCCAGAAGACGGGCGCGGCGGCGGCCGCGACCACGGGTCCGCAGAGGGGCAGCCATAGGGCGAAATCGGAGCCGCGACGGGCCAGCGCCGTGCCGCCGAACACGGGCATGTAGTACAGCAGCACGGCGACGGCGAGCGACCAGAAAACGCCGCCGCGGGCGAAGGCGAACGCCACCGGCAGCACCAGAAAGAAAAGCACGATCGGCGAAAGCGCCATCGCCGCGCGCTTGCCGATCTCCGCCAGCGCCTGAGAGCGGCGCCTCTTCAGTTTCTCCCGTCTCCAGCCGGAAGCGGACGCCGCCTCTGTCTCGTACCGCCGCAGCAACTCCATTATCCGGTCCACGGAAACGTACTCCGGTCGCTCCTTCACGCTCTCCCGCAGCGGAAAACAGATGACGTATTCCTCGCAGGCAACGAGGTCGTAGGTCTTTCTGCCGCGGATGTGTATGCGCGCATCATGCAGGGCGAGATACGCCGCGCGCATCCCGGACTCCACCTGCAGCAACCCCTCCGCGGCCGAGCCTTCGATCGTGACGCCTCCGGAGCCGCCGTAGAAGAGGATGTTCCGCATGCGGCCGCCGGAGTAGCGCGCGCAGTAGAGTATGAGCGACATCTTCTCACGGGACGCTCCTCCGCGGCCGGTCACCTTGCTCATCTCGACCTGCAACTCGACCACGCGATCGCGACCGTCGGTGAGGCGGAGCAACTGACCGAGTCTCGAACGCAGCCCTTCCAACTGCTCCCGCGTCGCCCACGGCATCAGACGCTCCTGGGCGAGCGCAATCAACGCGGAAAGGAGACACGCCACCAGCAGCGTTCCGCGGAACGCGCGGCGCCACGGAACGCCGGCGGCCTCCAGCGCCGTCAACTCGCCCCGCGCCTTCAGGCGGCCGGCCACGTGCGAGACGCCCACCACCAGCCCCAGAGGCACCGTCAGTACGGCCCCTCCCAGAACTATCCAGACCAGCAGTTGGAGAAACTCGCTCGAGACGAGACCGCGTCCCATCATCCTGACCCACGAGCCGAGGACCATGAGCATCGTGAACGCGGCGGTGGCCAGGAGCGTGCCGCGCAGCACCCGAAGGGTGGTGTGACGGTCGTAGACCTTCACGAGACGCCCTCCAGCAGGCGCACCCGCAGAAAGCGCCGCGTCCGCCGACTCGTCGCGAAACGCGCGTCGAGACGCAGACCGACGACCCACACCACGCGATCGGCCGCGTCCGCGACCGCCGCACACCAGCGACGGCGACGCGCGGGAACGCCCGCTTTCTTCAGGAACGCGTCCGCGGCGACGGGAGCGGTCGCGCCCAGCGGCACGAAACGCTCCCCGGCGGCGAGGCGTCTGACCACAAGCGGCGTCTCCACCTCGTCCGCGTCGACCACCTCCTCACGCGGGTCGCCGCGCGGAACGGACGGTCGGGACTCCGGCGCCTCGGCGCGGAAGACGCAGCCGAACGCGGAGACCTCGCCCGGCACCGGCAGCGACCGCCTCTCGGCCGGCGGCTCCTCCGCGCGCCAGAAGACGGCGTCGCCCGACTCGATCGCGGCGAAGACCCCCCCTCCGAAATCCACCGTGCCGCCGCCGCCGAGCAACTGCAGGAACCGCTCCTGTCGAAGCGGGCCGCCGCCGAGCCTGCGCAGTATCACGGACGTCGCGCGCGCGCCCGACGACGAGGTCAGAACGGCCTCGTCCAGGCGGATCTCACGCAGGCCGAAATAGAGCGTCTCGGAGACGCCGAGCGGCGCGTCCGGCACCTGCAGGGAAAGAGCGCAACGGGCGACGGCCGGCACCGCGCCGGGACGCAGAGCCTCCAGAAGCGGCAGCAGTTCGTGTCGGATGCGGCTTCTCATGTTCGCGGGGCGGTAGTTGGTCGCGTCCGTCAGATACGGCAGGCCTCTTTCTCTGAGGTAGTCCCGAAGGCGCCCGCGACGGACGCCGAGCAGCGGACGAACGATTCGCAGTCCGTTCCACGAGCCGCGGACCGGCACGCCTGCGAGGCCGTCCGCTCCGGCGCCGCGGAGCAGATTCGCCAGGAGCGTCTCGGCCGCGTCGTCCGCGGTGTGAGCGGTGGCCGCGACGGAGCAGCCGAGACGGCGTGCGACCTCGGCGAGCGCGCCGTAACGCGCCTCACGCGCGGCGGCCTCGCTCCAGTCGGCGCGACCGTCGACGCGACGCAGAACAAACGGCACACGAAGACGCCGACAGAGATCGGCTACGAATCGCTCCTCCAGCGTCGCCTGCGCTCTCATGCCGTGATTGACGTAGCAGCAGAAGAGCGTCGTCCGCAGCGGCGCGGCGCAGCGGACGAGCAGGTCGAGCATCGCCACCGAGTCGGCGCCGCCGGAGACCGCCGCCAGAACGTTCCCCGACGAAAGCAGGCGCCAGCGCGAGGCGAACCGCCGGAACGCCTCCAGCACCTCATCCACGGCGATCACCTCAAATCACGCTGTGGACGGTCATTATGACGGCCACTATGGCGCCGATCGCGAGCATGGTCCAGCCGAAGATGCGTAAACTGCGGCGAAGCATCGCGTCCACGGCCTCCTCGCGTACCGCGGCCGAGACCAGTGATATGGCGTAACAGGCGGCCACGAACATCAACGTCTTAATCGTCGCTTCCACCGTCTTCGTCCCCCTCGCGCGTCGCTTCCTCTTCCGCGCCTTCCTCGGCCGCGTCGGCTCCGCGGCGCGGACGGCGTACCGCGCGCTCGACCGCGTCCGCCACCGCCACCACGTTCAGCAGTCCCGCTATCATCATGTATATCATTCCGGCGTCGTAGAACGGACTGATGCGCCGACCGCCCTCGCCGAGCGCCGGCCGAAACTCCTCGTCGGAAGGCTGACCGGCGATCGCAAGATGCAAAAGCACCGGCGCGCCGGCGCCCATCTGCGCGACGAACGCCCAGCGATGATAATGGTAACTCACCCCTTTGAAGTCGCTGGCGACGTCGCCGACGACGAACACGCCCACAACGCACAGAAAGAAAACCACGGCGTGCCCCCGTTTGCCGAGAAGGAGGTGCACCAGGCCCGGCAGAAGCCACGCAAGCGCCAGTACTATCTCAGGTCTTCTCTTCAGCCACATCTTCCGACTCCCGCGCCCTGCGCCAGCGCTTCATCTCCTCCTCGAACGACGCCTCGAAGCCCTCGCCGAGGTAGACGCTGCGCACCAGTTCGCTCTTCACCAGTTCCCACGGACGGCCCGAGGCCAGTATCCTGCCCTCTTCGAGAATGTAGGCGCGTTCCACTATCGTCAGCGTGTCGCGTACGTTGTGGTCCGTTATCAGCACTCCGATGCCCCGTCTCGCCAGTCCCGCCACTATCTCCTTTATCTCCGCTATCGCTATCGGATCTATGCCGGTGAACGGCTCGTCCAGCAGAAAGATCTTCGGCTCGGTCGCGAGCGCGCGCGCGATCTCCAGCCTGCGTTTCTCGCCTCCGGAGAGCGAGCCCGCTTTCGTGCCCGCCGCTTTTTGAAGCCCCAACTCCGCCAGTAACTTCTCCGTCCGCTCCCTGCGCCGCCGCGCTCCGCTTCCGCCTCGCAACTCCAGCACGGCCTCTATGTTCTCGCGGGCGGTCAGGCCGGCGAAAACCGAATGCTCCTGCGGCAGATATCCGAGTCCCATCCGCGCCCGCTCGTACATCGCCTTGCGGGTCACGTCGCCGCCGCCGAAGAGAACCGTGCCGGCGGTCGGTCGAATCATGCCGACGGCCATCCGGAACGTGGTGGTCTTGCCGGCGCCGTTCTTGCCGAGAAGGCCGACCACCTC
This sequence comes from uncultured Planctomycetota bacterium, assembly GCA_964412125.1. Taxonomy (GTDB): domain Bacteria; phylum Planctomycetota; class SKW154; order SKW154; family SKW154; genus CAYPNR01. The sequence goes on along the minus strand of CAYPNR010000001.1, from coordinate 8,271 downwards.
CGACGTGCGCACCTCCAGACTGACGCCGTCGACCACGCGACGCTCGCCGTAGACCTTCACCATGTTCTTCAACGCAAGCAGTCGTCGTTCCCCCATCGGAAGCGGCTCGATTATATCCGTCCGACGCGCTCCCCACAAAGGTAAACCGCGCAGGCGGCCTACCGCGGGAACGCCGCGGCGAGAGCGTTCAGGACGGCGCTCATGTCCGCGGGCAACGGAGCCTTGATGCGAATGAAACGCCCGCTCTCCGGATGCACGAACGAGACGCTCACGGCGTGGAGAGCCTGTCGGGCGAGAAGCGGCGTCTCGCCCGCGGGACGACTTCCGCCGGTCAGGTCGCTCAAGAAGAGTCGCTGACGGGAGGAATACAGTTTGTCGCAGAGAACCGGAGCGGACAGATGACGCATGTGGACGCGCACCTGATGCGTCCTGCCGGTTATGGGATTGGCCACCACCAGAGCGAAACGGTCGCCGAAGGCCCGAACGAGCCGCCATCGCGTGATCGAACGCCGCCCTTCCTCGGCCACCGTGAACCGCTGCCGATAGGCGGGATGACGGACGATGCAGGTGTCCACGGTGCCGCTGCGGCGGCGGGGCACGCCGGAGGTGATCGCCGCGTAGTACTTGAGGACGCGATGCGACGCGAACAACTGCATCATGCGGCGCTGGAACACGCGTTCCTTCGCCGCCAGAAGGACTCCGCTGGTCTCCTTGTCCAGTCTGTGAACGAGACCGGGGCGCATCCGCTCGCCGACGCCGCGGATCTCCGGTCGCGCCGCGAGCAGCGCCTCCACCAGCGTCGGCTCCCGCAGCGTCTCGGACGGATGCACCGCCAGACCGGCCGGCTTGTTCACCGCTATCAGGCGCCGATCCTCGTAGAGAAACTCCAGCGGCACGTTCACCGGCTTCAACACGGGCCGCCTCGTCTCCACCTCGACCACCACGATCTGTCCGGCGCGCAGATGTGTGTTGCCCTTCACCGGTCTGCCGTCCACGGTGACGCGCCCCTCCTCCGCGAGACGCTTCACTTGGGAACGCGTCAGGCCCGCCACGCGCCGGGCGACGTAGGCGTCGAGACGGCGGCCCGCTCCCGAACGGTCGACGCGTACCTCGTGGCGTTTGCCGCTCATGAAAAGTCCTCGAGGCGTGCGTGAAGTCCGCCGACGCGACGCAGCGCCGGTCTACCTGTCGTCGCTTCCGGATCCGCCCTTCGGCGGAGCGGCCCCGGCCGCCTTCTTCTTGCCCGCCAGCCACGGATACTCGGCCTTCAACTCGGCCTCCACCTTGGGCAGTTGCCTCACGGCGTAGAAGTAAGGCGTTCCGGAATCCTTGTAACGCTGGACTATTATCCGCAACTGCTCCGCCGCCTGCCGGAGAAGCGAGCGATCGTTCTCCTCGAACACCTTCTCGCGGTGCTTCTCCCAGAGCGCCCTGGCGAGATGCATCCTGAACATCGCCTCCTGAGGGGTGCCTTCGTTGTCCTCTAAGAGTTTGCGCCACGCCTCCACCGAGCGAACCGCCTCGGGCTCTATCAGCGCGGTCGAGACCCGTTCCTTGCGCGCGCTCGCGCTGCGCACGCGTCTGTAAACGGCGTAGGAGAACAGCACCACCACGGCGCAGAGCGCCGCAAAAAAGAACACGTTTTTCTTTATCCAGCGTCCGACCTTCAGCACGAAGTCGCGAAACTCGTCCTTCTTTATCTCCTGCTTCAACTTAGCGCCACGCTTGCGCGCCATCGCTCGCCCCTTATCACTCGCCGCGGCCGGTCGCGAAGAACCTGTAGTCTTCGCTGTCCCCGGCGTCTTTCTTCATCTTCTTCATCACCTCTATGATCGCCCGCTGCAGTTGCAGGTCGTCCACGTAGTCGCCGACGAATCGCATGGCCCTGTCGTCGCTCACCTTTCTGAGCAGTTCGACGCGGAGCATGCGCCTCACGAGATCCTTCGGCATCTTCGTCCCGAGCGAGTCGTACCACTTGTCGAACTCCGGATATCCTTCGGTCTTGCCGTGGTCGTTGGCGGCCAACTTCAGAAACGTCTCGCGATGCGCTTTGTAACGGGCGTCCAGATACTTGCCGAAGACGTCGGCGTCCAGCAACCTCTCGTGCTCGGTCCACCACGCCAGCGGCCACTCAGGCTGCTTCACCTCCACGTCCGGCGTCACGCCCCACTTGCCGTGCTCGTGCTTGGTCCGATCTATGGACTCGCCCCTGGGCAGATAATAGAGCGCTATGGTCAGTTTGATGCGCGTCTTGCCGGCGGTGGAGACGACCGGATATATCTGCTGGACGCTGCCCTTGCCGTAGGTCCGCTCGCCGACTATGAGCGCGCGACCGTGATCCTTGAGCGCGCCGGAGAGTATCTCCGAAGCCGAAGCGCTCCCCCCGTTCACGAGAACCACCATCGGAAGATCCTGCCAGTTGCCCCTGCCGTCCGCGCGGTACGTCCGCTCCGGCGCCTCCTTCGGATTGCGCCCCTTGCTGGTCACTATCACCTGTCCCGCTTCCAGAAACTTGTTCGCCACGTTTATCACCTTGTCCAGACGTCCGCCCGGATTGCCGCGAAGGTCGATGATGAGCGACTTCATCCCCACCGCCTTCATCGCCTTCAGCGCGTCCTCCACCTCCTGATCGGTCTTGCCGGAGAAACTCGTCAGGATCATGTAGCCGACGCCCTCCGGCAGCATCCGCGAGTAGACGGTTTTGGTGGATATCTGCGCGCGGACTATCTCGATCTCGCGCTCCTTCGGCCAACTCCGCCGCCACACCTTCAACTTCACTTTCGTGCCGGCCTTGCCCTTCAACAGTTTCACGCACTCGATGAGCGACAGGTCGCGCAGGTTCGTTCCGTCCGCCTCCGTTATCTTGTCGCCGGAGCGGAGCCCCGCGTCGTAGGCCGGTCCTCCGTATATCGGCGACTGTATCGTCAGATACTCTCCGACCTGCTTGGTCACCACCGCGCCTATGCCGCTGTAGCGCTGGGTCATGTCCTCGAGAAACGCTTTGACCTCTTTTTCGTCCATGTAGACCGAGTAGGGATCGAGACCCGACAGCATTCCCTTGGCCGCCGACTCTATCAGTTTCTCGACGTTGGTCTTCTCCGCGTCGACGTAGACGTCGGCGATCCTCTGCATCAGTTCGTCCAGGAGTCTGACGCCGGAGCCGGTCTTGGCGATCAACTGGCCTCGGAGGTTGCGCACCTGCTGACGCAGTCTCTCTATCTCGCGGTCCTTGGCGCGCAGCAGCGGATCGCGTTCGAGACCGCTGGTCCGCTCCGCTATCTTGAACAGCCGCTCCTGGTCCAGAAGGCTCTGCGCCAGTTGCCCGCGCGGAGACGGCTCCTCGCGCAACTGCTCCAGTATCGGCCGCGTCCTCTCGTAGTCGTCCAGTTGCGCCAGCGCCACGGCCGCCGCCGCCCTCACGTCGAAGTCGTCGTTGTCCAGATACTTGTGCAGCGTCCGCGTCGCCTTGACGTTGCCCGTCTTCTTGAACACGAACCGGCAGACCGCTATGTGCACGTAAGGGTCTTTGAAGTCGTCCAATTTGTCCAGCAGTTTGTATCCCTGTCTCTTGCCGCCGGTCACGCGAAGCAGGTCCACCGCCGCCACGCGAACGTCTCTGTCGACGGTGGAGTCCTGCACCAACTCCATCAGGTCCTTCATCGCGGCGGCGTGCTCGCCCCAGAACATCAAGACCTTGTCGAGCAGCACCCGCGCCTTCGGCGGCACGGTTTTAAGCATCTTCAGAGCGTCGTCGGCGGCGGAGTCCGGCAACTCCTTGAGCACCCGTTCGTAGCGCCACACCTTGTCGATGGGCTCCTTCTTTATCTTCTCGACGATCTGCGCCAGTTTCTCGCTGGTGTCCATCCCCTGGCCGCGACTCTCGACGCAGAGCGCCGCCGCCGCCAGTCCCGCGATCACAAGCAGCATCCATCTTCTCATTTCTCCCTCTCCTATCCATCAGTCTCGGGCGTCAACATTCCTTTATTATACGAGCCGCGGCGCCTCGCCGTCAATTCCGCCTCCATATTCTTGCCCCGCACCGGCCGCGTCGCTATAATCCGCATCGCTCGCCTCTCTTGCGAGGAGCCTCGGATGGGCGTGCTGAACCCGCGTCGGAACGAACAGGAAGCCGCCTTCGAGCAGGACATTCGTCCGCGCTCCTTCGACCAGTTCATAGGACAGGGACGGGTCGTCGACAATTTACGGGTGTTCGTGGAGGCCGCGAAGAAGCGCGGAGATGTTCTCGATCACGTTCTGCTTTCCGGACCTCCGGGTCTCGGCAAGACGACTCTCGCCGCCATCGTCGCCAACGAACTCGGCACGCGTTTCGTCGCCTCCAGCGGTCCCGTTCTCGAGCGGCCCGCGGACCTCGCCGGCATTCTCACCGATCTGCGGCGCGGAGACGTGCTTTTCATAGACGAGATACATCGTCTGCCGCGCATCGTCGAGGAGTATCTCTACTCCGCGATGGAGGACTTCTCGATCAACATAGTACTCGACCACGGCGCCGCGGCGCGTTCCGTTCGACTGAACCTCAAGCGCTTCACACTGATAGGCGCCACCACACGGGAAGGACTGCTCACCGGCGCCTTTCGCGCCCGCTTCGGCGTCACACTCAAACTCGGATTCTATCCTCCCGAGGAACTCGCGCGCATCGTTCAGCGCTCGGCCGAGATACTCGAGGTTCCGGTGCGTCCCGACGCCGCGGTCGCTCTCGCGGAGCGCGCGCGCGGCACGCCGCGCGTGGCCAATCGTCTCCTGCGCCGCCTCCGCGACTTCGCGCAGGTCAAGTCCGACGGCACCGTCACACCGGAACTGGCGCGTCACGCTCTCACGGCGCTCGGCATAGACGGCGAGGGCTGCGACACCACCGACCGGGCCATTCTCAACGCCCTTCTACAGCACGGCGGCGGTCCCGTCGGCATAAAGACCATAGCGGTCTCCGTCGGCGAGGAGCCCGACACCATCGAGCAGGTTTACGAGCCGTATCTGATCCGAAAAGGTTTTCTTCGCAAGACGCAGCGCGGCCGTGTTCTTTCCGGCTCGGGCCGAAAATATCTTCACGCCGCGCGAAGCCAGCCGCAGGGGTCGCTCTTCAATGAGTGAGGGACTGCTTCTGCACGTGTGCTGCGCCACCTGCGCCATATGCGCTCTCGAGCGTCTCCGACCGCTGTTCTCCCGCGTCACGTGTTTCTTCTACAATCCCAACATTCATCCGCAGGCGGAATTCCAAAAGCGTCTCCGCGCCGTCGAGGTGCTGGCGGAGCGTCTTCGGGACCCCGCCGTGGACTGGATCTTCGAACGGGAATACGGGCTTGTCCCGTTTCTCCGCGCGGTCGTCCGACGCGAGGACGACCGCTGCCGCATCTGTTACTCAATGCGTCTCGGCACCGCCGCGAAGACCGCCGGGCGTCTCGGACTACCGGCCTTCTCCACCACTTTGTCCACCTCGCCCTATCAGGACCACGCCTTGCTCCGTCGCGCGGGCGCGCGCGCCGCGCGCCTGTTCGGCGTGAAATTCGTCTATCACGACCTGCGAGAGTTTCTACCCGCCGCCGCCGCGAAGGCGAAGAAGATGAGTCTCTATCGCCAGCGCTACTGCGGCTGCGTCTACTCCGAGCGCAGACGAGAAGTCGAGGCCAAAAAAAAGCGCCTCTCTTGAAGAGGCGCATCGGGCCAGCACTCCGCAGAGCGTCCACCCGCGCGCAGTTGCCTTACTGGAACTTGCCCGGCAACCGCCGCTCTGGTACAATCTACTTAAATAATAACCCCGGACGGCGGGCCTGTCAAGGAGATTATGATGGAAAGGGAGAAGGGAGGTCTCATTCTCGGTCTGGACATCGGCTCCAACTCCATCGGCTGGACCATCACTGATGAATCGAAAGGGGAAATCGTCGACACGGGAGTTCGTGTCTTCGAGGCGGCCGTCGAAGGCGACATCGAATCCGGAAGCGATGAATCGCATGCAAAGGCAAGACGCGACGCACGCCAGATCCGCCGCCAGTTGTGGCGTCGCGCACATCGCAAGAGAAAACTGCTGCTCATCCTCCAGCAACACGGGTTGCTGCCTCAAGGAAACATCGGCGAAATAACGGCTTCCATAGACAAAAGACACATCCCGCCTGAAGGACGGGATGACGCGAGGGTCGCGCACAGGGTGCCGTACATCCTCCGTGCGCGGGCGCTGGATGAGAAACTGGAACCGGACGAACTCGGGCGGATTCTGTATCACCTCTGCCAGCGCCGCGGCTTCAAAAGCAATCGCAAGGCCGGCATGGACGAGAAGGAAAGTAAAACCGTCGGAAAGGGGATCTCCGAACTCGGCGGGAAAATGGAAGAAGCCGGCGCGCGCACTCTCGGCGAATACTTCTCGACGCTCGACCCCGAGGAAGAACGCATCCGGGGCCGTTACACATCGCGAAAAATGTACGAAGACGAGTTCGACGCCATCTGGGAAGCCCAGCGCCGCCACTATCCTCACATCCTCACAGACAACCTCAAGAGACGGATTTACAACGCCATCTTCTACCAACGCCCGCTTAAATCCCAGGCCCACCTCATCGGGAAGTGCGAACTGGAAACCGACGAGCCTCGCGCACCATGGGCGCTCCTCATCGCGCAAAGATTCCGCCTCCTCCAGCGCCTCAACGACGCAAGAATACAGGGCCCCGATGGAAAACCGCGGCCTCTCACGGACGAGCAGCGCCGCAAACTCCTCCCCGCACTCGAAGGAAAAGAAAAACTCAAAGTCGCCCCCGCCAGGAAAATACTCGGCCTCGCAGACGACTATCTGATCATGGGGCTGCCGGACGACGAGTTCGTCGGCAACAAAACCGCGGCTAAAATCATCAGAGCCGTCGGCAGGAAAACATGGGACGCTTTCTCCGAACAGGAGCGGGATTCCCTGGTCGACGACCTCGTGAAGTACGAAGATGCGGAGGCGCTCGAAGAACGATTCATGAAAGTTTACGGCCTCGACGAAAAGCAGGCCGAAAAGTTGGCGAAAGTCAAACCGGAACAGGGCTACTGCCATCACTCCGTCAAAGCGCTCGAAAAACTCGTCCCGCTCATGGAAAAAGGCGTCCCGTACGCAACCGCAAGAAAACAACTATACCCCCCTGAATCGCACGTTCACGATTGCCTTCCGCCCGTCCTCGACACCAACCCCTACACCGACGCCAAGAGTGGCCTGACTATCAGAAATCCCGTCGTCACACGCGCCCTCGCCGAACTGCGCAGGATCGTCAACGCGCTCATCAAGAAATACGGCAAACCCGACATCATCCGTGTCGAACTCGCCCGCGAATTGCGGAAGAGCAAAAAATCCCGCAAAGATGCGCGCTCCCACATGAAAAAAAGGGAGGGCGAAAGAAAAGCCGCAAAAGACTCCCTCGAAAAACTCGGCATCGCGCCTACCCCCGGTAACGTCCTCAAATACCGCCTCTGGAAAGAATGTGACGAAAGATGCCCCTACACAGGAAGATGCATTTCGGTGCAGAGCCTTTTCGGCCCCGCCCCCGAATTCGACATAGAACACATCATCCCGCTCAGCCGCTCACTCGACAATTCCTTCGCGAACAAAACGCTCTGCTACGCCGAAGAAAACCGCTCGAGAAAACGTAATCGCACCCCATACGAAGCCTATCACGGCACCGACCGGTACGACGAAATACTCGCGCGCGTCAAAGGGTTCAAAGGCGAATACGCAGAACGCAAACTCAGGCTCTTCCGGATGAGCGAAATCCCCGAAGACTTCGCCCGTCGTCAACTTACCGACACCGCATACGCGTCACGCGAAGCCGCCAGGTACCTCGGCCTCCTCTACGGAGGAAAAATAGACAAGGACGGCAGACTCCGCGTTCAGGTCTCGACCGGACAAGTAACCGCCCATATCAGAAGAGTCCTCGGCCTCAATAGAATCCTCGGCGACGACTGGAAAAAGAACCGTGAAGATCACCGCCACCACGCCGTGGACGCCATCGCCGTTGCGCTTGCATCCCCCGCTATGGTCAAAAAACTCTCCATCGCCTCACAGGCCGCCGTAACCGACGGCCAGCGCAGCCGCTTCTTCCGCCTGCTCGCCCCGGTCAATCCCCCCTGGGGAACGGAAGACTCTTTCCTCGACGACGTGGCCGAAGCCGTCGATAACATCGTCGTCTCGCACCGAGTCTCGCGGAAAGTCCAGGGCGCCCTCCATGCAGACACCAACTACAGCCCGCCGCGTGACGAAAACGGCCGCATCTCCCCGAACGGTAAATTCGTCCACGTCCG